>JABJBP010000131.1 GCA_018665815.1 Rhodospirillaceae bacterium
CCTCGGTCTGCTCGATCCACAGGCCCAGAATCTCTTTGTGGCCCTCAATGGTGAAGCCCAGCGCCAGATAGACCGCCTTGTTGCGGACCACCCCCTCGTCGCGGATTTTGACCCTGAGCGCGTCGAAAATGATGATCGGATATCAATCAGTTTCAACGTCATTCTTGAGTGGGACAACCAATACGCTGGTTAACTAAGCTGTGGGTGATAAGAACTTCCGCTCCGGGCTAATCTCGGACATGACATCGCCGTTGCCGCTATGTCTGCTTGCGGGCATAGAGCAGGCAAATCGCGACATGACAAAATCTTGAAATATATCTTATTCAGGGTTTGTTTTCCAATTTTATATTCTTATCTCACCCTCATGCTGCCCGCGACGCCCCGGGAAGCACGCTATTTTATATTGAGAATAGGGCTGTCGCCTGAATGGGCCGGTGGCACCACCCGGAGCGACACATGTTTTGATGGTGGTGGATAATTGGGATTAGCGCCGAAGTTTTTTTTGCGCGTGTAGCGTTGTGCTTGGTCAACACACCATCCCAGAAATGATGACTTTGCGTGTACAAAAGCTGACAAATGCTGATTTCCAGTGAAATCAAGTACACATTTGTACACCGGCTTAAGTCATTGATTAAAAACAATACCAACTGAATGCACGCGAGAAAATGCATACAAATGATGACTTTTGCTGACGGATGCTGACGAAGTAAAACTTGCGGGTAGGTTCGGTGCTACCTCGGGCGCGCCGGTCGTGGGACGCGTTAGTAAGGATATGCCACCCGAAACAAGGATATGCCATCCGACACCCATTCGGCTGCGGAGCGCGGGATGGCCGACTTCCCTCCGGGGGGGAACCTGGGCTTACGCCGCTCCACCGGAGCGACGGTCCCAAAATATCATCCCCATCCCGCTTGAGTTTTGATTTGCCAGTTTTTCTTCCCGCTTGAGTTCGTGGCACCGATTTCTTTAGTAAATCGGAAAAGCCTCGCAAAGCTTGCTGACTTCGGCCCGCGCCTTCGCCTCGGCGGCGGAATTGTCATCGCGGTTTTCCGCCAGGCCGTCGACGACGTCGGAGATCAGGTGGCCGATGCGTTCAAACTCGGCGACGCCGAAGCCCCGGGTGCAGCCGGCCGGTGTGCCGACACGCACCCCGGACGTGACCATGGGTTTTTCCGGGTCAAACGGCACCGAGTTCTTGTTGCACGTCATACCGGCGCGCTCCATGGCTTCCTCGACGATGTCGCCGGTGAGCTTTTTGGGACGGAAATCAATGAGAACCACGTGCGTGTCGGTGCCGCCCGAAACGACAGCGCAGCCGCGGTCTTCAATGACTTTGGCCAGGGCCTTGGCGCTATCCGCGACGCGCTGCGAATATTCCTTGAATTCCGGTTGCAGCGCTTCATGGAAAGCCACGGCTTTCGCCGCGATGACATGCATCAAAGGTCCACCCTGCAGCCCCGGGAAGACGGCGGAATTGATTTTCTTGCCAAGCGCCTCGTCGTTACTGAGGACCATCCCACCGCGCGGCCCGCGCAGCGTCTTGTGGGTGGTGGTGGTGACGACGTCGGCAAACGGCAGCGGGCTCGGGTGCACGCCGGTGGCGACGAGGCCGGCGAAATGCGCCATATCGACCATGAATTTGGCGCCGCATTTATCGGCGATTTTGCGAAACTTGGAGAAATCAATGGTCCGGGGATAGGCCGAACCGCCGGCGATGATCAGTTTCGGTTTGTGTTCCATGGCCAGGGTCTCGACCTCATTGAAGTCGATCTGGGCGTCGTCTTTGTTTACGCCATATTGGATGGCGTTGAACCATTTCCCCGATTGTGCCGGCGCCGCCCCATGGGTCAGATGCCCGCCGGCCGACAAGGCCATGCCCAAGATCGTGTCGCCGGGCTGCAGCAACGCCATCATCACCGCACCATTGGCCTGCGCGCCGGAATGTGGCTGCACATTGACGAAGGCGCAGTCGAACAATTTCTTGGCGCGTTCGATGGCCAGGCTTTCGGCGACATCCGCATGCTCGCAACCGCCGTAATAACGACGCCCCGGATAACCCTCGGCGTATTTGTTGGTGAGCACCGAGCCCATGGCCTCGATGACCGCCTTGGAAACGATATTTTCCGATGCAATCAACTCGATTTGATCTTGTTGGCGGCTCAGTTCGTCATCAATGGACGCGGCAATCGCCGGGTCAATTTCAGCGAGGGTCTTTGAAAACAGACGTGCTTCAGCGTCATTGGCGTATTCGTTGTTCATAGCTCTTCTCCTGATGACGGCAAGGCGTCATCGGTTCGGGTCAGGGGGCGGGTAAGTTCAGCATTCGGTGACATTGACGGCAAGGCCGCCCTCCGACGTCTCCTTATATTTAGTCATCATGTCGGCGCCGGTCTGGCGCATGGTCTCAATAGCGGTGTCGAGCGGCACGAAATGCGTGCCGTCGCCTTTCAAGGCTAATGAAGCGGCGTTCACTGCTTTTACCGCACCCATGGCGTTACGTTCAATACATGGAACTTGAACCAGGCCGCCAACCGGGTCACAGGTCATGCCCAAGTGATGCTCGACGGCGATCTCGGCGGCGTTCTCGATTTGCGCGTTGGTGCCGCCCAAGACCGCGCAAAGACCGGCGGCAGCCATGGCCGATGCCGAGCCGACCTCTCCCTGGCAGCCGACCTCGGCGCCGGAAATCGAAGCGTTGGTTTTAATCAACCCGCCAATGGCCGCGGCCGTGAGAAGGAAGGTGTGGATGCAGGTCTTCGACGCGCCGGGGCAGAAATCCAGATAATAGCGCAGCGTCGCGGGGATCACCCCGGCGGCCCCGTTGGTAGGCGACGTGACGATGCGCCCACCCGCAGCGTTCTCTTCATTGACCGCCATGGCGAACAGACTGATCCAGTCCATGACGGTATGCTGAAAACGCATATTGCGGCTTTGCTCGGCTTCCAAGGTGTCACGAATTTGCTTGGCCCGGCGCTTGACCTTCAGGCCGCCCGGCAAAATACCTTCCTGGCTGAGCCCACGATGAATGCACGAGTCCATTGCCGCCCAAATATGGTCGATGCCGGCACGCACCTCAGCCTCGGACATTTGGGTGCACTCGTTCTTGAGCCTCATGTCGGCGATGGATTTCGATGCTGCGTCACCCATGGTCAACATTTCGGCCGCCGAGGCGAACCCAAACGGTACATCAGGGTAGGCCTGGCCGCCCGAGGTGAACGCACCCAGTTCGTCCTCAGAGACGATGAAGCCGCCGCCGACGGAATAATAAATCCGGGCCCGCACGATGGCGTCGCCATCGGTGAACGCCTCAAATGTCATCGCGTTGGCGTGACCGGGCAGTGCCGGACCGTAATCAAAAATGATATCCTCGGCGGGATTGAACGCAATTGGGTGGGTGCCGCCAAGCACCAGCAGGTTGGCGTCAGCGACGCCGGCGATCAGGCTGGGGACGGCATCGGGATCAATATCATCGGGCCGGGCACCAAGAAGGCCCAAGATAATGGCGCCATCCGTGGCATGGCCTTTGCCGGTAAACGCCAGCGAACCATGCAGCCGGACCGTGACGCGGGACGTGCGTTCAAATGACCCGGCATCGCGAAGCTCGCCGATAAATCGCAACCCCGCGACCATCGGCCCGACGGTGTGCGAACTCGACGGCCCGATGCCGATCTTGAATAGATCGAATACACTCAAAAACATAGGCGCCTTTCCATCTCCAGCCGGCATGAAATTGGTTCGGAAATGTGGGCCATCGTGTTTTCCTAAGCGTGCCTGAATCGGACGTATTCTGTAGCGATCCGGACATTATGCCACAAGCATCATAACCCTGCCGGATTCGCGTCAATTCGTCCAATTCATCCTTGCCATGCGGGCTATAGACGCCGGCAATACAGCCCACTTGGGTAGCATCCCTGCGGGGTCCCGCCAGGCCAGTTTTTAGAAGTTGTTAACGCAACTGCGTCAGGATTACGCTGGGTGGGACTCTCGGAGTGGATTGGAAGACTCATTGTCGTCAGATGAGCCTGAAACAGGCAACCTGAAGCCGCCGCCGGAAACGCCGGATGCGCTCGCCGTCGCCCTAAGCCAAGAACGTGAGACGGATCACGCGCCAAAAATCATCGCGGCGGGCTGCGGCAATGTCGCGGAACAGATTCTTGAGATCGCTTTTTCACAAGGCATTAAGGTGCGTGAGGACGCCGACCTGGCGCAATTGCTGTCAATGGTCGATACCGATTCGGAAATCCCCACAGATGCCTTCGCCGCAGTCGCGGAAATCCTTGTCTATCTCTACGAGGTCAACGGCGAAAATCCGACAGAGACCAAGTCTGAAGGTGCAAGCCCAATGGGCGCGCGAACCCGCGAGCTCGCGGATGCACTCGCGGAGAAATGGCGCCAACCAGCAGACGGCGCAGGTGCAATGGAATGACAGGTATGGATTCCGAATTGCGGTTGCGCCTCGATGCGATTGCCAAGCGAATTGCCAATGCACGCAACCAGGCCTCCGAAGGGGGCGCGGTTGATCTGCACGATCTGACCGGCGAGGTGCAGGCCGTCTGCGAAGCCTTGCGGCTGGCGCCTGTGCAATTTGACCGCAAAGCTGTGGCTGGAGAAATTGAGGAAATTCTCTCCAACCTGACCCATCTGGAACGCGAATTGACCGGCCGGGAAAATGCCCCTTCTCAAAAGGTCGACGGTTGATGGAATTCATGGATTACGCACGTTTTGCCTTGGCCTTGGTTTTTGTTCTCGGCCTGATTGGCATCTTTGCGCTTTTGGGCCGGCGCGCTGGATTGGGATTTCCGACAGCGGCTTTGAATCCGAAAAGCCAGCGCCGCCTCGGTATCGTCGAAGTTACGCCGCTAGACGGCCGGCGGCGGTTGGTCCTCGTTCGGCGAGACGACACAGAACACTTACTCGTGCTGACGCCAAATTCCGAAATGGTCATCGAAAGAGGCATAACCGACGGACCGGCGCGAACCGGATCCACGCCATCAGGCAACGTACCGGAACCCTCGCGCCCGCGGACCGACAATGAAGCCAGCGCATGAATCAGTTCCGAGCCCTTCTCAAACCTTGCCTGAGCTTTGGCCTATGGACTTCCGTCACGTTCGGGCTATTGGCAGCGCTCACGATGTTGAGCGAGCCGGCATACGCACAGCAAATCAATTTGGACTTCGGTCAAGGCGGCGAGGCGACTGGACGGATTATCCAAATCATCGCCCTGGTCACCGTCCTTACCTTGGCGCCATCAATCCTGGTCATGGTGACCTCGTTCGTGCGGATTTTAATTGTGCTTTCATTTTTGCGCACGGCCATGGGCACACAACAAACGCCACCCAATCAGGTTCTTATATCCCTGGCGTTGTTTCTATCTCTTTTCGTCATGATGCCGACCATACAGACCGCCTATGATCAAGGTATCAAGCCTTTGATTGAAGAAGAGATTGACGAACTTGAAGCGTTTCAACGGGTCAGCGCGCCGTTCAGCGCGTTCATGATGAAACACGTTCGTGAGCAGGATTTGAAATTGTTCGTCGATATCTCTGGCGCCCGTGATGAAGATGTCCGCGCCGATAAGATGCCACTCCGCATACTCATTCCAGCATTTATGATCTCCGAATTGCGCCGTGCGTTTGAAATAGGGTTTTTGATTTTTGTGCCATTCCTGATTATCGATATGGTGGTGGCATCGGTTTTAATGGCCATGGGCATGATGATGTTGCCGCCGATCATCATCGCGCTGCCTTTCAAAATTATTTTCTTCGTTTTGGTCGACGGCTGGTACATGGTCGTCGGCTCTTTGGTCAGAAGTTTCGGCGGCAGCTAGCTTTACTCCGCTATTACCTTTTGGCCAAAACGCGTTTCGCGACCGTCGTGATTTTCTGTTGCACCTGCTCCGCCGTGAAGGGTTTTGCGATATAAGCATCAACCCCCAACTCTACCGCTTCGCTGACGGCTTCGGGTGTTGCATTTCCGGTCAGCATGACAAACTGCGTGGACATTCCCAAAGCCCGCACGCGCCTCAACAACTCGATGCCCGACATCTCCGGCATTTTCCAATCACAGACAAATATATCAAATGGTTTTGCAACCGGCTCTTTCAGCAATTGCAGCGCGGTTTTGGGATTGGACGTCGATTGAACGCGGCCAATGCCCAATTCGCTCAAGATATGCTCCATGATTCGCAAAATAACCGTATCATCGTCACATACGAGCACTTCAATTGTCGAAAGATCAGAACTCTTCAGCAATTTTCCGATCGGCGCATTTTTTAGTGATTACCCAACATTTTTTGTGATGACTTAACGAAACTATCGGCCGGGAAACAAATTGAGGCCACACTTAACCACCTTTGGTTTCGTCTTGAGAGGCTCCATCAGGGTTCGTTTGTTCCCCCTCGCCCGATTGTTCACCAGCGTCCGCGGATTTTTGATCCATAACACCGCTCAAACCTCTTTCCTTCAGACGCTTCTTATAGTTTGTGAGAAACGTCTTAAAATTCTCCACCAACTTGACACGAGCTTGAACACTCGCGGGGTCTATCAGGCCCAGCGCCGTTGGTGACGACACGAGGCGGAAAGCATCTTTCAAGGGCGTTGTTTCCACGGCGCGACCGTATTCGCGCCTGACCCTACTGAGACCGCGTTCATTGCCGGACAGTACAAGCGAGATTGCATAATTCAAGACGTGCTGCGCCTGAGCCGGCGTCAACGCCTTATCTTTCTCCGCGCCCGATGCCTTGACGACTTTGCGCAACGACTGGGAGGCATTGGTCCAATCACCGCCGTTCCAGAATATTTCAGCACGCAAGATGTCGGCGTCATTTGCCTTATCCTTTTTCAGCAACTCAAGGGATTGTTCGCGCTGATCCATTCCCATTAACGCTCTTGCTTTTAAATGTCGGCGTTGCACGACCAGCGTTTCCGACAATCCCGGTTCATTAGTGGCGTCCAACGCGGCTACCGCACGGTCATATCGGCGCGCTAACAAATAGACGACGGCCAGCCTAGCACCTACTTGTGCTTTCAAGACACCCTTCAGGCGAAATCTGATCTGGCCTTCAAGGATCTCGGCGGCCTGATCGAGGAGGTCCACACCAGCTAACCGGTCGGCCAGCTTGCGGATCATCTCGTCACCCTTCGCACCGGCGGGGGTCAATTCTTTAAATTCTTCATAAACCGCGATAGCGGTTACCGAAGGCATCGCGTCGGCACCATCTTCCAAATAGAGCGCGTTGAAGACATCGACCATCTGCTGGGTGACCTGCGGCGCTTCCTCGTTGTTGCGGAAGTACGTGGCGGCCTGACGCAGGGCCTGGAGACCGTTGCGATAGATCCCCTCGTCCAGATAGAGCCCTCCAAGACGTCGGAGCAAGGCAAACTCGAAATCATCACCGCGCCAGGCAAACCGGAGGCTCTCCAGCTGCTTGATGGCCTCCATCGGCTTCATACGGTCCAATTTCAAAAGCAGTTCCGTACGGGCAATGGTGGCCCGCGCCCGCATCCATTTGTTGCGCTTCTCCTGAACCCCTTCCCACTTCGAAATAGCGCCGTCCGTATCGCCCTTGAGGTTAAGCATCCGCCCTTCGACGAATTCGATAGCAGCCAATTGTGCCTCGTCGGGTTCGAGCTTTTTCATGGCCTTGATGTAGGTCTTGGCGGACTGGATATCCCCAATTTCGACGGCCGCGTCGGCAACCAGCGTGCCCATCTGAAGTTTGAGTTGTTTGGGATACTTCTTTGTCACCACACCTACACGGGTTAGGGTCGGGGCTGCCGCCAACAAGTCTCCCGCTTCAGCAACCACCGCAGCCCGCCAGAAATTGGCCTCATCGGACCCATCCAAGCTTCCGTGGGTAAAATCGGACGCGGCATCCGACAGGCGCCCCATAAGATAACTGGCGCCGCCTCGGATCAGGCGGAACTCCCGCTCGTTTTCAATCTCCGGCTCCTCACGCTTTAGTTCCGCTAAGACGCCCAGGGTTTCCGGGGCAAACCGGTTTGCAAAGTAAAACCGTGCTAAATTGTAACGTTCAAGAATGCGTTGTTCGCCCTGCGCCGCCGCGACCTCATCTTGTAGGTTCTGCTTGTCCTTGTTGAACTGTTCGATAGACGTGACTTCCCACTTCTCCAATTCAAGGATATTGGTCAACGGTTTTGTGGTGGCAAGCTTCGCCCTGGCGGCGGCGTCGGCGGACACAGGCGACAGCGCTAACTTTGCGCCCGATGTCAATTCGACACCTTGACGGAGCGGTCGCACGCGAAGGTCATCGACTAGGGGCTTTATGACGATACCTTGCAACGACGGAAGGACCCGAAGTTGCGAATATGTAAAGGTTTTCTGTAGACCATGACCCAGCGGAATGACGGGAACCACCACGAGGTTGTCTCCCACGGCGGGGTCGGTGATCCCGACCGGCTTTCCGGGCTCCAGCACCGGCAAGAAAATCCTTGGGCCAACGGGTGAGTCCGGTTGCACGTTGACCTCGATGGGCTTGGAGACTGCCGTTTCCCGTTTCGACAGCTCGATGATCCAACTTAAGCCATCGCGGGATAAAGTCGGATTGATCCGGCGTGACACGCGCATCCGCAACACGGTCGCTTTTGGTGACGGCGCTTGATCAATTGACTGGATCAAGTTTCCGCCGGCCTGTAACAACGATTGAACATCAACCGTGCTCGCCTTGTCGAAGATTATCCAGATATACCCAACGCGACGGAACACCGCGGCAGCGACGGGTTCATCCCAATCGAATTTGAACCGCACACCAGCCTTTGGGTCCACAGGCGCCGGCGGCGCGGCCTTAGCCGCGTCACCCGAATTCTCTTCGCCCTCAGCCGGTGTCTTCGGCTTGCGCTCCACACGCTTGAGCGCCAAGGGTTGCCCCTGAGACGTCGCAACATCTTCTTCGGCCCGCTCTGCGGAGGCAATTTTGCCATCGGCTTTGCCGCCACCGGCAGCAGCAGAACTCGATGTCGCTAAATCCGTTGGCGCTTTAGCTGCAGTATTAGGCGTTGCCGGGAGCGATTCTTTGGAAACTGGCGACTTCGCTGGCGCTTTTGTAACAACATCACCGATGGTTTGTTGTTGCGCCGCTGGATCTTTAGCCTCGCCGCTTCCCGGTGGCGTGGGTGTTTTCGGCACCTTTGCAGTTTCAGCTGCTTCGTCCGCTTTTGCCTGTTGCGGGGCCCGCTCGGATTTCGGTTCCGGGGGTAATTTCGCAATGTCCTCAGAACCGCTGGGTTGGCGTACATCCAACACAACCTTGGTGCCGGACACAAAATGCTTAATCGTCGATGTCGCGGGCACGGCCAGGGTAACTACCGTCTCGCCAGTGTCGACACGGCTGCGAACATCACCCACGAACCTAGGGGGCCGACGGCGCAACGAACCGATTTGAACCTGCGCTACAGCCTCGAATCGCACCGTCACGACACCGTCAGCTTTTTCCGCCGTGTAACGAGTTTGTTTCGGCCAGTCGAAAACAATACGGGTATACGTTTCGTGGGCACCCGTCCGGACGCGAATATTTTGCAATGCCGGCGAATTTGTCGCTTGAGCAACAGATTTTTGCGCCACCGACGTTTTATCTGATACGGCGGACTGTGTTTTTCGAGGTTTAGGTGACGCGGCGATCTGCGCAATTTCGACAATCACGGCATTTCCAGAATCAAAACTGTAGGTTTCGAATTCTCCGGTCAGTTGAAAGGCCACCGAGCGACCATCCGCGCCAGGCTGAACGGCTTTAATATACGAAGACATGGCGCCGAGAACGCGTTGATAAGATGCATTTAACGGCCGATTAAATCGAATGACGACTTGACCATCTTGATGTTCGAGATCATGAGCTACAGGCCGCTCCCACATAAATACTAGGCGACCGAAATCCTCTCCCCGGGCGACACGGACATTCACGGTCTCCGAGCGGACCTGGGCAGAATATGTCAGCACCATCGTAATTATGAGTGCCCGCAGCAAATAGTGAATTCGCCAATTCATCGCGATGCCCCGGCAGCGGTTGGCAAAATCACAATGTCGACACGCCGTGCCAATGAATTGCGCCGTTCATCAGAAAGTTTGGGAAGCAAGCCGAAACGGCTGTCGGCATAGCCGAAGGCAATGATGTCATCCGGATACCCCGTCTTGCGAAGCGCGTTCGCCACCGCGGCAGCCTGGGCCGTCGAAAGCTCCCAATTGGAGTCAAAGCCATCACCCAATGGCGGTGTAGGGTCAGTATGTCCGTTGACACCAATTTCGTTTCCAATGTTCTGCAGCATGCCACCTCTCACAAACATAGCCTCTTCGGCCTGTCCCGTCATCGATGCGCGACCTGGTTGGAAAAGTAAATCGCCCGGCAATGTGATGACCAACCGATCTTCAAGACGCATGACCTGTGCGCCGGCCAGAATCTCGACATCTGTAATGCCTTCCGTGATCACGGAGGTCAAATAATCCAGATCGATTGCACGCTTTCGAAAAACTGTCCCAATATGGAAAGTTGCCGTCTGCGCTTTGACTGATTTTTCCGGTGTCGGCGCCAGAGTCCGCGACAAAGAATCAATTATATTCTTCCATTCACTCAGCTTGACATTCAACATCGAGAACAAAAGCACAAAGAACGTTAACATCAAGGAAACAAGGTCGGTAAACGTGAGCAACCACGCACGGCTCGCCGCAGCCTGTGCTTGCAGCACAGCGCGTGCCTCGCTCGCCTGTCGAACTTCGGCGTCACGCACTTTCTGCAAGTCCGCAGATGGTCGTCTACGTCGAACCATTCACGTCCTCCAACACATCGAAACGTAATCGGCCTTCCGATTCCCGGCGCACAAAAAACCAAAAGGCCACTTCGTCGGAACGGCCGGGTTTGATTCCAATTGAGACGATGTCAGGTGGCACGCCACGGCGAAACATTTCGCGGGCAAGATTACCAATTCGCTGGAATTCCAATGTCTGACCAACCGGCAAAGAGTTGCCGGATGCGAAAGCGCTGCCGATCACAAATTCCATATCAAATCGCACACCAGGCGGCCGCGATGATAGTACGGCAACTATGCGATCCACCGCCGGCACGGCAACCGAGCGGACTGTGCTTTGGTCATCAATAAACATGGTGTTGGTCGGAAGCTTTATGCGCATCAGCCGACCAGGTTGAACCACCTCAATTTTGGCGATTTGCAGAGTGGTCGCAAATAAATCGGTTATTTGCTCCTGAAATTGCTGCCCGGCCAATACGTCGCCATCTTTAGAGGTGAATTCGGTCGGGTCGGTACTTGGCGAAACCACCGTTTTGAATGTCGATGTGAGGCTGTTCTGAACAGCCTTTGACTTCACTTCTTCAAGCGTTGATATGCTTAACAGTACAATGAAGAAAGCTAGAACAAGCAAAAACAAAGCAAGAAACAGCGACATAGTATTTGGGCGACTGTATTCGTCGCCGGAATCAGACGCCAGAATTAGAGTGTCGCGATCGGTCATTTCTACCTAATCAAAAGTAGCTAGCAACGCGTCTATCTCTTCCTGGGTTTGGGCTTGCTCTTCGAGCTGCGGACCTTCAAGTAAATCCTCGTCCGTCAATTCTCTTCCCGATTCCTCATCGGCTTTTGGATTATCATTTTTGAATTTTTCGATTTCGCTGCCAAAAGCCTCAACCAAAGCATCGATTTTTTCCTCAATGTCTTTCAAAGCTTTTACAACTTTGGTCGTACGTTGGCCAGTGATGTCTTGAAATCCGCAGGCTTCGTATATTGTTGATGTCGCTTCCATAATGACGCTGGCATCTTCAGGATCGACTTTGTCCATCAAACCTTCAATCTGCTCGGTCGCATCCATGATGGTGTTGGTTGCTTTTTCGGTAGCCGCAACAATCGCATCAAGCTCGTCAGCTGCTGTCGGCAGGTAGTCATCTTTGACCTCGTCCGGACGCAACGCAGCAATATCCGCCTTGGCGGCATGGATATATTGGGCCAATGCTTCTAGTTCGCTGTAGAGTTCGATATCCGTCGCAGACAGGTCACCCTTCATCGTCGCCATCATGCTTTCGACAACAGCGGAAATGTCTCCGACCTTGACAGAATCGCCGTGCTTCTCACGAAGGTCGCCTAAACGAACCGCCAACTCAGGATTTATGTTTTGAGATGCCATTTACCCTCCAGAATGAAAGGTCAATTGCCAGGCTCAAAAATCGCCAAGCACGCTTACCATTTTGCCTTTTAACGTTTCGGCGTTAAAGGGCTTAACGATATAATTGGATACGCCGGCTTCTTTCGCCGCAATCACGTTTTCAGATTTACTTTCGGCTGTGATCATGATGAACGGGAGATGCTTTAGTTTCTCATCGCCACGCACGTGGCGAAGTAACTCAATCCCAGTCATCGGCTCCATGTTCCAATCTGAAATCACAAGCCCATAGTCATCCTCACGCAATTTCTCGAGTGCCATCGTACCATCCGTGGCATCTTCGACGTTTCCAAAATTCAATTGGCGAAGCAAATTGCGCAGGATCCTGAGCATGGTTTTATAATCGTCCACGATCAAAACCTTCATATTCATATCGACGGCCATCGGATAACTCAACTCTAACTTTGCGCCGGATTCACCCAGCGCGCTTAATGATCCCCACCACGGTTCTTACTTCTTACACATACGTGTCTGCGGTTCGAATTTCAAAATATTTCAATACATGTACCAATCCGACTTTTGCCTTCTAATCGAAGAACGATCACCCCCCTACCTGTTCGCCGACTTTCGGCAACTCACGTAGCTGGCGGAGTTCCACGGTGACCTCGCGAGCACGCTCAGCCCCAAGCTTCGCCATGATCGCCGCAAGTTTTCGTTCCTTCATGCGCTCGGCGACCTCCAGTAACGTATCCATTTCCAGTTCTTGGAAAATTTTAGCGGCTTCCTTGGGCTTCATATTCTCATATATTTTAACCAAACTCTTAACCTTGGCGTCTTGCTGCGCATCAGACTTTTTAATCAAGCTATCGATGGTCTGTCGTAGATTTTGAAGTTCGGCAATTTTCTTTTCGATCCGCTCTTCCGCCGCTTTCAAAAGGCCATCCCGAGTTTGAATTTCTCGGTCCCGCGCGTCCAAATTGTCACGTCGGACAGCCAATTGCTGCAGGATATCGATCTCCGCTGGAGTTAATAAGGTTGGATCATCTGTTATGAGCCGTGACGTTTCGCCTTCATCTTCATTATCTTCATTAGAATCAGCCTTTTGCTCAGAATCGTCTCCGGCCTTTTTTGGATCGGCGCCATCGGTTTTATTTGCATTTTCCGGAGGGTTTTCTTGCGTTTGTGCTTGCGCTTCAGCGACCTGGATCGATCCGGAAACTATTCCATCGACACCATCCCAAATATCACTGATTTTTACAGTAAGCATGAGCGTCGCGAAAAATATCGTTAGCGGAAGAAACCGGATTTTCGAAAATATTTTAGCCATCATTTATCTCAACCTAGGAGTTGATATGTCTATAAGTTAGCCGGCTGATCTCAATGCTTTCAGCAGCTCACGCTCAGCATCTGACTCAGCGCCAGAGTCAGCCCGGTCATCAGCGTTTGGTGTTGGCGCCTCACGACGCGATTCGGGCTTTTCAGCCCCCACCATTCGACCATTCGCTGGCTCCCCATCTTCTTGAACCGGGCGGGATGGCAAATTTGGCTTGGGCGAGACACCGGCTTCGTCGCGCGCGGTGCGAACCAATTCCTCAAGGCGATCTGCCGTTCCATTACCACGATCAACAAGGAACACCAAATCTTCGCGCAGCGATTCGGCTTTGCCAATTTGCGCCTTCAAAACCTCCGTCGTGGCACGAAGTTCGGAAGTACTATCCTCAGCCCGCGTTGTCGCCTCTGCAAAATTAAGAGCGAGTTGACGAAGTTCCGCCTTGTCACTTCGCAACGTTCCCAGGCGTTTATTAAGCGTAACGGCGTAACTGATGGTTACAACCAACAGAACCGCGACCAAAATGTCCAATATCAACGAAAAGGGTAAGTCCATGTTTCGATCAATTCTCCGTATCTTTGGTGGACAACCTAAATTTTCGGAAGTCGGTCAATGCGTTCTTCAATTCGAATTGCAATTTGCTGGCCCTTGCGCCCCATCCGCCCTGTATACATCGGGACTTCTCCGCAATGCAGCTCTATCGAATCATCCGGCGATGTTCCAAACATGATCCGCGAACCAACCTGCAGATCAAAAACCTCAGCCAGCTTCATGATTTGCTTGTCGATGACAGCCTCTAAATCAACATCGGTCATCCATAATTCTTCAGCTAAATGGGTTTCCCAAATTGAATCGCGACCGAATTTTTCGCCCACGAACATTTGCAGTAACAATTCACGAACTGGCTCTAATGTCGCATAAGGCAAAAACAATTCCATACAACCGCCTCGATCTTCCATATCAATACGCAGCCGTACCAAGATGGCCGCGTTGGAAGGTCTGGAAATCATCGCAAAACGCGGATTGGTCTCCAGCCTATCAAACCGGAATGTAACCGGACTCAATGGCTCGAATGCCGCCCCCAAATCGCTCAGCATGACATGCACCATACGCTCGACCAGGCTGCGTTCGATTCTCGTATATTGCCGGCCTTCAATCCGCACCGCCGCGGTACCGCGGCGCCCACCAAGCAAAACGTCGACAATTGAATAAATCAACGATGAATCGACCGTTACAAGGCCGTAATTATCCCACTCCTCCGCCTTAAAGACGCTTAGCATCGCGGGGAGAGGAATGGAATTCAGATAGTCGCCAAACCGAATTGACGCAATATTGTCGAGCGAAACTTCGACATTGTCAGATGTGAAGTTTCTGAGGCTGGTGGACATAAGTCGGACAAGGCGGTCGAATACAACTTCGAGCATCGGAAGCCGCTCATAGGACACGAGCGCACTAGACAGGATTGCCTGAATCCCCGATTTATTGCCTTCTTCTTCATGCTTTTCGTCAAATAGGAGGCTGTCGATTTCCTCTTGATTAAGAACCCGAGTGGATTCCTGTCCGCCCCCACTATCGCCACCGCCACCGCCGTCACCGTCACCGCCGCCGTCGTCATCACCGCCAACCATGTCCTCCCATTCCGCGGCCAGATCATCTTGGTCGCCGCCATCGTCATCGCCGCCACCAAGGGATGCTTCCCGTTCGGCGGCAAGGGCGTCTTGGTCCATGTCATCGTCATCGCCAGGAGGGGTCATTTCCGTTGCATCTTTCTATCCACGGTCACAGACGGGCGAACTATTGAATCAGCATTTCCTTAAATAAAACGTCTTTAATCTTGGCCGGCGCCGCGGCGGCGTTGACGCGGATCAGCAACTCTTCACGTAGTCGGTACATTCCCGCCGAACCCTTCAAATCATCAATTCGCAACTCTCTCAGATAGGTTTGAAAATTGTCGATAACTCTGGGCATTACCCCTTCAATTTTCGGAATATCATCGGCGGTCGTCAATTCTAGGCTAATGCGAATTTTCAAAAAACTCGATTTACGTCCACCCGTGTTCAAGTTTACCAGAAGTTCCTGCAAATCGAAAAATACGCCTCGCCCTTCTGTCTCAGTCTTCTTTTCACCCCCGCCTTCGCTAGTCGAATCTTTTCCGATTATCATTTCAATCACGGGGTCCATGAGCCCTGTGAAATACGCCGCGGCCAAACCGCCGACAACAAACAAGATCAACAAGACGATGATGATCAGAACTCGCTTGCCGCCTTTCTTAGGCGCTTCACCACCGTCGTCTCCGCCACCACCTGAGTCCTGATCGTCGTCGTCGTCGGCCATGTCAGATTACCGATGGCGCCCGCATAGCGAGCCCTTGTTTATGGGTGACAAATTATAGATGCGGTTGGTTAACAACTGATTGAAATCGGATACACGACATCGACTGGATCGCCCAACGTAGAAGGTCATTTCTTGATCCACTCCAATGGGCAGCCCCATGCTGTATGCGGATAGGTATTATCGATTCGAGATAAGAATACCAAATCGCCATAGGCCAGAGCAACAACGCCGGATTAGCGGCAATTCCTGCCCAGTAAGGTGTACCAGCCTGACAGTTTCCTTCCCCAAAATTGATCACCTAAAACACCATAACTTATTGATATTATTTAACAAATAAAACTGGCACGAACTATGCATTATTGTGGCTGGGACCGTGTGGAACGGTTAAGGGAAAGTGGAACAATGGAAACATCAACATTTATTGCACTGTCTAGGCAGACAGCATTGAGGCGCCAAATGGATGTCGTCGCCAATAATATCGCGAACATGAGCACCACCGGGTTCAAAGGTGAGCGCATGATGTTTGTTGAGCATTTGGTGAAAAGCCAAGGCGGCGAACGGATACTTGGCGACAAAATTTCATACGTCCGTGACATCGCGACGATGCGTGACCTCAGTGCAGGCCCGCTTGAGCAAACAGGAAATCCTCTGGATGTCGCGATCGAAGATGAGGGCTATTTTGTCATCCAAAGTGATAGCGGAAATCGTTACACCCGCAACGGCCGGTTTCAATTGGACGAAAGTGGACAATTGGTTACCGCGTCAGGTGGCTCCGTACTATCTGACGGTGGACAACCATTTTTCTTTGCGCCTGGTGACACCAAAATTTCGATTGCCCGCGATGGCACCGTTTCGACGCAAAATGGTGATCTTGGGCGAATCGCCGTCGTCAACTTTGCCAACGAGCATCAACTGCGACCCGGTGCCGGCGGTCTTTATTCAACCGAGGCAGCGCCTCAACCCTTAGAAAACCCGGAGCTCGCACAGGGCATGTTGGAAGGGTCGAACATTCAGCCAGTCGTTGAAATGGCACGGATGATTGAAGTTCACAGAACCTACGACGGCGTTAAAGGTTTTATCGAAAAGGAAGATGAGCGGATGCGAAGAATGATCCGCGATATGGGTCAGGTCGCTTAACTCCATTTGAGAAAACGCCGAGCCAAAAAACTAAGAAAGGACGGGAAAATGAGATCATTGGATATTGCTGCCACAGGTATGTTGGCCCAGCAACGCAACGTCGAGGTCGTATCGAATAACCTCGCTAATATGAACACGACGGCCTTCCAGCGCCGGCGAACCGAATTTCACGATCTGATTTATCAAGATCTGCGGCGGGTCGGCACAACGTCCTCGGATTCGGGCACAATTGTTCCAACAGGTGTACAATTAGGTTTGGGCGTGAAACTCGCCGCTGTCTACCGCATCCACGAACAAGGCAACCTGGAAGCCACGGATAACACCCTTGATTTGGCAATCCAGGGAAAAGGTTTCTTCCAAGTCCTGCTTCCCGATGGGACAACGGCATACAGCCGGGACGGGACATTTCAGTTGAATGGCACTGGGCAAATCGTCACGCACGATGGCTACACAGTACAGCCGGGCATTACGGTTCCCAGTACAGCGATTGATGTCACGGTCAATAATTCCGGCCAGGTGCAGATCAAAATCGAGGGCCAAACGGCCCTAACGACGGCCGGTCAATTGCAAATTGCGACGTTCCTCAACGACGCCGGCCTCGAGGCCATCGGAGACAATTTATATAGGGAAACGCCAGCGTCCGGGACGGCAACGACCGGGAACCCCGCAAGTACTGGATTTGGAACCATTCTCCAAGGTTTTCTAGAAACTTCGAATGTCAATGCAGTGGAGGAAATCTCCAATCTAATCTCCGCGCAACGGGCATACGAGATGAACTCCAAAGTTATTCAGACGTCGGATGAAATGCTCGGCACCCTTACAGGCCTGAGATAGGAGGGATCGTGATGCGTATAATTATCATTGCAACTCTCATTTTGATTGGTGGCACGTCTTTCGATGCATTCGCCAAGAGTTTCCCGACGGAAACAAATGTCATGGTCCGTAATGCCATCAAAGTCGATGCCGCGGTCATTAAGCTTGGCGATCTGTTTACGGTGAAGGGCGAGAAAGCGGAAACCGCCGTGGCCTATGCTCCCCAACCCGGCAAACGCGCAACTTTCGATGCCAAATGGCTCTATCGTGTGGCCCGCGCATACAAACTAAATTGGCGCCCGATAAATGACCGAATACGTGCAGTCGTCGTTCGCGAAAGTCAGGTTATATCAAACGACGAAATTCATGATGCCATTCGGGACGCGCTTGTTGAAAAAGGTGCCGATCCCAATACCGAAATCGTGCTTTCCAACAAATTTCTGAAGTTTCATGTTGCGGGCGGCTCCTTGAGCGGCGTCGCCGTCGATGAAATCAATTTTCAGCGGCGTTCCCAAAGGTTCACTGCGATCATTTCGGCGCCTGCCGGTGACGCGAATGCAAAACAAATTCGGGTTAGCGGACGCCTCTACCAGACCGTCGAGGTTCCAGTATTGAGCCGACGCGTCTTGGCAGGCGAAACGATCAAGGAAGAAGATATCAAGTGGATCAAGTTACGTTCCGGTCGGTTGCAGGCAAATACCGTTACAGGCGAGGCCGAGCTGATTGGCAAAACTCCGCGACGTGGGCTACGGGCAGGCTTCCCAATTTTAGCCTCGTCCGTTCGTCGACCTATTCTCGTCGCCAAGGGGAGCTTGATCACCATGGTGTTGCGAGCCCCCAAAATGCTGCTAACTGCGCAAGGCAAAGCACTTGATAATGGCAGCGATGGCGATGTCATTCGCATCAACAACACCCAAAGTAACAAAATTGTCGAAGCGGAAGTCATCGGCCACGGCCGAGTTGCGGTTCGCACGACTTCAATGATCGCTATGAACTAACGCATAACGCTTACGCCAAGAGGACAATCGAATGACGATTTATAAACACAAAATTCGAAAACATGCCCCGACATTGTGCCGATATTCGGTCATGTTACTCGCATTGACGACGTTGGCGGGGTGCAACATGCTCTCGCGCTTGTCGGAAGTCGGCGATGGCCCGGAACTTACAAATATCCAAAATCCTGTCACCCGCCCAAACTACAGGCCGGTGAGCCTGCCGATGCCAAACCCAAAGGTTGCCGAAGCCAATCCCAATTCGTTGTGGCGGGCCGGCGCGCGGGCCTTTTTCAAAGACCATCGCGCGAAAGAGGTCGGCGACATCATCACCGTCTCAATGGCGCTCGATGATAGTGCGAAATTCCAGAATAAGACCGAGCGCGACCGCCAAGATAGCGAGGATCATGATTTGAATGATCTGCTGGGTTTTGAAGATGAATTGGCGAAAGTGCTTCCCCAGGGTATTGATGGACCTGGCCAAATTGTCAATTTCGCAACGACCCATTCAACTTCCGGCGACGGCGAGATCGACCGGAGTGAAACGCTAAGCCTGACCTTTGCCGCCGTCGTCACGCAGATCCTACCGAACGGTTCATTGGTCATCATGGGCCGCCAGGAAATTCGCGTGAATACTGAATTGCGTGAATTGGTCGTCTCCGGCGTTGTCCGGCCGAGCGACATTGAATCCGACAATACTATTTCCCACGAGAAGATTGCCGAACTGCGGGTCGCTTACGGCGGCCGCGGGACGCTCAGCGAACTTCAGCAACCCCGGTGGGGCATGCAGATGTGGGATATCCTGTTCCCGTTCTAGGTCGGCGTCAGCCGAGCCTAGTAACTTAACGGCCGGCGGTCTTCCGCCGGCCGCTTTTTTGTGCGGTGACGGAAAGCCAGCTCCTGGCGATATTTGACGAGATGGCTTTGGCAGGTTGGCTTTGACGGGCTGGCTTTGGCGGAATGAGAAATTTGTAGGTAAAAAGAATTCGCCATCGATTAAACACAGTTGCAGACCAGAAACATAAGCGCTGGCCTCGACAAAATTCGAGGAAAAATCTTATATTTTTAGGAGATAGGCAAAAAAATGCCCGTGACGGCCAGCGAACCACAATTTTCGCCGGACCTTATACTTCTACGTCAACCGCAGCACCTCGGGATTCAACGGCTTTTTCGGGCTCGGGAGCCTCACCAGAATCCCTGCTCAACTCAACGGAGGAAACTTTTTGGGTTTGTTGGACTTGCTGTTCTTTTCGACGAGACTCTGCGCGTGCACGTTCCGCCGCGATTTCTGATTCGCGCCGATCCTGCGAACGCTTAAGTTCCTCCTCGAATTGCTTTTGCTGCTTAATGGCAACTTGAAACGCCACTGAGCCCGCATCCGAGGGCGCTCGACTTCCAGTTAACTGATCCGCATCAATAAACATTCTGTCTACCTATTACGCACCTAACATTACCACATACTTTGTGTAGTGAAACCGAATATAAGCTAAAGTCGATTAATTGGCAAGAAAAAATTTTGAAATTCTCGAAAATTTCTCCATTTAGCCGGCAAAACCAGCCTGCAGAACAACGATAAGCTATTCATTTCAATAGGTTATGTTCGAATTTTAAATTCGCACCCACTGTTGCGATAAAATGAAATTTCCGTAATTTCACACGTGAAACTACTGGATGCGCACGCTTAGTCGTCGCGGTGAGTCTTCTCCATACGTTCATGGCGCTCTTGTGCTTCCAGACTCATCGTCGCGATGGGCCGAGCTTCGAGACGGGAAAGGTTGATCGGCTCATGAGTC
>JABJBP010000132.1 GCA_018665815.1 Rhodospirillaceae bacterium
CAAACCCGGACGTTTTGCTATATCACCGACGCCATGGTCGGGTTCTTGCAGGTGGTTCTCAAGGGTGTCGCCGGCGAGGCTTACAATATCGGCAATCCAAAACCGGAAATTTCCATGGTTGAACTGGTCGAACGGATTGAGAAAGTTCTGGACCGGCCGGTTGATCACAATGTCATCGAATACCCCGACAGCTATCCCGCGGACGAACCGAACCGGCGCGCGCCAGATATCCGCAAAGCCCGACTGCAATTGGAATTCGATCCCAACGTCGAATTGGATGAAGGCCTGGGTCGGTTCTTGAGTTGGACCGATGGGGTGTATATCGGCGAACATTAGCGCTTTAATCAGCCCGGCTTGACGCCGCTCGTGATCACAAAGGCGCTCATGGGGCGCATAAACCCGGGCCGAAATATTATGCCGTCGATAAAATTGTAAACCGCCAAAAACTTCCGCGCTACGCCGGAAGCAATATAGCGGTACTTCAGCCCCGAAAGATATTCCGTTTCAACGATCAGCCCAGCGTCGCTGAATACTTTCGAAACCACCGATGCACTGATAGGACCTTCGTTCTCCGTCACCCCGACTGCAGAATAAAACGGCGACGACTTATCGCGGTAAAGGTACATAAAGGGGTTGGCCCGGTTCGGATCGAACGCCATGAAACGCCCGCCCGGCTTCAAGATTCTTTTGACCTCTGCCGCACAAGGCGCCGGGTCGGGAAGGTGATGGACAATCCCGCTCAATAGCACCGCGTCGACACTCTCACTGGCAAAGGGGAGATGCTCAACGTCACCGGCGGCAAAACGGGCATCAGGAAATTTTTGTTGTCCGACCTCCAAAAGCTCAACGCAAAGATCCATACCAACGCTTGAAAAGCCGCGCGTCTGGAGATTTTTTGTAAAGATTCCCGATCCGCATCCTAAATCAGCGACGATCTCGCCTCGAGCCGGGGTGCAAATTCTTTCAAAGGTATCAATCAGCAGATCATTCGTTTCAGGATGAAAAACGTCATAATCGTCGCTCTGCGCATGCGTTTTAAAGAAATTGATCTCTTTAGATTTATCTTGCACACCAGCCATTCTGAAATTCGCTTTCGTCGGGCATTAAAATCTGGTCAACGGTAATTGCTCATTTTATGTTGTCGCTGGCATTCCAACGATCCGCAATCTTCTGCGCCCGCGTGACAGAGTTGTCAATTCATCCGCCTCCATGAAAGATATAAGAAAATACGATCTGACAGTCATTCCGCGTTTTTGTTAAAAGCCGCCATCTGGCTAGGCTGGATTGCCGTGGCCGTCAACGTCGCGTTGATGGCCGCCAGGGCGGCGACCGCAATTTCATTTTCGGAACCGCTTTTCGTCGTCACCAGCGGTGCCGAAGAAGATTCGGCGCTTTCCTTCTGGAAATATATTGATGGCCGGACCGTATTCGAAGATCCACACCGCCTTCCGTTCGTTGGCGCCGCCTACAACTGGCTGTATTATGCCTTCTACGGTGAAGCCATCCGGCCCATTCTACGGGTGTTTGATCTGGGATATGAATGGCTGCCGACCATTGGCCGCTACGTCAGCATTGTGATTACCGCAATATGCGCCGGCGTCGCGGTTTTCACACTTCGGCGGATCGGCCCGA
Source organism: Rhodospirillaceae bacterium (assembly GCA_018665815.1). Taxonomy (GTDB): domain Bacteria; phylum Pseudomonadota; class Alphaproteobacteria; order Rhodospirillales; family Casp-alpha2; genus UBA3470. The sequence goes on from JABJBP010000132.1 coordinate 1,633, forward strand.
CGGAATCCGGCTTGCGCCAACATCTGATCCTCTTCGGGCTATTCCTGTTTTTAGGGCCCCTGGTCGGCTTTTGGGCGATATCATTGAACGTCGAGTTAGCGGCCACGCTCTGCGCCTTGCTTGCGGCCGCAGCGATTTTTCAATTGTTCGATACCCGGCCCATGGCCGCCGTTGTCCTGGCCTGCGTATTCGGATATCTCGCCTGGAGCTTCAAGCAATCTCATATATTTGTCGCCGGCGCGCTGGTCCTGTTTCTACTGGTACGTCGGGAGTGGCGATTGCTGGTTGTCGTATTATTCTTTTTCGGCCTTGGCTGGGGCGCTGCCATGGTCATTGGATCAGAAGCTTATTTAAAGATGCTGTTGTTCAAGGGGACCGACAAAACCCTTGAGCTTGGGCGTTTGAACATAAATTTGCGCAATCTGGTTTTAAAAACCACACCCGTCCTGGCGGCGGCCGCGTTATTATTGGTCCCGTTATTTCGAGCCCAATACCGAATTTCGGATATTCGAAACTCGACACCGGTTTTCTTCAGCTTGTGTGGTGTGATTGTAACGGCATTGACAATACCCATGAGCGCCAAACAGGGGGCGTCGGAAAATTACTACTTCGTCTTTATCGTCTTCCTGGTACTTTTGATATTTGCTGTGCTCCGAGCGCTGCAGGATCGGGATTTGGATTTACGGCCTTGGCACGGATTACTTTGCTTCGGCTGGATTTTGAATATCGTCGCGACGCTGTCTGTTCTAACGGGTATGAACGGTGTCGTATCCGTAAAATCTTGGCATGATCAACACATCGCTGCGCGCCCCTGCGTTCAGGAACTACCTGGCCCCATGTTGCCGGTGCTCAATCCCTATTTCACGTTGCCGTGGATGAGCAAAGCGGAGCCCCGGTTCAACGTATTTTACAACTACCCATACGACCGGCGGGCCAAGAGATGGTTTGAATTCGATGGCCTGAATGGCCTTGTGAAAAACGGATACTTCGCCGCGATTCTATTATCCCCTGGTGATAACACGACCGTCGACGGCGCATCTCTGAGCGGCCACTACCGAGAGATCGCGGACTATTGCCCACAACATCCCATGAGCCTCTTCCTTCGCAATGGTTTGCCCGATCCGAAGTAAGTAGCCTCAACTCGATTTCACCGGTACCGTTCGTGCCGGCCGTCGCAGCCAGGTAGTCGCAAACGCATAGAAAAACCATGGCAAATAGGCGGGCACCCAACTGAGAAGCTTAAATCGACTTTTTTTATCGGGCCGTTCGAACCATTTCACCGGCACTTGATCTATTTTCCAACCCAGGCGATGCACTTTGGCCAAAAGCTCAATGCTATAGGTGAACCCCTTGGTCGATTCTATATGAACCGTTTCCAAGGTGCGCCGGGAAAACAGGCGAAATCCATTGGTCGCATCATGGGTCGGTAATCGCGCAAAGTGCACCAGCAGAAAGTCCGCGACCCGAACAATCAACGCCTTCGCCAATGGGCATCCTTCCAGTCCGCCGCCGCCCGGCATGAACCGGCTTGCCGCAACGATTTCCGCGCCGCCGCGAAATCGCCAGACAAGCTCATCAACGACACCTGCATTGTAATCGTCGTCAGCGGGATACATGAGAACACACGGCGCGGAACTATGATCAAATCCAGAAAGAACGGCCCGATGTGGCCCGCGCCCGGGATTCTTCACAAGCTCGATATTCATGCCCTCAAGATCCGGTAATTGCAGCGCCGGCAACGTCGTGTCTTCTTCCATATCGTAACAAATGAGTACGCGAAAAGGTGTTTTCACGTGCTCCTTTAGCGCCATAAGACATCGGACAATTTCATTCCCTTCGTTGTAAACGGGGATGACGATATCAAGCTCGGCGGTTTGACCCATGGCGTACCAACTACCCAGCGACGCTAAGACGTGTTCGCCGTCGAATGGCTGCCTAGGGCGACATATTGAATTCCATTGGGCAACTTCAAATCGGCGGCTACAAAATTATTCCAGAAATCGTATATGAGACCCGGTTTCGCCATATGCTGGGCGAGCCGTGTGATGGGCATCGCTTCGAAACTTGGATGGTTATTGGCAATGACAATCAAGTCGGCCCGATCAAAGGCCGCCTCTAAACCATCCATCGGCTCAAGGCCTAAATCACGAATGTTCTCTGGCGTCACGGCGGCGTCATAGCCTTGAAACCTGGCGTCTGGGTACGCGTCCTTCAATGCTGCAAGAATTGGCCGCGCCATGGTCCCGCGCAAATCGTCCGTAACCGGGCGGCCTTTGAAGGCAATCCCGGCAAGCGTAATGGTTGGTGATGCGGCAAACCCTTGAAGACGATCTGTTATGGCGCGGATCGCGCGAACGCAATCACCGGGTTGGCGTTCATTCAAACGCCGGGCGGCCATGGTGATCGCCAGTTCGCCGAACCCATCGTCGACGGATTCAGCAAGAATATAAGGATCTTTTTCCAGGCACGGCCCGCCGACGGGCCCCGGCATCGGTAGATTGGTTCGCGGATACCCCAGCTTGCCGGCACGGATCACCTCTTCGGCACTGACGCCGACCGCGTCACAAACACGCGCCACTTCATTGGCAAACCCGAAACGGACATCGCGCTGCGCATTATCAACAAGTTTGATCGTCTCGGCCGCTTCGATGGATCCAACGCGAACCGTTGTCGGCGTCATCAATTGAAACAGCTGTGCCGCCCGATTGGTCGCGGCTTCATTTTGGCCGCCGACGATCTGTGGTAAATGCCGCAATTCAGGCAAGGCCTGACCTTCCAATGTTCTTTCCGGGCAAAACGCGATGTCATGAGTAACGCAGGCGTCGTTCAAAATCGGCATGACAATATCGCGGGTCGTGCCGATCTTCACGGTCGAGCGCATGATCACCAAATCACCTTCACGAAGAACCGCGGCAATTTCCCGGCTGACATTTTCAACCATGTCCATCCGCGACTTTCCCGCCGCGTCAAGCGGCGTGCCGACGGTAACGATATATACCCGAGCCTGGGTTTCATCGGTAATATGCTTGGCGAGCGAAAGCCGTTCCGCGTCCTGGGCCCGCTCAATCATTTCCGGCAAACCCGGCTCAAAGAAATGTGGCTCGCCATGCTCAAGCCCGTCACGGACGTCATCACGGATTTCAACACCATGAACATCGAAACCGATTTCGGCCATGGTCGCGGCCAGCGTCAACCCGACATAACCCAGCCCGATGACGCAAATTCTTTTATCCGGATAATCGAGAGGTACAGCCATGTCGCTCGTAAACGTTTCCAATACGCAGGTTAAGCACAATGACCCAACTTATCGATCTGAAAGCCGTCGCCAAATAAGTATGGAAATTGTGGCTAAACCTTTACCTCCAAAGGGATTACGTTAACAAGCCAATTCGGGCGGCACGGATTGAACCACCCTTAGATGAATGGCTTTACTAATAAGCTGCATAATGGAAACACTCTCCCTTGCGGCAATCACAATTGACGGTGCGAATTGACTGAAAACGTCACTCAATACGGTATAGGCATTGTCGGCACGGGGCACGGCGCGCGCGTCGTGGCTCCAGCGTTCAGCTTGGATACGCGGGCGCGGATATGCGGTTTCACGGCCGCCCGATTGGAAAACGCCGCCAGCGCCGTTGCCGAACTCGGGACCGGCCAAGCTTATGCTCATTGGCGGGATTTGATTGCGGACCCCGCCATCGACATTGTCGCTATCGCTGTGCCGCCCGCGCATGTGGAAGATATTGCGATTGCCGCCGTTCACGCCGGCAAGGCAATATTCCTCGAAAAGCCGCTGGCAGCGGGTATTACAGGCGCCCGAAATATTTCCGATGCCGTCAACGGTGCCGATACCCCGAACGTTGTCGATTTCATTTTCCCCGAACTTCCAGTGTGGCAAACGGCATTGAAATATCTCCACGGCAATACGCTCGGCAGAATTCGCCATGTCGGCGTTCATTGGACCGTTATGACCTATGCCAACAAGCATCTCTTGGATTCATGGAAAATTCGGCCTGAGGACGGTGGCGGCGCGGTATTTAACTTCGGCGCTCATACCTTCCACTATCTGGAACTGATGATCGGGCCAATCCGCCGCGTATTCGTACGGCGAGATACGGCGTCGATCGATACCCGCTGGTTACTTGAAGTCACCTTCGACAATGATACGACTGGCGAGATTTTATTGGATGACGGATCAGAAGACGTGCGCCACGAAATAAATATTACTGGAGACGCGGGCCATATGGCCCTGGTTAACTACAGCACTGATTATGCCCACGGATTCAGCGGAGAGATATCGCTGTCGGATGGGTCAACACCGCTCCAATTCGCCACGCCGTTACCGCCGTCGATGGACAATACGGATGGCCGGATTGCTGCAACGGCGGGCCTTGCCAGCCGACTTTTGGATGGGATTGAATGCGGTGAGCCCGCTTCACCAAACTGCACCGATGGTCTGCGGGTGCAAATCTTGCTTGATTGTACGTCCCGCTCGAACGAAAACCACGCATGGGTCGATGTGCCGCCAGGCTTACACGAGTAAAGGTGTGGGCGAATGAGGGAAGTCAGTTGAGCGCAAAATCGTATTTGGTCACGGGCGGCACGGGCTTTATCGGCTCGGCATTAGTGCGCCAGCTACTTAGCGACGGATTCCATGTCCGCGTCCTTGATGACAATTCTCGCGGTGCGCCACGTCGCCTGAAGGGTGTCGAAAGCGATGTCGAAATGGTCGACGGCGATGTCCGCGACGCGGCCGCCGTTCAGCGCGCCTGTCAGGGCGTCGATGGCATCTGTCATCTGGCCTATGTCAACGGGACTGAGTTTTTCTATGAGAAACCCGACCTTGTACTCGATGTCGGTGTCAAAGGCATGATCAATGTAATCGACGGCGCGCTTGCGGGCAATATCGGCGAGTTGATCTTGGCGTCCAGCTCGGAAGTTTACCAAACGCCCGATACCCTGCCGACGCCGGAAGACGTGCCGTTGATTATTCCCGACGTATTCAATCCGCGGTATTCTTACGGCGGGGGCAAAATTATCTCGGAATTATTGGCCATCAACTATGGTCGCCAACATTTTGACCGCGTGCAGATTTTCCGCCCCCACAACGTTTATGGCCCGGATATGGGCTGGGAGCACGTGTTGCCGCAGTTCGTGCTACGCATGAAGGGACGGCTTGCCGCTCACGACGACGGTCCACTCGCTTTTCCCATTCAGGGGTCTGGTGATGAAACCCGGGCATTTGTCTTTATTGACGACATGATCAACGGCGTTCGGACCATGATGGAACGTGGCGACCATTTGGGCGTCTACCATATCGGCGCCATGGAGGAAGTCTCGATTGCCGATACGGCGCGGTTGGTCGGCAAATATTTCGGTTGCGATATTCAAATTGAAGCCGGTGAATTGCAGGCGGGTGGCACACCCAGGCGCTGTCCGGATATTGCCAAACTGGCGGCGCTTGGCTTCGCGCCTAAAACGCCGCTAGCAGATGGCCTGCCGATCCTCGCCGAATGGTACGACAACCATGCCGATCTCGCCCCTTAATCAGTGGACGCAAAACTAAGGATAACCATGCAGCCAACAGACGAACTCACCCAAGGCACGGGATCAAGCACTGTCGTGACCCATTGCCAGGTTTGCGGATCCGAAGATTTGACCTCATCCCTGTTTCTCGGTTACCTGCCGCCCGTCAATCAGATGCGCGAGATCGGCGCCCGCCCACATGAGCAGCCGGCTTATCCGGCGGAACTTTTGTTGTGTAATCAATGCAGTCTGGTTCAGATCGGCTTGGTCGTCGACCCGCACGTCTTGTTTCCGCCGGACTATCCTTATACGTCCGGCACGACCAAAATCCTGCATCAGAACTTCACGGAACTTCACGCCGAATGCCTGGAACTCTTCGGGCTCGAACCCGACGACCTGATTGTCGATATCGGCTCGAATGACGGCACATTGTTGTCGAAGTTTAAGGCCGGCGGCCACCGAGTTCACGGGATTGAACCCACCGACGCCGCCGATCTGGCCGTGGCAGCCGATATCCCAACATTGAAAGCTTATATTTCATCCGAGTCCGCGAATGCCTTGCTGGATGAAGTGGGGGCGGCGCGGGTGATCACCGCAACCAATTGTTTCGCGCACATCGAAGATATCCACTCGGTGGTGTCTGCAATCATGAATCTGTTAGCCGATGATGGTGTGTTCGTCACCGAATCCCATTATCTCATGAGCCTGCTTGAAACCGTTCAATACGATACGGTCTATCACGAGCACCTCCGCTACTATTCGCTGACCAGCCTGCAACATTTGTTGGCGATGAACGGCCTTGAGGTCGTGCACGCCAAGCGTATTCCGACACACGGCGGCTCTATCCGCGTATACGCCGCACGTAAGGGCGCGATGACGCCCCGCAGCTCGGTTCGCGAGATCCTTGATGAAGAAACCGCAAAGGGCGGTATGGCTTCCCAGCTCGCCGCGTTTCGTGACCAAGTCGCCGCAAGCAAGTACGAATTGTTGGCAATGATTGCGGGCATTAAGGATGCCGGGCAACGCATTGTCGGGATCAGCGCGCCGTCCCGCGCCAGCACGTTGGTGAATTATGTCGGTATCGATGAGAGCATGATGGATTGTGTTCTGGAAATTCCGGGTTCGCGGAAAATTGGCAAGAATATGCCCGGCACAGTCATTCCGGTGGTCGATGAGGCGTTGCTATTCGACGAACAACCGGATTTTGCGCTCTTGATGGCTTGGCATATCGGTGATGAATTGGCGTCAAAACTTCGCGCCTCTGGATACAAAGGCCAATTCATCATACCTTTGCCTGAACCTCGCGTTATCTAAATGAGCGGCATCAACGAGTTCCGGCGATCACCACGTGACTGACACTTCATCCTCACTGGGGATTATTCCCGTTATCCTTTCCGGCGGTGCAGGCACACGTTTGTGGCCCTTGTCGCGCGGGTTGCGACCAAAGCAATTCCTGGCACTTAACGGTGAGACCTCCATGTTCGCCGAGACGGTCGCGCGTGCATCGGGTGGCGCATTCGCGCCACCGATTATTGTCTGCAACGACGACCACCGATTCATGGTTGCCGAGGAGATGAGGCAAAGCGGCCATGCATGGCAAGAAATTGTTCTTGAGCCCCAGGCCCGAAACACCGCGCCGGCAATCGCCATTGCCGCGCTTTTAGCCGCCGAAAAAAACCCGAACGCTGTTCTTGCGGTCCTTCCCTCTGATCATGTCATTGGTGACCCAGATTCATTTAGCACCACGGTGTGCGCCGCTGCGAAAATTGCGGCTGATGGGTATTTGGTAACCTTCGGCGTCGCGCCGACCCATGCCGCGACCGGATATGGATATATTCAACAAGGCGATCCCATGGCCGGCGGAAACCATGGCTTTGTCATTTCGCAATTTGTGGAAAAACCGGATGCTGCAACAGCACAGCGGTATTTCGAAGCGGGCGGGTATTGCTGGAACAGCGGCATGTTCGTGTTTTCGGCAACTGCTTATCTGAAAGAACTGGGCCGGCACCACGAAGAGATTATTATTCATTGCCGAAGCGCGCTTGACGGTGCTGATCGAGATTTAGATTTCCTGCGCCTTGATTCCGATGCGTTTGGCAAAGCTCAATCCATTTCCATCGATTACGCGGTGATGGAAAAAACCGACCATGCCGTAATGATTGAGTTGCAAACGTCGTGGAGTGATATCGGCTCGTGGGCGGCTCTCGCCGAGATGGGAACCAGTGACGAGAACGGAAATGTATTGGTCGGTGATTCCCTGGCCGTCGGTGGTCACGGAAATTACATCCGTAGCGAAAAGCCCCTAATTGCCGCGGTCGGTGTTGATGATCTAGTCATTGTCGCGACCGATGACGCGGTGCTCGTCGTGCCGAAGGACAACGCTCAAGACGTCCGCCAGATCGTGGACGTACTTGCCCAGCGCGGGCGCGATGAAGTGGTGACCCACAGCCGCGTTTATCGGCCCTGGGGATATTATCAGAACCTGGATGGCGGCGAAGGATTTTTGGTCAAGCAGATCGTTGTCAAGCCGGGCGCTAAACTGAGTTTGCAAAGCCACAATCACCGGGCCGAACACTGGGTGGTCGTCGACGGCGTTGCGCGCGTCACCAATGGTGACGACACATTTGATTTAGGCGCCAACCAATCAACCTATATTCCAGTCAACACGCGCCATCGGTTGGAAAACCCGGGCAATGATCCGTTGCGCCTGATCGAGGTGCAATCGGGTGATTACATCGGTGAAGATGACATTGTCCGTTTGGAAGATACTTACGGCCGGGCTTGAATTCGGGTTTCCGAGCACCTTGCATCTTTAGATGCTTGGGCTAGACCGTCAGTAGCGATAAACTCCGGCCATGGAATGGCCCACCCTCCTCATCTTTCCCGCCGCCGTCTTCCTCATTTCCATGTTTGGAACACGCATACTCGTGCGTCAATTGACCCAGCACGAGATCCTTGATCATCCAAATGAACGCTCCAGCCATAGCGCCCCGACACCGCGCGGCGCCGGCATCGCCGTGATCGGCGCCTTGGTATTTGGCTGGTCGGCCATGGGTTTTATGTCGAACGGTTTCACCGGTACGCTGCTGGTGATGTCCGGCCTTGCCCTGGGGTTGGCTGCCATCTCCTGGATGGATGACTTAAAAGACCTCAGTCCGCTGGCGCGCCTTGCCGTACAGTCCATCGCCGTTGC
>JABJBP010000133.1 GCA_018665815.1 Rhodospirillaceae bacterium
AAGTTCCCCGATTTGGTACGCGCAGACAGCCCGTCCCGGCGGGTTGGCGCCCCTGTTCGTGAGGGGTTTGGAAAAATAACCCATACCCGTCCCATGCTGTCACTTGGCAATGCGTTCAGCAGCGAGGATGTGCACGAATTTCATGACCGGGTGCGGCGGTTTCTTAACTTGGTCGACGATGAGCAGATTGAGATTGCGGCGGAGCCAAAAATTGACGGACTTTCGCTGTCTATCCGTTACGAAGAGCGGCGGTTGCTTTATGCGGCGACGCGTGGTGATGGAGCCGTTGGCGAGGATGTAACTGCGAACGTTTTGACGATCGCCGATATTCCGCGTGAGTTACCGAATGATGCCCCCAGTGTTTTCGAGATCAGGGGTGAGGTGTACATGAGCAAGGCCGATTTTGGCGCCCTCAATATCCGCCAGGAAGCGGCGGGTAAGAAGACTTTCGCCAATCCTAGAAATGCCGCTGCCGGATCATTACGTCAGCTTGACACCGCCATAACTGCCGAACGGCCTTTGCGGTTTTTCGGTTATGCATGGGGTGAAGTGTCGGGCCCGCTTGGTGATACGGTCTGGGCGGCGCGGCAACGATTTGAGGCCTGGGGAATTAAACTTAACGAACCGTCCCGATTATGCGCCAACGTCGGCGAATTACTTACCTATTACGATGAAATTGCTGCCTCGCGGGCCGACTTGCCCTATGACATCGACGGTATCGTCTACAAGGTGGATCGCCTGGATTGGCAGGAACGATTGGGATTTGTCAGCCGGGCACCGCGCTGGGCGGTGGCGCATAAATTTCCTGCTGAGAAAGCCCAGACCCGGCTCAACGAAATCACCATTCAAGTCGGCAGAACCGGCACTCTCACTCCTGTTGCTAATCTGGAGCCGGTGACTGTCGGCGGGGTCGTGGTGTCGCGGGCAACGCTTCACAATCAAGATGAGATAGAGCGCAAGGATATCCGCGAAGGCGATTGGGTCATTGTGCAGCGCGCCGGCGATGTCATCCCTCAGGTCGTTGAGCCGTTAACGGATAAACGTCCGTCCGACAGCCACGCATACGTGTTTCCTGAAACTTGCCCCGAGTGCGGCAGCCCGGCTGTGCGCGAAGAAGGCGAGGCGGCACGCCGATGTACGGGCGGATTGGTGTGCCCAGCGCAAGCCGTTGAACGATTAAAGCATTTTGTTTCGCGCAATGCTTTTGACATTGAAGGGCTGGGGGGCAGCCACATCGAAGCATTCTGGATCGATGGTTTAATAAAGACCCCGGCCGATATTTTTCGCCTGCCGATGCGCCGCGACGAAATTGCCGGACGGGAAGGTTGGGGCGAAAAATCAGTGGAGAATTTGTTTGCCGCTTTGGATGAGCGCGCGACCATTGAAATGCCGCGGTTCATTTTCGCCCTTGGTATTCGCCAAGTCGGGCAATCGACGGCGCGGCTCATGGCCAAGCACTACGGTGATATGGTTAATTGGACAGTGCAGATGATTGCTGCAGAGGACCGGGAATCAGAAGCTTATGATCAGCTGGTTGATATTGATGGGATCGGGCCGGGGGTTGCCGAAGAAATCTTGAATTTTTTCAGCGCTGACTACAATCGCGAGTTTCTTTCGGATTTATTGGGTGTAGTTGATGTTGCGGCTTTTGAGACGCTCGATGCCTCGGGCTCGCCTGTGGCGGATAAGATCGTTGTGTTCACGGGAAAATTGGAAACAATCGGCCGCAACGAAGCGAAGGCGAAAGCTGAAAGTTTGGGCGCCAAGGTTGCGGGATCGGTGTCTAAGAAAACAGATTATGTGGTTGCCGGCCCGGGAGCGGGATCAAAGTTGAAAAAGGCCGAAGACTTTGGGGTTGTTGTGTTGACCGAGCAGGAGTGGCTGGATCTTATAAATACCGGATAGGAAGGCCTGATATAATGTCTTCGAAGATGTGTATCTGGTTTCGCGTGTGTTCGCTGCACTTGAAGTACGAGTGATTTGATCATGGATGGAGGGTATAACTTCTTTGTTGCTAGCCTAATGAAGATCGGAAGAATAGCCCACTATACAAATGAACAGGTTATATTTTTTGAATTGTCAGATTATCGTCAGTGGTGTAAGTTAGATTAGGAATCATCTTAATGGTTAACTTTAGTGTACAATTTGTTGCGTAAATTTTTGAGATTAGGAGATCGGTAAATATGGCTCACGTCACTGACGTTCATGTGGGGCGGCGGCTCAGAGAGGCCCGCCTTGCGAAGGGGATGACGCAGACAGACCTGGGGAATGCGCTGGGGGTTAGTTTCCAGCAAGTCCAAAAATACGAAAAAGGAACGAACCGTATTGGTTCAAGCCGGCTTTGGGATATTTGTACCGTGCTGGATGTCACCGTTGCTTATTTCTTTGATGGTTTGAGCCGCGGTGGAAAGAACGAGCCCGAACCCGCGCTCAGTTCCCGGGCAATCAAACTCGCCAAGGAAATTGATGAAATCAGAGACGAGGATGTGAAAACTCATTTCCTGCGTCTGGTTAGATCTTACGCTAAGTCTGCCTGATCGGTTTGCGGCGCAGAAACTTGCCCGCTACTGACAGATTAAGGCGTTAGTGGCTCGATAAATCGCCGACCCCGCTGATCGGGGGATCGCAAGGTCGGTGATGACCACCATGGGCATGCAGGCAACCAACTAAACATACATCTATCATTGCCTGCGAAGAGCAGGATCCTGAATAGGTGAGCTATCAACGTCCGGCGTTGCCTGCGGCGAAGCTACGTCTGTTATTAATTCACGACATTTCATCCGCCGTCCCGACCTGGGTGCGAGGGGGGCAACGACGCGCGCAATCGGCGAAGAAGTTCGGACGGCATGTTGTTGCAAAAATCATTGCGACACGCGGTTTGAAGATGGACGATGTGACCGACCCGATCGACGCCCTCAATCCCAAGTTCATTTTCCAGAATAGAGGATGCTCCAATGCGTGTTTTGATTACCGGTGGCGCCGGATTTTTAGGACAAAAACTCGCCCATGCCATACTGGCCGGTGGCGTTGGTGGCAAGTCAGATGGTCAGATATCCAAGGTTGATGAATTAGTTCTTTGGGATCAAGTTTTTGCGAACTCAACGGCGGCGGATTCAAGGAGCGTCAATCTTACGGGTGATTTGCTGGATGGCGACGTACTGCGAAAAGCACTGGGTGATGGTGTCGATGTGGTTTTTCACCTTGCCGCCGTTGTGAGTGCGCAGGCCGAAGCGGATTTTGACCTTGGCATGCGGGTCAACCTGGATGGAACGCGGACCCTATTGGAAGCGTGCCGTAATTTACCCACATGTCCGGTGTTTGTGACCACTAGCTCGGTTGCGGCGTTTGGTGGGGCAGTGTCCAATCCGGTCCCCGATCATCAGGCCCCAACCCCCCGCTCGACTTACGGCACGACCAAAGTGATCGGTGAATTGCTTGCGGGTGATTATTCCCGCAAGGGGTTCATTGACGGTCGGATTGTCCGGTTGCCGACGATTACCGTACGCCCCGGAAAACCTAACAAAGCGGCTTCGTCGTTTGCGTCATCCATTATTCGCGAGCCCTTGAGCGGCCAAGCCGCTGTTTGTCCGGTGGCGCCGGACACGCCGCTGTGGCTGATGTCACCGAGGCGTGCCATTGATGCCCTGGCCATGGCGGCGCAACTGCCGGCGGATTGCCTTGGCGATGATCGAGTGATTACTCTACCCGGGTTGACAGCGACACCTAAGGAAGTCGTGCTGGCGTTGGAACGCGCGGCAGGCCAGGCAGTGGCGGAACGAGTTGAGTGGCGACGGGACCCGGCCATTGAGGCTATCGTTGCCACCTGGCCTGGGGCATTCGAAGCGAAACGCGCGCGTGATCTTGGGTTTATTGCCGATCAACACGTTGACGAGATTATCCGGGCTTACATGGAAGACGAAATGTAGCGGCGAGTTGGGCCATGAATTTCTTTGACGACTTTAAATTGGAAACAGTCTCCGTGGCCGCAGGTAAACTTCGATTGCGCCGTGGTGGCAGCGGTCCACCGTTGTTGTTGCTGTATGGCAATCCTCAAACCCACGTCATGTGGCACGGCGTGGCGCCGCGCCTGGCGGAAGCATACAGCGTCATTTGCCCGGATATCAGAGGCTATGGTAAGTCCCTTAAGCCGCCGGCCAGTGCCAATCACGCGGCTTATGCAAAACGTGAGATGGCCAGGGACATGGTCCAATTGATGGATCATTTCGGCTGTCAGGAATTTTTGATCGCCGGGCATGACCGCGGAGGACGGGTCGCGCATCGTTTGGCTGTAGATTTCCCCAAACGGGTCCGCGGGCTCGCGCTCTTGGACATCGTACCGACCATTGAACATTTTGAGCGCGCCGATATGGCCTTCGCCATGGGCTACTATCACTGGCTTTGGTTCGCACAGCCCCATCCCTTTCCGGAAACCATGATCAACGCGGCACCGGACGAATGGTTTGGCGCCCATACGTCGCGTGAACCGAAGGGTAATGACTGTTTTCACCCCGATGCTCTCGCCGATTACCTTGCCTGTGTCCATGATCCGGAGATGATTCAGGGCATGTGTGAAGATTACCGCGCGGCGGCGACCATTGATTTGGTACATGACCGCGAAAGCCGCAAACTCGGTAACAAAATACAGTGCCCGACCACGGTACTTTGGGGCGCTAAGGTAAAATCGGCGCATGGTATGATCCACTGGCGGTATGGCAGGCATATTGCGCTTCTGAGGTCACTGGCGCTAGCGTGGCAAGTGGCCACTACTTGGCTGAAGAAACACCGGGTGAAGTATTGGCACACTTCGAAACCTTTTTTGTTTAAGCTGAGAAGGTAGGGCGAGGGCGGCATGGATATATCACGCACCGCGGAGATCATGGGAGCCGAAGTGAGGGGGCTTTGCCCTTCGATGTTTTATACGTCTGAGGTGGCGGCGGAACTCAATCAGGCCTTGTTGGATCATCAAAAACTGTGCCTTAAGGATCAGGAGTTAACGCCCGATGAATACGCTGTGCTTGGCCAAGTTTTCGGTGCCCCAAAACCCCAGTTGGTGAAGAAATTACACCTTGAGGGCATCCCGGAAATCTCGGTGATCTCTAACTGCAATGATCTGAAAAACGGCAAGCCATATGTTAGTGCCAATTATTGGCACACAGACGGCTCGTATTTCGCCGTACCGGCCAAAGCCACTATGCTTTATGGCAAAGCGCTGCCGGCCGATGGTGGCGACACCCAATTTATCAACACCTATGCCGTGCTGGATGCTATGCCCGCTGATCTCCGCGCCCGCATTGACGGTGTCCGCGCCGTGCATGTCTATGTCAGCAGGCGTGGTAAATCCCTGGTTCAGAACCGCTCAAATGATGAAGAAGACAAGACCCCGCCGGTGGTCCATCCGCTGATCCGTACGCATCCTGAAACGGGTCGGCAATCACTTTACATCAACCCCAACCGCATTGATCATATCGAAGGCATGAGCCTGGAAGACGGCGACAGTCTTCTCGATGAGCTTTATGAGTTCGCTTTCCAGGAAAAATTCCAACACCGTCATCAATGGACGCTGGGCGACATTATCGTTTGGGACAACCGTTGCACCATGCATCGCGCGTCAAACGATTTCGATGTGACACAACGCCGGGAGTTCCACCGGATATTGTTGGAGGGCACCGTGCCGGTATAGGCGAGGGTACAGTGATGTCGGGACTAGGCGATACCCGCACCAATCAGTAATTTATGAAAATCCCTGAGCGCCTTTTCGGCTTTCGCCGCATCGCCGATGCCTTCGATGTAGTGCGTGTCAAATTTTGGTTTTCGCAGTAACGCGATGACGCGTTGGCGCGCTAGGGTCAAAGCCTCGCCGTCGGCGGGCAGAACGCCAGCACCGCAAAACTTCACCAAGCGGACGGCGCGGTCGCGGATGTGATCTTCGGGTTTATCGAGTTTGTCGATAATGTTTTCTTCCAAGAGATAGCGTTCAAGAACGCCATCTATATGTTCCGTGACTTGGTCTCGAATTCCTTCTGGAAGGCCTGAATTCAGTGCCGCGTCGTGCGCGCCGGTCGCCGTCACCATGCGGTTTTTTGGCGACATGGAGCGCCGGCAAAGTTCGTCAATGACGCGCGCACTGAAGACGACGCCCAATTGTTCGACAATGTCTTCAAGGTGTTCGTCGGCAAAATTGGTATTCGAAAGCTCGGCCAAATACATGACGCCGCGCGCCGGGTCGGGCATGGTTTTGACGGTGGCATTGATGGCCTTCTTGCGTCCGGTGGCGCCGCCCTGTTCGATAAATCGGGTGCCGCGAAGGGTGATGGCTTCCGCTGCATCCCCGCCCGACATAATGCCGCCGGGCACCAAAAGCCTAGCCATGACACGGCGGTATTCCTCAAGCTCCTTTTCCGGATCGTTGCGTGAAAGGGGTTGGGATGATTTCAGCTGGGTCAGCGCCCGGTCAATCATCACGCGGCGGCTGGCCGGTAATGCGTTCGCCGAAAACAGCTTGCACAGCATGGCCGTTGTTTCGGTGATCTCGCTTTCTTCCGGATCAAATGTCCCGTCAGCCAGGTCAAGCATGGCAATGATTGCGGCGCCCAGAGACCGTTTCCAGCCGAGCAATTCCTGGACAATATTGGCGCCGAGAACGTCGGCGATGACAACGTCTAGCAACAAGATCGCCTTGCGATCAGTCTCCGGGTCGGCCAATTGACACAGTCTATCTAGCTTGCCGGTCCAACTGTTGACGCCGCTAAGATCGCGCGCCAGGACGACCATGCCCAGATATTCCGGTGTTTCACCGCGAAAGTCGGCGACGTCTTTGAGAGTGGCGGAAAAGCTATTCGCCAATGGTGGCAGTTCCATATCATCGGCCCGCCGGGCTTGTTCGACGATCTGTTCGACGATGCCATAAATTTCATCCTGACGATCCCGCAAAGTCTGATCGGTGTTGGCGGTTTGCAATTTGGCGACATGGCTGACGGCTGAGGGAACCAAATTGTCACGATCCTGCAGGCGCTTTATGTCTTGGAAACTGTGCAGAATTTCGGTCGGTGTGAGCGCGACGGATTCAAGATGGTTTCTGAAAATTCGGTTGAAGACCATGCGGCCCTCTAGGCCGAAAAAGTCGCGAGGCCGCTTGCAACGCGGATTTGCCACCTCAACCGTATTGATCTTGATCGGCTTGTCGCCGTTGACGTCCTGGGTTTTTTCGAAAATTACTGTCTCGTTAGTCGTGCCGTCCCTGTAAGACTGATTCCCGACAATTCGGACACCTGCACACTGCTTATTTCCTAACAGTTCTTTCGCGAGCTGACGCGATAGAGTTTCGCTATTACGGACGGCTTCGGTGTTCCACCGACCGTCTTTCATCACTTGTATCTCGTATTCTTCGAAGTCTGATGGCATTTGAACCGCCTCAGGAAACTTCCGGGCTTGAGCTTACATAGGGCTTACAGGAAAAATATTCTCGTGAATGTCGATGCAAAGGCTATTTCAAATGCCGTTGGCACATATCCATGAAGTGGGCGTGGACTTTTTCTGCGGCCGCCAAGTCGTAGATGTCGCGTTCAGGGAAGCAAAACCCGTGTTCGGTGCCGGGATGCACCTCAAGCACATGGTTAGTACCATGCCGGTCAAGCTCGGCCCGTAGGGTCGGGATAACGTAGTCGGGGACGGTTCCATCCGTTTCAGCGAATCCATAATAAATCTCGCCTCTGATATCTTTGACCAAATAATGCGACGACGTGTCCTTACCGGTCACAATACCAACTCCGTATAGGGAGGCGGAAGCGGCAAATATATCAGGGAAGGTGCCAGCCGCCGCCGTGACGATACGCCCACTCATGCAATAACCGATGCAGGCTTTCGGCCCCGGTTTCACGGCTTCATGGCCGTCCAAGTACTCAAGCACGACGCGGGTGTCGTCCATGACCATGTCGTTGGAAAGCTCGGCCATAATGGCCCGCCATACGACCTTGCTGAACTGATTACGCCTGGGGAACCGGATATGACCAAACCGGTAGAAAAGGTCCGGTAGAATGACAAAATATCCGTCACCGGCCATGCGCCTAGCCATGTCGTAGAGCTCTTCGCGGATTGCCGGTGCGTCCATGTAAAGAACGATGGCGGGAAAGGGGCCGTCGCTATCCGGCCAGCAGGTGAATGTTGCCATGGGGCCGTCAGAGGTGTCGAGGTCGAGGTGGTATGCGTTCATCGGTGTGTCCAGATATTTGCCAGTATTGCACCATCATAAACGCGGGATTGCCAACCGTACCATCCCAATCCCGCTTGAGTGTGTTGTTGGCAGGCATCACTCAAAAAAAAGGGGTCCTCCCCGACCCCAGAATGCGTCTTTCTCCCGTGAGCGCAATCGATGACCTCCGGCTTTAGTTGAGCCGGTTCGGCAATTCCTTGATGGCGTCGTCAACCATGGCTTCGGCTTTCCCATCAGACAGCTTACTGGCCAGAAGTTCACGGGTCGCGTCCATGGCGATATCAACCGTGCGGGTACGAATTTCATCGACCGCGGCAGCTTCCGCCTGAGCAATGCGTTCAATCGCAAGTTTTTCGCGACGCGCCAAGGCATCTTCCATGCGTTCGCGGCCGTGAACCTTGAGACGTTCGGCTTCTTCCTTGGCTTTGGCTTTAATTTCCTGGGCGACATCAGAGGCTTCGCGTTGCTTTTTCTGGTAGGTCGCTAAAAGATCCTGGGCTTCTTCCAAAAGTTTCTCGGCTTCATCAATATCGGCCTTGATCTTTTCGGCGCGCTTATCCAGCGCACCGGTGATCATGCCTGGCACCTTCAAATAGACTAAGACGCCAATAAACATGGTGAAGGAAACGAGTACCCAAAAGGTTGGATCATGGAACATGTTTGTTTCCTCTCCGGCCTAGCCGCGGGCCTTGATGACCGCGTCGACGGCGCGTGTGGCGTCGTCTCCGCCAGGGGCTTCACCGGCCAAGCGCTCGGTGGCGGCGATGGCAACCTCAGCGGCGACGTCGCGGATACTTTGAACCGCCTCATTCACGGCGGCGGCAATACCCGCCTCGCTTTCCGCAACCCGTTTTTTCAGCGTTTCAGCCAACTCAGCCTCGCGGGCGTGCTGTTCTTCCAACAGCGCCGCACTGGCTTCAGCTACTGCCGTTTGGGCCTCAGCGCGGGCTTCCGCCAGGGCTGCTTCATAGGCTTCAATGGCGGCCTCGGCTTCTTTCTTGATGTCCTCGGCCCGCCCTAAATTGTCACTGATACGCTTTTGGCGCGCTTCCAGGGCGTCGGCAATCTTCGGCACCGATATGCGCCACATGATCAGGAACATGGCGATAAAGGTAATCACCAACCAAAAAATCTGGCTTGGGAACGTGCTGATATCAAGTTGCGGCATGATTTATCTCCCAGTCCGGCGGCCCAGCCCGGCCGGAACCCATCGAATGGCCCGGCCCCGCTGGTTCGCTGGTCTCAGTTCAAACGATCAGCCGAACAAGATAACCAATGCGATAACCAGCGCGAACAACGCGATGGCTTCCACCAGGGCGAAGCCCAGCATGGTCATCGGGAACACGGCGCTTTGGGCGGCCGGGTTGCGGCCGACAGCCTGAATGAAGGAAGCAAAGATGGTTCCGATACCAATACCGGAGCCGATGACGCCGATGGTCGCAAGACCGGCACCGAGAAGTTTCGCAGCAGCCAATTCCATGGGTTTATCCTTTCGAAAACTTACTTAACTCAATTGATCCAAAATCTGGTGATCCAAAACGGGTTCTGATCGACGCTCTTAGTGTAGATGCCCTAATGTAAATGCCCTAGTGCAAGTGCAAGGCGTCGTTAAGATAGAGACAGGTCAAAATCGCGAAGACAAAGGCCTGCAGGAAGGCGATGACAATTTCCAGCCCGGTCAGCGCCACGATAAACAACAGCGGCAGCCAGCCCGCCGCGATCCCCAGCGAAATTACGAAGCCCGCGAACACCTTCAGCAATGTGTGACCGGCCAGCATATTGGCAAACAAACGGACACTCAGACTGATGGGGCGCGACAGATATGAGATAATTTCAATGGGAATCAAAAGCGGCGCCATATACATAGGCACGCCCGGCGGCATGAAGATTGTCAGAAAATGAAGCTTATGTTTGACGATCCCGATGATCGTCACACCAACGAAAATAACCCCCGCCATGGCAAAGGTGACGACGATGTGGCTGGTGAAGGTGAAGGAGTAGGGGATCATGCCCCACATGTTGCCGACCAACACGAACATGAAGATCGTGAAAATAAACGGGAAATACGGTCGGCCTTGTGAGCCCACCGTGTCGCGCACCAGATTGGCGATAAAGATGTAACTGAGCTCGGCCATGGACTGCCAGCGCCCCGGAACCAACTGCGAGCGGCGCATGCCAAGGATCAAAAACAAACTGGTCGTCAACACCGTCAACACCATGAAGGTCGAGGAATTGGTGAACGACACGTCGATGTTGCCCAACTGCATGGGAATCAACGTTTTGATCTCAAATTGCGCGAGCGGTGATTGACCTGCAGCCAAAACTAATTTCCCTCGTCTTTACTCGTCCGTACCGGCTTTTGTGCCAGAATTCGCACTCGTGTTCGTACCCGTGTTTTTATCCGGTTTCGCATAACCCGGTGCGTAACCAAACCCCGACGCCATTCGGTAAACGTTCAAGATGCCGGCTGAAAACCCCAACACGATGAACACCAACATCAACCAAGGTCTTGTATCAAGCCAGTCGTCTAAAAGCCAACCGATACCAACCCCAATGGCGACGGCGGAAACTATCTCAACTGACACCCGAAAAGCAAGCCCAAGTGCGCCGCCTTTTTCGGACTTTTCGGGGCCTTCTTGCGTCAACGGGTCCTGAGCCTGCCCCCGAGCCTTCGCCAGGCGCGCGTCAAGTTCCGAAAGATCGCTGCTTTCCGCGGGTTTAGGGTCATTTTCGTTCATTGGTCTCTCTCATGCATCCCTTGAGAAATCTTCATGTTGAAAAGTCCCGGGGGAAGTCCTGGTGAAAGCCTTGGGGGTCGGCATTTGACGTTCTTTTGTCCGGCGATAAAAGCCGGTTCGACAGCCCAGGGAATCGCCCACAGCAATCGCAACATAGCCGCCCGCAAAACCGGGGCGAAAAGCCCTTTGTTTTCAACAGCCTCATAAAAAAAGCGCGGAACAATGTTCGGCAACTGTCGTGACTTAACGTCACGATGCAAATGCCGAACATCCCCCGGAGGGCGTTCCGTGAAGCCGAAACCTTGTTTGGCCCCTCCGGTATCATGCACGGGTGACTTGACGTCGCGACGTAAGCACCGTCTCCGACCGCTTAATCCGCTCTCCCAGAGCGAAGGTCGATCTCCGCCTCCTGGAGGGAAGGAAGACAGTCGTGACTTAATGTCACGGCGTAAGCAGCAAAATCTTGACCCTGACGCACTCATCGCCATCTCCGTTGAGAGATAAAATACAGTCAGAATACATGCCATGTAATAGGAAAAAAGTCGATAATCTATTTAATCAAGCGACATCCATCTTTCACGACTACTGTTGAGGAAGCTCTCGCAGTTCAGTCAGTCGCTATCGGGCCGTGATGTTTGATCTAAATGCACCCACGTCCGATTGCGAAGTCAAAGCGGACTATGTGAGAAGCAATCTCCGACTTCGCCTTTTGACCCTAGGCGGACATCAGTGGAACTGACGTGGCCTCGTAACCCCAGTTTTGCTAAATTAGTTCATATTGTGCCGGGGACCTTGATGCCGCAACAACACGAACAACGCGAACTTGCCGCGATATTGGCGCTCGACATGGTGGCTTATTCCCGTCTCATGGAGGCCGATGAACGCGAAACAATCGCCCGACACAAATCCCACTTCTCCGATCTCATCGCCCCAACCATTTCCACGCATCAGGGTCGAATTGTTAAAACCATGGGTGATGGCCTGCTGGTGGTATTTGCCAGTGCGGTTGACGCCGTCGAATGCGCGGTCGCGATCCAAAGGGCAATGCCCGAGCGAGAAGTCGGCGCCTCCCCGGATCAGTTGATCCAATATCGTATCGGGATCAACCTCGGTGACATTGTCATTGACGGGGATGACATTCTCGGTGATGGCGTCAATGTTGCAGCCCAGATCGAAGCGATTGCCGACGTCGGAGGGGTCTGTCTGTCTGGAACAACTTTTGATCAGCTCAAACAAACTGTCGATGTTGGCTACGAATTCCTCGATGATGTTGGTCAGTACGTCGAGGCCATCGGGCTTGTTCAGGGTATCGGTGATGAATTGACCGCCCAGGCGTTTCGCCAGGCCGTCCAACAATTGAATTTTTTGCTTGGGCTCCAGGGGGTCGATAATTTTGACCGCGTCCTTGCCCAGAAAGCCGAGATACTTCTTTGCTTTCTTCGCCTCGGCCAGCGGCCAACGGCCGATTTCCTCAATCACTTCCGGGTCGCTTTTCAGCAAGCGCATGAAATGATTGCCGAAGCCGTCGCGAAGTTCCTTGATCCGTGTCGTCAACTCCTTGCCACCCGGCACCGGTTTGACCGGCCATTTCCCGAGCGCGCTGAGCACGGCGGGGTCCTTGATTTTTAAGACGAGCGGCCCCAGCGCCAGGACCTTGTCGTTGTGATTGAGATTGGCGATGGCGGCTTTCAGGAACTCGGCATCCCATTTCATAATGCGCGGGAAATGCTTGCCCAGGCAGCGCCGGAGCGGGCGGATGAATTGTATCGGGTTACAGCGGCCAAGGGCTTCCAGGTATTCGTAATCCTGGGCGATCAAATTCTTGAGCTCGCCGCCCAGGCCTTTGCGCATCTCCTCCAACAAAAGATGATTGTAGCGGCCGAGGACGCGGAATTTCTTCAGCGACGTCATATTGACCGTGCCGGCGTTGACGAACTCGGCCAGATAAGGGCGCGATTGTTCCGAGGCTTGCTCATTAATCAAGGCAATCGCCATGGGGATGTAGGTGCGATGCATGTGGGCCGGCATCAGCGCCGTATCGGGATCGGTCAGATCCGGCTTTTTGCCGCCTATTCTTTTGCCGCTGTCACCATCCAGAGAGCCGGCATCAAGAGATTTGGCATCGATAAAGCCGCCCTCGAGCGCGAACTGATAAAGATACAGCATGGCCTCTATGGCGAAGTCGCATTTCTCGATTTGGCGGACGGATTTCCCGACCAAGCGGTGACGCTCGCCCGGCCGCCGGTCGAGATAGAGTTTTTCAAGAACCTGCAGGGTCGGGAGGACGTGCTGGCGGATGACCCGGCGACGGCGCATGCGCTGCAACATGGGCACGCGCCCCCAGAGCCGGTCGGAAAGTTCCCACCATGCTTCGGTGTCGCCATTATCAATGACATGGCGATCCAAGTTGCTGCCGGTCGTGGCACTCTGCGGCATGTCCCTACCACAAAATTATCGTTGATTCACAACGATATATAACCCAACCGATATGAATTTGATAGCTGGCGAAATGTACAGGGCATGAATTTGTGTTAACGGGCGCGGTGCGTTGAGTGGGACAACGATTATGCGATATCGCGAAGTTCCACGGCTCGTTGCAGATCCACTGACACCAATTGCGATACGCCGCGTTCGGACATGGTCACACCAAACAATCGGTCCATGCGGGCCATGGTCATGCGGTGGTGGGTAATAATCAGAAAACGGGTCCGCTCTTCTTTGGACATCTCTTCCAACAGCGTACAGAACCGGTCGACGTTGGCGTCATCCAAGGGCGCATCGACCTCATCGAGCACGCAAATCGGCGCCGGATTTGTCAGGAACACACCGAACAGCAAGGCCAGGGCGGTCAACGCCTGTTCGCCACCCGATAGCAGCGAGAGGACTTGCAGTTTCTTGCCCGGCGGGCTGGCCATGATCTCCAATCCGGCTTCCAGCGGATCATCGGACTCGGTCAGCGCCAAATGCGCCTGGCCGCCGCCGAACAGGCGCACGAAAAGTTCCTGGAAATGCTTATCGACCTCTTTGAAGGAGGCCACCAACCGGGCCCGTCCTTCGCGGTTCAATTCGGAAATACCGTGACGCAGTTTGTCGATGGCGGTTATTAGATCTTCGCGCTCAGTCGTCAGCCCTTCGATCTGTTCGGTCAGTTCCGTCGCTTCCTGCTCGGCGCGAAGGTTGACCGGCCCCATGGTTTCGCGTTCGCGCTGCAGGCGTTCGACCTTACGTTCTGTGGCTTCCAGTTCGGGCAATTCTTTTTCCGGATTGAGCCCCGATTGTTCGAACAGATCAGCGGGCCGGCAAGCCAGGCGGTCGGTGACGCGCTCGGCGATGGACGTGCAGCTTTGTTTGGATTGCTCAACCGCGCCCTCGGCACGGACCCGTTGCTCACGCGCTTGGGCCAATGTCGCTTCGGCGTCGCGCAGGATTTGATCAGCATCGCGCAAAGCGGTTTCGGCTTTCGCCAAGGCGTCGCCGGCGTCACCACGCTTAGCTTCCGACGCGCTCACCGCATCCAAAAGCTTTTGCTTTTCGGCTTCCAGTTCCTTGGGCCGTTCGGCGAGGCGGGCAAGCTCGGCATTCAACTGCTCGCCGCGTTCCTTCAACTCATCAAGCTGCCCGGCGGTTTCCTCACCCCGGCGCTGCCACGATTGGGCTTCCATGGCGATCGCCTGCAGACGATCGGCACGGTCGCGGGCTTGGCGCTCGATTTGATCATGGCGGCTACGGCAATTCACATGTTCGGTCCGGTGTTCGGCCAATGTCGCACGCAATGCGGTGATCTGTTCGCGCTCCGCCACAGGATCGGGCAGGGTTGCCAGTTCGGTTTTGCGCGCGCCCAAATCACGTTCGGTTTCTTCAATATCGGTGGCGGCGGTCTGTAGGGCGTCCGCCAATGCAGTGAGCTTTGAGGCGTGTAGGGTTGCTTTCTCTTTTTCCCGGGCAAGGATGTCGCGGCTAACGGTCAATTCACGGTCCGCCGCAGCCACGCTTGAGCGTGCAGCTTGTTCGGCGGCGCGGGCTTCCTGCTCAGTTTGACGGGCCTTGTCGCGCGTCGCTTCGGCGCGGTGAAGTGCGGTTTCCGCGTCACCCATTTCACCGCGGACCTCGGCCAATCGGTTGCGTTGTTCCAGGCGGGCCGCGGCCGGCGTCGTCGCTTCGGAAGACACCGTGAACCCATCCCAGCGCCAAAGACCGCCATCGCGGCTGACCAGGCGTTGGCCTTGGGCCAATCCACCGGCCAGGGCACGGCCTTCTTCAACTGTATCGACAACGCCGATTTGATGCAGACGCCGCGTTAAGGCCGGCGGGGCGTTGACCACGTCACTCAAGGGCTTGGCGCCCTCGGGCAGTGCGAAAGAAGCGGACAGGGGCGCCAACGTCCGCCAATGGGATGGTGCTGCTTCATCTGCCGGCACATTGAGATCTTCGCCAAGCGCTGCGCCCAATGCAGCCTCAAATCCCGGCGACACCTCAAGGGCATCGATCAAGGGCGGCCAGAGGTCATCCTCGACCGCTGATAAAAGCTTGGAAATGGCCTGTTCTTCGGCCTTCAGGCGGGTGAATTCCGATTGTGCGTCCTGCAGACCGCCAGCTTGTCCCCGCACCGCGTCCTCGGCCTCGCTTCGTGATGTTTCGGCCCGCTCCAGGTCGGTTCGTGTGGCTTCAAGTGCGCTGAGTTTTCCTGCCATCGTCCGCTCGGCGTCGGCGACGGTTTCGCTTTCCGGCTGATCGGCTTCCAAGGCCTGCTTTTGGCGGTCAATTTCACCCGCCCGCGCGCTCAATCGCGACAGGCGCGCTTCCAATTCAGCGATTTGGTTGGCCAAACCACCACGCCGCGCTTCAATCTCGGCGACTTTTGCGGTCAACGCGTCAAGGCTGGCTTCGGATTCGCTCACCGCGTCGCTGGCGGTTTTCAATTCCGCGCTGGCCGCCTCACGGTCTTCGCGTTCCGTCGCTCTAGCGTCTTCAATTTCGCCGCGCTCAGCCTCAAGCCGTTCGGTCTGCGCGCGTGCATCGCTGGCAAATTCCTTGGCGCGTTCGGTATCCGTGCTCACCTGATTGAGGCGGCTTCGAGTGGCGTCGACGGCGTCCTGAATGCGGCGTTCCTCTGCCTCCAGGTTCTCGCGGGCCACCGTCATGCGCTGCAATTCCGCGGCCGCTGCGGCTTCTGATTGACGCAGCGCCGGCAAAACTTCGGCGGCAGCTGTCTGACGTGTCGTCGCCGTCGCCGTCAACCCGGTCAACTCGCCGACCTCGGCGTCGGTCTTGCGCAGTTGTTCCTCAGCCTGGGCCAACGCGGCTTCGGCGTCGCGCCAAAGCAAATGAAACATGGTCGCTTCAGCTTTGCGGATGTGGTCGCTCAGATTGTTGTAGCGTGTCGCTTGGCGGGCTTGCTTTTTTAGGCCGGCTAGCTGCGCATCAAGCGTGATCAGAATATCGTCGAGACGCTCAAGGTTGGTTTCAGCGCCGCGCAGGCGCAATTCCGCTTCGTGGCGCCTGGAATGCAGGCCGGTGATGCCGGCGGCTTCCTCCAATAGGCCGCGCCGCTGCTGGGGCTTGGCGTTGATGACGGCGCCGATGCGTCCCTGACTGACCAGCGCGGTGGAACGCGCGCCCGTGGCCGAGTCGGCGAACAGCAATTGCACATCGCGGGCACGGACTTCCTTGCCGTTGACCCGGTAGGTCGAACCCTTTTCGCGCTCGATCCGGCGGCTGACGTCCAGTTCCCCTTCATCGTTGAATAATGCCGGCGCGGTGCGTTCTTCGTTGTCGAGTGACAGTACCACTTCGGCGACATTGCGTGGCGGTCGTGTCGAGGTGCCGCCGAAGATGACGTCTTCCATGCCTTGGCCGCGCATTTGCTTAGCCGATGTCTCGCCCATCGCCCAGCGCAGCGCCTCAACCAAATTCGACTTGCCGCAGCCGTTCGGGCCGACAACACCGGTGAGCCCCAATTCGATACGGAGCTCGGTGTTATCGACGAACGACTTAAAGCCGGAGAGGCGGAGTTTATTGAACTGCAGCAAGGCTTGGTGTTCTCCTTGAGACCTTTGTCTCTATGGCTTCAATTAACTTTCGCCAGTTCGCTTTCGACAATTTTTTTGAAATCATCGTATGGCAAACCGCCGGATTGTTTGTGTGAACCGATCACGAAATACGGTGTCGCATTGACGCCGTCTTTTTCAAAGGCCGTCTTCTTCGCCGCTTGAACGTGATCGAGAAGTTTTTGATTGCGGATGCAGGCATTCACGTCATCCGCCGACATCCCGCCGAAGCGCGCGGTCTTGGTCAAGGCTTCCAACGGGTTTTCCGAACGCGACCATTGGGCCTGGGCCCGGAAAAAGATATCGATAAAACCGAAATAGCGCTTCGGTCCGCCACAACGTGCAATCATCGTCGCCGCCAGTGCCGGCGTCCCCAGCGGAAAATCTCGAAACACCAGCTTGGCTTTGCCAGTGTCGATGTAATCCTTCTTCAGGCTGGGATAGACGTCGTGATGAAAATTGGCGCAATGCGGACAACCGAGCGATGCGTATTCGATGATCGTCAACGGCGCATCGGCGTTGCCGACCACCATTTCCTTGGTCGCGCCTTCGAATGTGGCGATGTCCGCACGGGTCTGGATGGGGGTCGCGGCCACGGCAACTACGGCCAATCCCGCGAGCGCGGTGCTGACGAACGTACGGCGATTGAGGGCGGCAAAGGCATCTTTTAGCAGATGTCGTGACAATATGGCCTCCTGAGTACCAGATGTTGATGAATATAGAGCCGTGAAAACCGAGGAGTCGAGCCTCTTTTCACGAAGGTTTTCCACAATTTTCGAGATTCTAAGCGCCTTGGCATGTGGATATCCAAAGCACACTTATGATTCTGTTGATGATTCGGGCGTATCGGCGACGGCATTGCCCAATCGTTGGAGTGCCGCGCGGAGTTCCGGGTCTTCAATAAAGTCGACCTCGGCCTCGACCTTTTCGCTCTTTGGCGGCGGCGGTTTTGGCGGGCGGACTTCATCGTGCTTGTCGTCCAATTTGTCGATGGGGCCATGGACAAAGCGCAACCGGGCCACCGCTTTAAAGCCGAAATAACTGTTGATCCGTTCCAGCAATTGCGGCTCAAGGTGCTGAAGTTCGGTCGCCATGGCCGAATGATCGACTTTCAGATGCAAAAGCCCGTCGCGTTTTTCACGGCCCGGATAGGTGATGCGGTCAGGCTGGCTGTGCTTGGCGATCAACACCCCGACAATGGTCGCCCATTCCCGCGCTATGGCGCCATCGGCAAGTCCGCGTTTGCCGAACACCGGCTTGGTCAGCCGGGCCACGCTGCTGCCCAGGGTCTCGACACGGTTGTGTCGGTCGCCGGGGCGTTTTCGCGGTGTCATGGCCATAAATTCAACAACCTGTCCATTGGTCGAAATTCGCTGCGATGTTAGGATCGTGTTCGCCTTGCCGCAACAAGGTCCCATGCTCTCGCAACCGAATGTGATCGTCCGTGACCAAATTTTCATCCTCTAATATATCGCGTAACATATCCCGGCAACTTCTCGCGTGGTACGACATTCATCGCCGTGATCTGCCTTGGCGGGCAGGGCCCGGCATGACCGCCGATCCTTACCGTGTATGGCTCAGCGAAATCATGCTGCAGCAAACCACGGTGGCCACCGTAAAGACGTATTATGGCAATTTCCTGGCAAAATGGCCGGAAATTGAAAAACTTGCGGCGGCGGAATTGGATGAGGTTCTGCATGCGTGGCAGGGTCTTGGCTATTATTCCCGGGCCCGCAACCTGCACAAATGCGCCCGCGAGATCGTTGCCGCGCATGATGGCCGGTTTCCCGCCGATGAACAGTGCCTGCGCAAATTGGCCGGCATCGGCCCTTATACGGCGGCGGCCATTGCCGCCATTGCGTTTGGCCTGAAAGCCACGCCGGTCGATGGCAATATCGAACGCGTCACGGCACGGCTGCATGCGATTAATGATCCGCTGCCGGGCGCCAAGAAAGACATCAAAAGCTTCGCCGAAGCCATGACCCCCGACCACAGGGCTGGTGATTTCGCCCAGGCCTTGATGGATTTGGGCGCGACGGTATGTAAACCGAAGCACGCCGATTGCCCGAACTGTCCGCTGGGTGCGGCGTGTCGGGCCGGGGCCGGGGACAATCCGGAACGCTTCCCTGTCAAAGCCCCGAAGAAGGCCCGTCCGACCCGCTACGGCATCGTGTTTTGGGCCGAGCGCGATGATGGCGCGGTGCTACTACGGCGCCGGGCCGAAGAAGGCTTGTTGGGTGGGATGGCGGAGTTTCCATCGACCGATTGGGTGGAGACGCCTTGGGCCGAAAAGCCGCCGGATGGCTTTGCGCCGATTGAGGCCGATTGGTTGCCGATGCCGGGGACTATTGTTCATATATTCACTCATTTTCGATTGGAGCTTGGTGTCGTTCGCGCCCGCGTCGAAGGCGCGCTCGGTTCAAATCTTGATTGGTGTCATCCGGATAGTTTTGATGCCCGCGCCCTGCCGACGGTCATGAAAAAGGTGGCCCGTCATGTACTTGATACTCCATAGGTGGTCAGTGCAATTGAGGTTGCGGCCGACAGCTGGTATCAGGCTGGACAATTACCCCGAAGTTCTCAAAAATTTCGCCAAATCGCAATTGACGTCGGGCTGTATGTTTCATTGGGGATCATGTCTTTATAGACATGGGTGAGATTTATAGACCCGGCTTCGGCGGCCGCTTTCAGGACATCAAAAAAATTCAAATTCCAGTCGTTTTTAACAAACAATTCTTGCTGAGCGGTGGAAATAGAATCGTCCGATGAAATTTGAAATCCGAACGGCTCGAAATGAATACAGGTAATTTTCTTTGGTACACGTGCTAAATCGGCGAAATAACTTGCGGGTATTTCTTTCACCTGTTCGATCGAATGACAGGTGAAGATCAGAATTTGATCCTCGCCCTGCAGAAAACCAAGATCAACATTGTTGTGATCAAAGTGCTCGACCCGCATCTGAATTGAGCTTTCAAGCGCCGCCAGAAGAGCCGTCAATTGCTTGCCGCTCCCGGTGTATTCGGCGGCGTAGTAGGGGAGGTCACGAGGCCCTCCTAAATAGTGAATATTGAACAGATTGCGCCCATACCCACACCCCAATTCAACAATGGCTTTGTCGTCGTCATGGAGGAATTCGATAATCCAATGTGCGACAATGGATTTGAGATCGGCGTAGGCAGGTACCGAGATCTTGCTGCCGAGAAAGGAATTTTCGGTGGTTGGCGGCGCACCAGTGGGCAGGTAATCGGTGTTGTTCTCAGGCAGTACCGGAAGCCATTCCGCGCGTCCGGTAAGAATTTGCATTTGCTTTACGACATCGCCGGTTATTTCATCCCGTGCTTCGCCCAGGACAGACTCGGCGGAGAGATGAAATTTTTCCTCGTGCCTTTCCAGCATCTTGATGATTCTAAATGCGTTGTCTTCGCCGCCGTCGACTAACGATTGAACAAATTCCAGGCGTTTGGCCCACGCCAGTTCATAGAAATTTTGCGGTGTCTTGGGGACGTAGGAATTTTCCGGGGACATTCCAAAATTATCCAAATTCAAAAAGCCAATTGCCGTAGAATATCATCCACGTCGGCGTGCAGCAGTTTCTATGTCATGGGCACTGGTGGTTGCCATGTAGTTTCCGGGTCCAATGGGTATACCGGGCGGGGCAGGTTCTTCCATTCAAAGCTCTGAAGGTTTTGCGACGTCAGCCCGGGGACGTCGACTTCATAAATACGTTCGGGCGGAAACAGATGCGCGAAGCCGGCCCGGAAATGGCCACGTGATTTGACCACCGTGCACCGTGCCGCCGCCGCGTCAGCACCGAAATGGCGGAAGAAATCATTGCTCAAGCATTGTTGGCGGTTGGAGATGACGGCGATTTTGATGCCGCCGAAGGCCAACAAGCAGGCTCGGCCCAGTTGCACGGTATTGCCCTTGGTAGCGCCGTATTCCGGCACAAATTCGCCATCAGTGAGCTTTTCAACCGTAACGTCGGCCTCGAAGGGCTCGGACATTGTGTTGGCTTCTTCCGAATTGAAATGAGCGTGGAATTCCCCACCTTCACCGGCGGCAAATGCTGCGTCGACCAACGGTTTGTCGTTAAAGACACCGAACAATGCGCCTTCGACCCCGGCTTCATGAAAGGCTTTGATGATGTAGGTCGTGTTGCCACGCCCACCGCCGCCCGGGTTGTCGGCCGGGTCGCAGTACAAAATATTCGGCAACGCCGGGTCGGTGCCGGCGGCCAGTGCCATGCGAACGGCATCGTCCAGGCTGGTCAGCCGGGTTTGGTAGCGTTCCCGGTCAGCCCAACCTGCAATCGCCAATTCGCGCGCCACATTGTGCGCCTTGGTCATATCGCCACGCGACGTCACGGTGATGGTCATACCGTTGCGGTCGGTGTCGCTAAACGCGAACCCGGCGGTGACCGAAACATTCATAATGTCGTCATCAAGCTTGGTCTGGCCGAGCCGGATCAGATCACCATAAGGGTGACCTTCCGCCGTTAGCAGCGTCACCGAGGGGCCGACCAGGGGCAGTCGGACTGACGCGAGGGCGGTCTTCACGCCGCCCCACATCTCAATCATGCTTTCGGCGGCTTCGACGCCGCGCTCAAATCGGTCCATGTGCGGATTGGTAAGATAGGCAATGAACACGTCCGGTGCGGTGACCATGCGCTCAGAGACATTGGCATGCAGATCCAGGGTCGCGACGACGGGCACGTCGGGGCCGACGACGTCACGAACCAATTGAAACACCTCGCCGTCCGGGTCGTCATAGCCGACCGCCAGACCTGCGCCGTGCTCACATATATAGACGCCGTCCAAGGGGCCGGCATTGGCCAGTCCGTCGCGCATGGTGGCCAACAGGTGCTCAAAGAAACTTTGTTCCGCGGGGCCGTTCGGCACGGCGGCGGCGAACACGATGGGCACCGGCTCGAAGGCGCCCCGGGACGCCAAATGGGCTTCCATGGTCTCAGTGAATCCAACAATGCCGCGATGCAACAATGGCGCCGGGCGCTTTATGTCTTCAGTGATTTCATCGCCGTAAAGCAGGCAGCGTTCGCGGAATTGGTGTTCGCCACAAGGCTCGGCGAAGCGATTGGTTTCCAGGGCAAAGCCCAAGATCGCGACACGTTTCGGATTTGCAGAACTCATGATGGTTCACTCGTCATAGGAGACAAGCGCATCGAAAGGGACATCCAATTTTTTGCGTCCGCCCAGGAAGGTGAGTTCAATGATGCATGTCGTGCCGACGACTTCGGCGCCGACCTTGTTGAACAGATCAACCGATGCCGCAAGCGTCCCGCCAGTCGCCAGCAGATCATCCAAGATCACCACGCGTTGGCCGGGTTTAACGCAATCGTCTTGGATTTCGATGGTGTCGGTGCCGTATTCCAATGCGTATTCGTGGGCGACGGTTTTGCCAGGCAATTTACCTTTCTTGCGAACCATCGTGAACCCGAGGCCGAGGCGCGATGCCAGCGGCGCTGCGACCAGAAAGCCGCGCGATTCAATTCCCGCCAGCATATCGGGCTGATATTTCGAGACGATTTTCGCCATTCGGCCGAGCGCCACTTGCCAAGCTTCGGCATCGGCGAGCAGCGTCGAGATGTCATAAAACAGAATATCGGGGATTGGGAAGTCGGGAACTGCGCGAATGTGGTCTTTCAAGTCCATGGTCGTTTCCTGGCAAATTAAATGTGTGATCTCGTTTCGATGCCCGCATCCTAAAGGCGCGCCAAAGCACAGGCAATCGCATCGCGCGATGGCTCAATGATACAATTGTCACAAAATTTGGCGATGTGTCGCATTTTGTTGCAATCGAATCCTATTCTGTGGTTCAATGTTAGAGGAGATACAAAAACAAAGACGAAATACAGGGATGGATTTCTCCGAGTTATCACAATTGATCATGGATCGTTTTCCGCGCCTCAGCCCGCAATTACAGTTGGCGGCACGCCACGCGCTTGACCGGCCCGATGATGTCGCGTTGAAATCGATGCGCACGGTGGCGGCTGACGCCGGCGTGCGCCCGACGACGATGACGCGTCTTGCCCGCGCCCTGGAGTTTGCCGGCTATAATGAATTCCGCGCCGCGTTTCAGCATCGGTTGCGCTCGCACCCGGCGGATTATATGGGCCGTGCGCAGGAAATGCAGGACCGGGCCGGGTCGAAACACCGTGAAGTCGTCAGTGAGGTTCTTGACGCCGCCTTGGGCAATCTCAAGGAAACCTTCGCGGCCAATACGTTGGAGCGGTTTCAGACCTGCGCCGACACCTTGGCGAGCGCGAAGCGGGTGTTTGTGGCGGGCCGGCGCAGTTGTTTCCCCATCGGGTTCTATTTTCATTATGTCTATGGCGTTTTCCGTACCAATTCCTTGTTGATGGATGGTTACGGCGGCACCTTCGCCGACCGCATGCGCGGTTTCGGCAAAGGCGATGTCCTGTTTGCCATCAGTTTTGATCCCTATTCGGCAAAAACCGTCCAGGCCGTGGAATTCGCCCGCGAAAGTGGCGGTGATGCCGTGGTCCTGACTGACAGCATGGTCTCGCCGTTGGTCGGGCGCCCGGAACACGCGCTGATCACAAAAAATGAGAGCCCGTCTTTCTTTCAGTCGGTGGCCCCCGCCATGGCGGCGGTCGAGGCGTTGATTGCGCTCATCGTATTGAAAGACGGTAAGGCGGCGCTGAGTTCCATTCGCCGAAGCGAAGACCAGCTGCGCCAATTTGACGCCTATTGGAATCAAACCCCCAGCCGTTGGATTGAATTGGGAGAGTTGACCCCGTGACACGGATTCTGCATCGCCAAATTCATACTGATATGCCCGTCGCAGCGGGTGGCGAGGGCGTTTATTTGATCGACACGGACGGCAAGCGGTACCTGGATGCATCTGGTGGTGCCGCGGTTTCATGCCTGGGGCATGGCGACAAGGACGTGATTGAGGCGATCAAGGCACAGCTTGATACCATGGCGTTCGCGCATACCGGATTTTTTACCTCCGAGCCCAGCGAAACGCTGGCGGATTTGCTGATTGAGGCGGCGCCGGATGGTATCGGTGCGGTGTATTTCGTATCCGGAGGATCGGAAGCCATTGAAGCGGCGTTGAAAATGGCGCGCCAATATTTTGTTGAAATCGGCGAGCTCAAACGGTCGAAATTCATTGCGCGCCATCAAAGTTACCACGGCAATACGCTGGGTGCCTTGTCGGTCGGCGGCAATGTCGCCAGGCGGGAGCCGTTCAAGGAATTGCTAATGGACGTCGCCCATATCGCACCGTGTTATCCCTACCGCGACCGGCGCGACGACGAATCAGAGGAAGAATATGGACTGCGGGTCGCTAATGAGCTTGAGACCGAGATCCAGCGCCTGGGCGCGGAAAACGTCTGCGCCTTTGTTGCCGAGACAGTTGGCGGCGCCACCGCCGGTGTATTGCCGCCGGTGACAGGGTATTTGAAGCGCATCCGCGACATTTGCAATGCCCATGGCATATTGTTGATTCTTGATGAAGTCATGTGCGGCATGGGACGTACCGGCCACACCTTTGCCTGCGCCGAAGACGGGGTCGTGCCCGATTTGATTGCTGTCGCCAAAGGACTAGGCGCCGGCTATCAGCCGATCGGCGCGACACTGGTGCATGAGCGCATATTCAATGCTTTCAAGGATGGTTCGGGTTTTTTCCAGCACGGCCACACCTACATGGGGCATCCGGCGGCCTGCGCCGGGGCGTTGGCGGTACAGACCAAGATCAAGGAAAACGGTTTGCTGTCCCAGGTCCGCGAACGCGGCGAACAGTTGGTTGAGAAACTGCACGAACGCTTCGGCAATCATCCGCACATCGGTGATATCCGCGGCCGCGGCTTGTTCCGCGCCATTGAGATTGTTGCCGACCGGACGACCAAGGAACCGTTTGATCCCGGCTTGAAAATATTCGCCAAGATCAAGGCCAATGCCATGAAGGAAGGCCTGGTTTGTTATCCGGGCGGCGGGACCGCCGATGGGGCTCGGGGCGATCATGTCTTGTTGGCCCCGCCGTTTATTATCAGCCCCGATGAACTGGATGAATTGGTCGAGAAACTGGGCAACGCCGTCGACGCGGCGCTTCGCGAGGCTGGTGTGTAATGGAGCTGAAAGGCGTCAACACCAATCCGCAGACCGCGCCGGACACGCCGAGCTGGCCGCCGTTGATGATTGCCGTCGCCCCCAACGGGGCGACGCGGGGCAAGGCTGACCATCAGATGCTGCCGATCACGCCGGCGGAAATCGCAGAGGCCGCCGCGTGCATGATGCATCTGCATGTCCGAGACAACGATGGCCGCCTACACTGGACGTTGAAGCCTACGAGGCCGCGAGCGCGGCGGTGCGTGACGCCATTGGCGACAAACTAATTTTGCAGGCGACCAGCGAGGCGGTCGGCATGTATCAGCCGGCCGAACAGATGGCGATGGTGCGTGGCCTGCGCCCGGAAGCGGTTTCCATGGCGATCCGCGAACTGGTGCCTGATGATGCTAGTGAACGCGACGCCGCAGAATTCTTCGCCTGGCTGGGTCGTGAAAACATTTCGCCGCAGTACATTCTTTATTCCGAAGATGAAGTCCGCCGTTTCATGGATTTGCGCCGCCGCAGCGTGATCCCCGGTGAGACCGTGTTCGTCCTTTATGTGTTGGGCCGCTACAGCGCGGGGCAGATTTCCGCGCCCGCCGATCTGTTGCCGTTTTTGGGTGCCGCCGGCGGCGCGGGCATTCATTGGGGGTTTTGCGCTTTCGGCCCGCGCGAAGGGGCGTGTGCTTTGATGGTGACAGCGCTGGGCGGGCATGCCAGGGTAGGATTTGAGAACAACCGTTGGCTCAACAACGGTGATCTTGCTCCGTACAACGCCGCCCTTGTCGCGCAGGTGGCCGCTAGTGCAGAATTAATGAGCCGGCCCTTGGCCGACGCGGACATGGCACGCGCCCTGTTGGCGGGTCCAGGTGACACGGCGATCAGGGAGGCAGTGGCATGACGCGCCACGCGTTTTAAAGTTTTAAGAATTCGGGCTGTTTCGGGGTTTCCCCGGGGCTGGCCCGGACCGTTGGGCTTGAGCTCGGCGGACGACGAGCTGCGGGCATGGCGCCTGTGGTTTCCGACCAAAGCGTCGTGCTCAAGTGCGACCAATCGCTGGGAGCAAAACTCTAGGAGGAAACAGCATGAAGAAAGTGCTTATGACGACTGCCGCTGTGGCGGCGTTTGCCCTTACAGCCGGGACCGCAGATGCGGCCATGAAGAAACAGTTCATCTCAATCGGTACGGGCGGCGTCACCGGCGTCTACTACCCGACCGGCGGCGCGATTTGCCGTTTGGTGAACAAAGGACGTAAAAAACACGGTGTTCGGTGCTCGGTCGAATCGACCGGTGGTTCCGTCTACAACATCAACACCATCCGCGCCGGCGAATTGGACATGGGCGTTGCCCAATCCGATTGGCAGTACCACGCCTACAACGGGTCTGGAAAAGCCTCGTTCAAAAAAGTGGGCCCCTTTAAAGGCTTGCGCGCCGTGTTCTCGGTTCACGCCGAACCGGTCAGCATCATTGCCCGCAAGGATGCTGGCATCAAAACCGTCGATGACCTTGTTGGCAAGCGCGTCAACATCGGCAACCCGGGTTCCGGTACGGAAGCCACTTGGGGTGTCATGTGGGCCGCCATGGGCAAAAAGAACGGCGATCTGAAATTGGTTGCGCAGATGAAGTCGGCGGAAACCCCGTCAGCGCTTTGCGATAACAAGATCGATGCCTTCTTCTGGCTCGTTGGCAATCCGGCTGCTTTGAACAAGGAAGCCACGACGACTTGTGACGCCGTGTTCGCCACCGTCGGCAACGCCGCCGTCGCTAAACTGGTCAAAGAAAAGCCCTACTATCGTTGGGCGACCATTCCGGGCGGCATGTACCGCGGCAACCCGAAGGACATCAAAACCTTCGGCGTCGGCGCCACGTTCGTGTCCTCGACCCGCACCTCTTCTGACACTGTTTATGCGGTCGTCAAGGCGGTGTTCGACAACTTCAAGCAGTTCAAAAATCTGCACCCGGCGTTTGCCGGCCTGAAGGAAAGCGAAATGATCAAAGACGCGCTTTCCGCTCCGCTGCACGATGGTGCCGCGAAGTACTACAAAGAACGCAGCTGGATGTAATCCGGCTTGTGGCGGCGAGGGAATTTCCCCTCGCCGCCATTCTTTGACCCATGCGTACTCCATGTAAGACCCTGCGAGTCCATTTATTTGTTAAATTATTAGACGACCATCGGGGGGAACGAACCGCCACTAAAGGCGGAGCCGATGAATAATCACCGCTCAACGGTGAGATTTTGATGACAGGGGAACGGGAATTGCCCGTTCGGGAGGCGGAAATGGCATTTCGAACAGTATCACCAGCCATGATCTTCTTCGTGGCATTGGCCGCATTTGGGCTCGCACCATCGCAGGCTGAAGCCGAAGCAGATATCGTGATCGGGGCTGGCAGCAGCGCTAAAGTTCACCACAATGTGGCGCGCGCCATGTGCCGGCAAATTCAAAAAACCGTAACAGGCGTCACCTGCGAAGCATTACGGATCGAAGGCGGCGATGCGGCTGAGCCAGGTGCCGTGCTGAATAATTTACGCAACGCCGCATTGGAATTGGGCATTGTGCCCGCCGATTGGCAATACCACGCGACCCAGGGCACCGGCCCGTTCAAGTTCACCGGCAAAATCGACAATGCGCGGGCATTATTTTCCTTGCACGCGCAGCCGTTCACTTTGGCGGCGCGGCGCGATGCGGGGATCAACAGCTTGGACGATCTGGCGGGTAAGCGTATCAATATCGGCACCCCCGGTTCACCTCAACGCGTGATGATGAACATGCTGATGGCGGCGAAGAAATGGACCACGAAGTCCTTCGGGTTCGTCGATGAATTGTCGGAAAACGAACAATCGCTGGCACTTTGCCACAATCGGGTTCAGGCCGTGGTGTCAACGAGCGCCCATCCCAGTCCGGCGATCGCCCAGGCGATCAAACTTTGTGACGCGAAAATCGTTCCGGTCACCGGCGACGCGGTCGGCAAGTTGATCGCCGATAACCGGTTTTTGAGTTCCACGGCGGTGCCGGCTGGCTTGTACGATGGGCACGTCAAAGCGGCGAAAACCTTTGGTGTCGCGGTGACGGTCATGACTTCCGAGGACATGGAAGAAGATTTGATCTACACGGTGGTTAAAACTGTGTTTGAAAATCTCGACCGCTTCAAGCGCCTGCACCCATCCTTGGCGATCTTGCTGCCGGGCCGGATGATGACCGATGGCTTGAGCGCACCGCTGCACAAAGGTGCCGTGCGTTACTACCGCGAAAAGAACATGATGTAAGAATAACGGTGAAATTCGCCAGCCTCTGTCAGGGGTGTAATTGGATCGAACGCAATGTGCGTCGATACGGGAGAAGACGATGAGTGAAGAAAAAGATGTAATCGCGCCGGCGACCAGCGAGGATGAGTTGGCGGATATGATCGCCCAAGCGGATACGGGCGGACGCAACCCCACGGGCATTTCCAAACAAATTCTCTGGTGGGTGCCGCTGACTTGGGCGCTGTTCCAGCTTTGGTACGCATCACCGCTGCCGTTTATCTTTAACATCGGCCTGTTCAATTCGACCGAGGCACGCTCCATTCACTTGGTCTTCGCCGTTTTCCTGGCGTTCACGGCATTCCCGACGTTCAAGACGTCGCCTCGCGACTACATTCCGGTCCAGGATTGGATCATGTCATTGATTGGCGCGCTGGCCGCCGGCTACATATACATATTTTTCCGCGAACTCGCGGAACGGCCAGGGCTGCCGACCACAGAAGACCTCGTGGCGTCTGTCGTTGGTATTATCTTTGTACTGGAAGCGACGCGGCGTGCCCTCGGGCCACCGTTGATGATTGTTGCCATCGTCTTTCTCTCCTACACGTTCTTGGGGCCCTATATGCCCGAGATTATTTCCCATAAAGGCGCCAGCCTGAACAAGGGTATGTCGCACTTCTATTTGACTACGGAAGGTCTGTTCGGCATTGCGCTAGGCGTGTCCACATCCATGGTGTTCTTGTTCGTGTTGTTCGGCTCACTACTCGAAAAAGCTGGCGCCGGAAATTATTTCATCCGCGTTGCTTTCGCCCTAATGGGACACATGCGCGGCGGCCCGGCGAAAGCCGCCGTCGTGTCATCGGCGTTGACCGGTCTGGTTTCAGGTTCCGCCATTGCCAACGTGGTGACGACCGGGACCTTTACCATCCCGCTGATGCGCAAGGTTGGATTCTCGGCTGAGAAAGCCGGTGCCGTTGAAGTGGCTTCAAGCACCAACGGCCAATTGACGCCCCCAATCATGGGCGCAGTTGCCTTTCTGATGGTCGAGTATGTCGGTATCACCTACATCGAGGTCATCACTCATGCCGCCCTGCCGGCGCTGATCTCCTACATGGCGCTGGTCTACATCGTGCATCTGGAAGCCTGCAAAGCCGACATGAAAGGTCTGCCGCGCAAGCACGTGCCGAAGTTCATCCAGAGCCTGATGTCCTTCCTGTTGACCTTCATCTGCCTCGCTGTGCTGACAGTAGTCGTTTACTACGGGTTCGGTTGGATGAAAGGCGCCTTCGGTGGTGCGACGCCTTGGATTGCAGCTGTTCTAGTCGCCGTTGCATTTGCCGGATTGGTCAAGTATTCGGTGAAATTCCCCGAATTGGACACGTCGACGGAAATTCTTGAATTGCCGGAACCGGGACCGACGATCAAGGCCGGACTCTATTATCTGGTGCCGGTCGCATTATTGGTCTGGTGTTTGACCGTGGAGCGCCTATCGCCGGGGCTTTCGGCCTTTTGGGCGACGGTTTTCCTGCTGTTCATCCTGATCACCCAAAAACCCCTGAAAGCGATCTTCCGTAAATCCGGCGACGACGTCTTGGGTTGTCTCAAGGAAGGCTTCGCCGACATGCTGGACGGCATGATCAGCGGCGCCCGGAACATGATCGGCATCGGTGTGGCGACAGCGGCGGCCGGTTTGGTTGTCGGTGCGGTGACACTGACGGGTGTCGGCCAAGTGTTGTCTGAAGTTGTAGAATACATCTCCGGCGGCTACGTGCTGTTGATGCTGATCTTCACAGCAGTGCTCAGCCTGATCTTAGGCATGGGGTTGCCGACGACGGCGAACTACATCGTCGTGTCCAGCCTGATGGCACCGGTGATCGTCACCGTGGGCGCCGAGAATGGCCTCATCGTGCCGTTGATCGCCGTTCACATGTTCGTATTTTACTTTGGGATTTTGGCCGATGATACGCCACCTGTAGCCCTGGCCGCCTTTGCGGCGGCGGCCATATCAGGAGGCGATCCCATCCGAACCGGTATTCAGGGTTTCATGTATGATATTCGTACTGCGATCCTGCCGTTCTTGTTCATCTTCAACACGGAACTGCTGATGATCGGTATTGAAAGCTGGTATCATCTATTGATCACTATAGCGACGGCGGTCATGGCGATGCTGCTATTCGCAGCCGGAACACAGGGGTATTTTCTGACCAAAAGCCGATTATGGGAGTCTCTTGCGCTGATTTTGGTGGCGTTTACGCTGTTCAGGCCGGGATTCTGGATGGATTACATATATCCGCCATTGAAAACCGTCCCGGCCAAGGAAATCTACTCGGTCGCGGAAGGTTTGCCAGATGACGCGCAAATTCGCATCCAGGTGAAGGGTGAGGATCTGGAAGGTCGAGCGATTGATAAAATCGTCATGCTCGGGATGGGTAAACCGGCGAAGGGCGTTGAACGCCTGAAAGCCGCCGGATTGGAACTCCGCGAGGAAGAGGGCAAGTTGATTGTCGATAATGTGGTCTTTGGCTCGAACGCCGAACGCCAGAAAATCGACTTCGACTATGAGATCGCCAGTGTGCAGAGCAAGTCGGACCGGCCACCCAAGCAGTTGTTCTACATTCCGGCCATACTCTTGTTCTTTTTCATCGTCATGATCCAGCGCCGTCGACGGGATAGCGATGGTGATGGCGCGGTCGCCGCACCCCAGGCCGCTTAGGGTAGAGGAGAAAAACCATGTACGACGTATCCTGTTACCCGTAGATTTGGAGCACGAAAACTCGTGGGACAAATCACTCGCGAACGCCGTTGAAATTTGTCAAGGCAGCGGCGGCAGCCTGCATTTGCTGCGGGTGATTCCCGACTTCGGGATGAGCATCGTCCAACAGTACTTTCCTGAAGGCTATGAGCAGGAAGTGGCTGACAAAGCGCTCGAAGAACTGAAGGCTTTTGCCGCGGAGAATGTGCCAGACGGTATCGAAGTCCAGCATATTGTCGGCGAGGGCAAAGTCTACGAGGTCGTTCTTAATATCGCCGGTGACGTTAATGCCGACCTGATCGTCATGGCGGCTCGACGGGCGGAAAAAACTGACTATCTGCTGGGGCAAAACTCGGCACGAGTGGCGCGCCATGCGGGATGTTCGGTCCTGATTGTCCACGATTGATTTTGGACTCATTGAGCTAATCGGAAATTCCAGGCGGGGCAGCCCCTAACGGCGGCTTGTCCCGTCGCCGATCTCGCGCCATATCCCAAACTCGTCTCGGAACGTCTGAAGCGATCTCCAGGCGCGCTTGAAGTTTCTGCTGCTTTTCGATTGTTTTGTGGCGACGCTCTGCCAGGCGGCTTTCAATGCATCGAGAATGTCGGGTGCCCAGGTCTCGATCCGAACACCCAATTTGGTCAATTCCTTCAATGCATCGAACTGCTTGGCATGGCCTTCCGCCAAGCCATGGCGGACGTTGTCGCCGCAAGCCGCATTGATCTGCGCGCGCTGAACGGGCTCAAGGGCCTGCCAGGCGGCGAGATTGACAATCAGGTTGAGCAGGGTCGCCGGTTGATGCCAGCTTGGAAAGTAGTAGTATTTCGCCAGTTGATGGAGCCCGAGGTTTAAATCGACGGCGGGTTGAGAGGCTTCCGCGCCGTCGATCAGGCCGCGTTCCATGGCGACATAAACGTCGCCTTCCGCCAGTTCAATAACATTGGCCCCCAGCTTTTCGGCGACCTTGCCGGCCAGCCCGTTCATGCCCAGCCGCAAGGCCTTGAAATCCTCCAATGTCTTCACTGGCCGGCGAAACCATCCGGAACCTTCGGGTGCCAGGACGCCGCAAATCAGCGTGTGGACACCTTGCTTGTGATAGAGGTCCTGGAGAATTTCATGGCCGCCGCCAACATAGATCCAGGCAATGAATTCCTGGATTGGCGGGCCGAAGGGAATACCCGAAAATAACAAGAATGCAGGGTCTTTTTGTGCCCATACGCCGGGCGCCGCGAAGGCCGCGTCAATGGCGCCGGCCCGGACGGCATCAAACATTTCGGCAGGGGCGACCAGGGTCCCGGGTTCGTGGTAACGAAATTCAATATCGCCATCACTGATCTGCCAGATCATCGTCTCCAGACGTTTCCCAAGCGCGCCCAGCTGCGGCAAGGAACT
This sequence comes from Rhodospirillaceae bacterium, assembly GCA_018665815.1. Lineage (GTDB taxonomy): Bacteria > Pseudomonadota > Alphaproteobacteria > Rhodospirillales > Casp-alpha2 > UBA3470. The sequence goes on from JABJBP010000133.1 coordinate 32,471, forward strand.
GGCGTAGGCACTTGCCATCCGCCAACGCAACGCCGCGCGGTCAGGTTCGGCGGCAGGCGTTCGGGCAAACTGCGTGCGGAGTTTTTGATCATGTGCGGGGTTGGGCGGCGGCGCGGCGGCGGGGGGGGATGCCTCTGAATTTGCCGCGGTGGTGATGGCGGCCGGGGCGTTCATGGCGGCTGAGGCCCGGGCGATCTTCTGTGCCGGCAGCTTCAGCCGCGGCGCAATGATGGTTGTGCCGAAGACGATGCCGACAACCAGGCCTACAACTGCACCGACGATCAAATTGCGCATGATGAAATGACCCCAGCCAATTGCCGGCAATCTCGCTTCAGACGGCCGCGAACCGAGTATGAAAGATCGTGGCCGCGGCTTGAAAAAATGGTCGGGACGAGTGGATTCGAACCACCGACCCCCTCGTCCCGAACGAGGTGCGCTACCAGACTGCGCCACGTCCCGACCTGGTTGGTTCATGTGAACCAAGAATTCTGGTAAGGCATTGGCAGTTAAGGCCAAAACCCATGTCTTTTATCAAGTCTCGATCATTGAACGATGCGGCAACGCCGCGCATTCCGACCGAGGCCAGCGGTTATACCCGCCCGGACCGACAAGGGCAAGTTCCGCCGCCGGCGCGCTCTTTGCGCAACGCGATCAAGCCGCGTAGATGAAGCGCTTCAGGGATAACGTGCGGCTTGGTATCTGTTTTCGCCAACAGCCGGTCGGCGTCTGCCAAGCGGGCGTTTGTATAATGCTCGGCGGGTTCGCGGAATATCTGTTCCATTTGTCGGGCGTATTCCAAGGAGCGGAGCACCGTTTCGGCGGCTGATATTGTCGCACCGTATCGACAATCACCGGTAAAAATCAATGTATGCGTTGAGAAACTTCTGGCTCGTCAAACGGGTGCGGATGCAACGTTCCGGGCAGAAGGCTCCGCGACCGGTATTTCTAACCAGAAGGTTGAGCCTTCACCTGCGGTGCTCTGGAAACCGACGTCGCCGCCCAGTAAAGCTGCTGTCCTTTGGGTGACCGTGAGGCCGATGCCTATCCCCGGGATCGTCGAATTTGCGTGGCCCAGGCGCTCAAAGGGCGTGAAGACCTTTCTCTGCATTTCTTTGTCAATTCCTGGGCCGTCGTCGATCACGTTGATCCGCATCGACCCCGTTGAGGTCATTTCCGGTTTAACGGTCACATGTCCGCCTGTGGCGTTGTATCGGATGGCGTTGGTCAACAAATTGTCCATGCATTGGCGGAACAATATGCGATCGGTGATGATTTCCGGGAACGGTCCTTCGGAAAGTTTCAATTCGACGGTAATGGCATATTGATCCGCAAGGTTTTGCGCCTCGGTTAAGGTATCGCCCAATAAGTCGGCCACCACCGCGCTGGTCAATTTTGATGTCGCCTCGCCGGATTCAATCTGCACCAGATCAAGCACGCCCTCAATGAGCGCCAGGAGTTGCCTGCCGGCACCCAGGATTTCATCGACTTGGCGTAGCGTGCTGTCATCAAGTTGGCTGCGGCGCTGACGTTTCATCAATTGGGCGAAACCGATGATCGCGTTCAGCGGGGTGCGAAGTTCATGGCTCATACTGGACAGGAAAGTGGATTTTGCCTGACTTGCGTGTTCGGCGGCTTCTTTTGCGCTGCGCAGTGATTGTTCCGCCTCCATGGCAGTCGTGATGTCTCTGCCGGTGCCTCGAAATCCGGCAAACTGCCCATCTTCGGCATAGACCGGGACACCATTGATGGCCAAGTAAACCGTAGTGCCGTCGGATTGAATCCGAGGATGGATAAAACTGCGGAACGATTGATGATTATGCAAGTTTTCCAAATGTTCCTGCCAGACGGTCGGGTCAACGTCTGGAATGCCGGTTTCTTCGCGGGTCTTGCCCAACAGCGCCGTTTGCGGGACGCCAGTTATCTCAGTGAACCTCTCTGAGAAATATGAAAACCGCAATTGGCTGTCCATTTCCCAAAACCAATCCGAGGCGGCATCCGCGAAGGCGTGAAATCGAATTTCACTTTGCCTAAGCTCGTCCGTGCGTTCCTGAACGCGTTGTTCCAATTCTTCGTTGAACGATTGAAGGTCGCGTTTGTCATCCACGTGGGCTTCGCTGACATCATCCAACATGGTCTGGACGGACCGATACAAGTCGCCTAACTCGTCCTGCCTGTTCTTGCCGTCAGCAGGAATCACCGCATCACGTCCGCCGCCGGTTAAAAGACCGTTCCTGAGTGCAAACAGCGAGTCGAGGATCTGACGCTTGAGGACCCACATGGTCGCCAAGGTGACGAAAGCAGCGATAACCAGAACCAGTCCGCTGATCCGCAGGACGTATTCGGTGAGCGCGTCGTCAATATGCGAGACATCGAAACGAAGGGCGACACCGTGATGAAAAGCCGTCGCGTCTTTCGGCCAGAAAACATCGTAGCTGTGTTCGTTCGGATTTCGTTGGCGTTGAATGCCGTCGGCCTCGCTGCTGGACAGCGGCACGCTTGGCCGTTCTCCGAGGTTGATCGCGGGCATCTGGTGGCTGGGTGAGAAGTACACACCGATAATGTTCTTCGCCCTGATTAGGCTCTTCGCATGATCTTCCATGAGAGCCGGATCGGGGTGGGGAGTTATCGCCAGTGATTCGAACAGCAATTCATCTTGCCGATCCATCTGCATGAGAAGTTGATCGGTCTGACGCAGGTAAGATGGCACTAAGATGATGATCTCGATAACGATGACCGAGAGAAATACCACCCAGGCGATCCGGCGTCCGACAATTGATTTTAGCAACTGTACCCCCCGTTCAGTTGATAAGGGCATTGTCGCAAACCGCATCATATTTCACAAAGCGAATATGTTGGTATTCACCTAGCTGTGAACAGGGTGATATCGGGGCGCTTAGTAGGCGCGGTCGATACAGAAATCGATCAAATCGTCGAAAGACCGTTTAACCGGGCCGTCATCGAATATGCCAAGGGAATCACGGGCGATGGCGCCGTAGTGCCGGGCTCGCTCAATGGTGTCGTGAAGCGCGTTGTGCTTGATCATTAATTCGATGCCGTGCTGCAGATCGCCGTCAGATTGTTCCAAGTCTTCCAGTGTGCGGCGCCAGAACTGGCGCTCCTCGTCGTCGCTGCGCCGGAACGCCAAAATAACCGGCAAGGTGATTTTGCCGTCGCGGAAATCATCACCGACAGTCTTGCCCAGCTTCGCCTGCTCGGCGGAGAAATCGAGAACATCGTCAATAAGCTGGAAGGCGATGCCGAGGTTCATGCCATAATTCTCGAGCGCTTCTTCCTCAACCTTCGGCCGGTCTGCCACAACAGCGCCGATCCGGCAGGCGGCGGCGAACAATTGCGCGGTCTTCGCCTTGATCACATTGAGATAAGCGGTCTCGCTGGTTTCCGTGTCATTGGTCGTGATCAATTGCAGGACCTCGCCTTCGGCAATCACCGACGACGCATGAGACAGAATGGCCAAGACCTCCAACGAGCCGTCTTCCACCATCAACTCGAAGGATCGGCTGAAAAGAAAATCACCGACCAATACACTGGCTTTGTTGCCGAACACCGCATTGGCCGACGCCAGCCCACGGCGCAGGTCACTTTCATCGACGACGTCATCGTGCAGCAAGGTGGCGGTATGAATAAATTCGACGCAGGCCGCCAATGCGACGTGGCGGCGGCCGTCCTCATAGCCGCACATCTTCGCGGACGCCAAGGTGAGCATGGGCCGCAGGCGCTTGCCGCCCGCCACGATCAAATGACTGGCGAGCTGCGGGATGAGATGCACGGGAGAATCCATGCGCAGGATGATTTGTTCGTTGACCGCCTTTAGGTCATCGCGAACCAACGCGGTCAGCGCGTCCAGTGACGGCTTCTTGCGGTCCCCATCAAGATTGACGACAACGCCCACGGAGCACCCTCCCAGTCCTTATCCGCCGCCGGTATCCACTTGACGACGTTTTGTTATCCGCCGAGCATAGGGACCGAACTCCTTGATGGTCAAGGATTGTGGCGGAAATTTGCCTAGAGAAAACCCACTGAGAAAGTTCACTGAGAAAACCCAATGATTGAACTGATCCGAACCAACGATCCGGTTTTCCTGTCCTGGTTGAGCTTCCGGCTGGAAGAAGAGCGTGTGTCCGCCATTGTGCTCGATACACATACCGCCGTCGTTGAAGGGTCCATCGGTGCGATCCAGCGGCGCGTCATGATTGATGAAGATGATCTGGTGCGGGCGCGGCGTGTGCTCCAGGAAGCCGAAGATCTATGAGCGATCAGGCAATCGGAACACCTGAGCCCTGTTCAACGAAATTGCTGGGTGGGCGGGTGATCTGCCGCCAACCGAAAAAAGGTTTCCGCGTCGCCATCGATCCTGTGTTGTTGGCGGCAATGGTGCCGGCAATTGATGGTGAACGGGTCCTCGATGTCGGGACCGGAACGGCGGCCGCGGCACTTTGTCTGGCGGCGCGGGTGCCAATGGTCCGGGTGGATGGTATCGAACGTCAAACGCCGATAGCGGCGCTGGCTCGCGACAGTGTCGTAGACAACGCATTCCAAGACCGGGTGCGCATTTTCACGGCTGACATCCTCAAACCACCTGCGGATATGACCACCGGCGCCTATGATCATGTCATGGCCAATCCACCCTATATTAAAGCCGGAACCGGCCGTCCGCCGCCTGACCTGGCCAAAGCCGCTGCAACCGTCGAAGGCCCGGCGGCACTCGGCGACTGGATTACGTTTTGCGCCCACAGTGTCCGCGACGGGGGAACAATAAATATCGTGCATCGGGCGGATCGGTTGGATGATGTTATCGAAGAATTTGCGAACCTCAATGATCGCGGTGTATTGATCGGCGCAATTGTTGTCCTGTCCTTGGCGCCGAAGGCTGGCACGTCGCCGAAACGCGTCCTTGTCCAAGCCCGTAAGGGGAGTCGGGAAGCGTTTAGCACTTTGCCGGAATTCATTTTGCATAATTCGGACGGTGCGTTCACCATCGCCGCTGAAAGGATTCTTCGCGACGCTGAACCTCTGGTACTATCGGTAGCATGACTGAAAAATCACCACTATTTGATATCTGGCCCCTACGCCACCTGCCGCGACGCGGCCCTGTCGTCGCCGTACTGCCGCTCAACGGGGTCATTGGCCGCATGGGTGGGATGCGGCGGGGATTGAACCTTGCAGATTTGTCGTCGCGTATTGAGCGCATGTTTCGGACCCGCCGTCTGTCGGCGGTGGCGCTGAGCGTCAATTCGCCCGGCGGCGCCCCGGTGCAATCAGCGCTGATTGCCGGCCGTATTCGTGCCTTGGCGGAAGAAAAAAATGTGCCGGTATATACGTTCATCGAAGACGTCGGCGCATCCGGCGGATATTGGCTGGCCTGCGCCGGTGACGAGATTTATGCGCAACCGAGTTCCATCGTCGGATCCATCGGCGTGGTTTCCGGCGGGTTTGGCTTCGCTGAGATGATCGACAAGTTGGGCATTGAGCGGCGCCTGCATACGGCCGGCGAGAAGAAAGCCATGCTCGATCCTTTCGGTCCGGAAAAACCAGCCGACGTGAAACACCTGAAAGCGCTGCAGAAAGAAATCCACGAAGATTTCATTGCCATGGTCCGCGCGCGCCGCGCCGACCGGCTGACGGCCAGCGACAAGATCTTATTCAGCGGCGCATTCTGGACCGGCACCAAGGCCGTCGAATTGGGGCTGATTGACGGCCTCGGCGATATCCGGACGATCATGCGCGCGAGCTTCGGCGACAAGGTCCGTTTCAAGGTGTTCGGTGAACGGCGATCCTTCCTGCAGCGCCGTTTCGGCACCGCCGCGAATACCTCCGCCGAGACGCCCGAGGGATGGGGAGGAGACTTTGCTGCTGGCGTGCTGGCCGCCGCCGAGGAACGCCTGTGGTGGAATCGATTCGGTCTTTGAGCGCGTTCCCCGAAACGATTTCTTGACCAGACCTTCCGGCGGCCATTACAAGGGCTCCCATGCTTGGCATCTTTTCATTACCAAAAATTCTGTTCACCATCTTCGTCGTGGTTGCTGTCTGGCAGGGGTTCAAGTGGCTAAAGCGCCGTGAGGCCTTGCAAAATCAGCGCGCCAAGTCGGATTTGAACGCCGCCGAGCAGGCTAAGCAGCCCGATGTCGAGGAAATGGTGCCGTGCCCCGATTGCGGCGCTTACGTTGCCAAGGGTGGCGATCACCGCTGCACTTGATTCTCCGACACTGAATGGTAGGTTCGCTGCGGTTCAATTTTGACCGCTTTTTCAGTATTTTCGGGGCGCCCCGCCGTCATGTCATCCGGCACATCAAGCCCAGCCGACAAGAACACCTGTTTCCAGAGCTTGATTCATAAGCTCCAAGGATACTGGGCCGATCAGGGCTGCGTGATTTTGCAGCCTTATGACATGGAAGTCGGCGCCGGCACCTTTCATCCGGCAACCACCCTGCGCTCGCTGGGTAAAGCCGACGATGTCTGGAATTGCGCTTACGTGCAGCCCTCGCGGCGACCGACCGATGGGCGCTACGGCGAAAACCCGAACCGCCTGCAACACTATTACCAGTACCAAGTCCTGATGAAACCGGCGCCCGAGAACATCCAGGACATGTACCTGGAAAGCCTCAAAGTCCTCGGCATCGACAAAAATCTGCACGATATCCGTTTCGTCGAAGACGATTGGGAAAGCCCGACACTGGGCGCCTGGGGGCTGGGCTGGGAAGTGTGGTGTGACGGCATGGAGGTCACCCAGTTCACCTACTTCCAGCAAGTCGGTGGCTATGATTGTGACCCAGTGCCCGTCGAGCTGACTTACGGCCTCGAGCGTTTGGCCATGTATGTGCAAGGCGTTGAAAACGTTTACGATCTGGATTGGGACGGCGTGCCGAAAGATCAGGGTGGCAAAACCTACCGCGACGTCTTCCATCAAGCGGAGGTCGAATACTCGACCCATAATTTCGAACACGCCGATACGGAAATGCTGACCCGGCATTTCACCGATGCGGAAACCGAATGCCACGCACTTTTGGGCAAGGATCTGGCGCTGCCGGCCTATGACTACTGCCTGAAGGCCTCGCATTTGTTTAATTTGTTAGATGCGCGCGGCGTAATTTCGGTGACCGAACGTGCCGCCTACATTGGCCGGGTTCGCGCCTTGTCCAAAGGCGCCGCCGAAGCCTGGCTGAAAAGCCAGGGGGTGGAGATCTAGGCCATGCCCGAACTTCTGTTGGAAATCCTCAGTGAAGAAATCCCCGCCCGCATGCAGGCGAAGGCGGCGGATGATCTGAAGCGCTTGGTTTGTGACGGGCTGAAAAAGGCGGGTCTGGAATTTTCCAACGCCGAGGCCTACGTGACACCCAGACGCTTGGCGCTGGTTGTTGACGGCATTCCCGAAAAACAGCCGGATATTTCCGAGGAACGCCGCGGCCCCAGCGTCGATGCGCCGGATAAGGCCATCCAGGGGTTCTTAGGTTCCGTCGGCATGACCATGGACGAGGTCGAGACTCGCCAGACCGAGAAAGGCATGTTCCTGTTCGCAAAGATTGAGAAGCAGGGCCGTTTAGCGACTGACGTTCTCATGGAAGTGTTGCCCGCGGCGCTCTCCGCGCTGCCCTGGCCGAAGTCCATGCGCTGGCCCCGATTTGATCAACGCTGGGTGCGGCCCATTCATTCGATCATCGGCCTGTTCGCCGGCGGTGAAGTACCGTTTCCATGGGGCGCCGCTGTCGCCGGCAACGTTACATCAGGGCACCGTTTCTTAGCGCCTGATGCGATCACGGTCTCTGACTGCGCCGATTACAAATCGGAGCTTGCCGCCGCTAAGGTCATGCTCGACCCCAATGAGCGCCGCGATTTGATCTTGGCCGAAGCGACAAAGCTTGCGGAAGCCGAAGGCCTGACGTTGAAAGACGACCAGGGACTGTTGAACGAAGTGACCGGGCTGGTGGAGTGGCCGGTGGTCTATATGGGCTCCATTGATGACGACTTCATGGAGGTGCCGGCGGAAGTGTTGATCACGTCGATGAAGTCGCACCAGAAGTATTTCTCCTGCCTAGACGCCGCCGGCAATCTGGCCAATCGATTTATTGTCGTCGCCAATACAGAAACCACCGACGCCGGCGCGCAGGTCGTCGCCGGCAACGAGCGCGTGCTGCGGGCCCGATTGTCGGATGCCAAGTTCTTCTGGGATCAAGACCGCAAGACCTCATTGGCGGCGAAGGCGCCGGCGCTGAAAGACCGAGTGTTCCACGCCAAGCTCGGCACCATGGACGAAAAAGTTGACCGCATGCAGGCGCTGGCCGCGGATATCGCCAGCCATGTGAATGGTGCCGACAAGGACCGAGTGCGATCCGCGTCCCGCCTAGCGAAGGCGGACCTGAGCAGCGGCATGGTCGGCGAGTTCCCGGAACTGCAAGGCATCATCGGGCGCTATTACGCTGTTCATGACGGCGAGTCAGACGAGGTCGCCGATGCCATTGCCGAGCACTACGCGCCGCAAGGCCCCGGCGATGCCTGCCCGACAAAGCCGGTCAGTATCTGTGTGTCGCTGGCCGATAAGATCGATAGCCTCGTCGGCTTTTTCGCCATTGATGAAAAACCGACGGGCTCGAAAGATCCCTTCGCACTGCGCCGCGCAGCGCTTGGCGTGATCCGCTTAATCTTGGAAAACCGTGTGCGATTGCCGCTGTCGAAATCGTTCGAGACGGCGCGCGGTTTGCACGAAGTCAGTGCTGATCCGAGCGAAGACTTACTGGCTTTCTTTGCCGACCGCTTGAAGGTCCATCTGAAAGAGCAGGGCACGTCGCACGATCATATCGACGCCGTGTTTGCGCTCGGCGGCGAGGATGATCTGGTGCGCCTGCTGGCGCGGGTCGATGCGCTGAAAGATTTCTTGTTCACCGATGACGGCGAGAACCTGCTGACGGCGTACAGCCGGGCGGCGAATATTTTGAAGATCGAAGAAAAGAAAGACGGCAAGGCTTATGGCGGTGACGCTGATGCGGCACTCTTCGATCAAGATGAAGAGAAGGCCCTGGCCGGCGGATTAAGTGACGCGGGGCCGGCCATTGCCAAAGCTGTTGAGAGTGAAGATTTCGCCGGCGCCATGAAAGCCGTGGCGGCGTTGCGGGGCCCGGTCGATGCATTCTTTGATAAAGTCACGGTGAATTGTGACGACGCGGGCTTGCGCGAAAATAGATTGAAGCTGCTGAACGGGATTCGCACGGCGCTTGAAGGCGTCGCGGATTTTTCCAAGATCGAAGGATAATCAGTGAAAGACGGAACCATGACGAAGTGGATTTACACGTTCGGGGACGGCAACGCGGAAGGTTCCGCCGAGATGCGCGAACTGCTGGGCGGCAAGGGCGCGAACTTAGCCGAGATGGCCGGGCTGGGCCTGCCGGTGCCGCCGGGGTTCACCATCACCACCGGGGTCTGTACGCATTTCACCGACAATAATGACACCTATCCCGATGATCTTGACGCTGACGTCGATGCGGCGATGGCGCATATCGAAGGCATCATGGGCGCGAAATTCGGCGATGCGGAAAACCCGCTTTTGGTATCCGTGCGTTCCGGCGCGCGCGCGTCGATGCCGGGCATGATGGATACGGTGCTGAATTTGGGGCTCAATTCGGAAACCGTTGAAGGCTTGGCGGCGCGTGCCGATGACGCGCGCTTTGCCTATGACAGCTACCGCCGGTTTATTCAGATGTACGGCGATGTGGTGCTGGGTGTCGAGCACCACATGTTCGAAGATATTCTGGAAGATGCCAAGGATGACCACGGCTACAATCTGGATACCGACCTCAGTGCCGACGATTGGCGCGACGTCACCGATAAATATCTCGACATGGTCGTCGAAGAAACCGGCAACCCGTTCCCGCAAGACCCCCGCGAACAGCTTTGGGGCGCCATCGGTGCTGTCTTCGGTTCCTGGATGAACAACCGCGCCATCACTTATCGGCGCCTGCATGCCATCCCCGCCGATTGGGGAACGGCGGTCAGCGTTCAGGCCATGGTGTTCGGCAACATGGGTGAAGATTGTGCCACCGGCGTGTGCTTCACCCGCAACCCGTCAACCGGCGACAATCAATTCTACGGCGAGTTTCTGATCAACGCCCAGGGCGAGGACGTGGTCGCCGGCATCCGCACGCCGCAGCCGTTGACCGAAGCGGAAAAGGCCGCGACGGGCGCCACGCTTCCCTCCATGGAAGACGCCATGCCGACGCTTTACGCGGATCTGGCCGCGGTGCGCGAAAAATTGGAACGTCACTACAAAGACATGCAGGACATGGAATTCACGGTCCAGCAGTCGAAGCTTTGGATGTTGCAGACCCGGTCCGGCAAGCGGGCCGCCAAGGCGGCATTGAAAATTGCCGTTGATATGGTCGATGAAGGCCTGGTGTCGCGCGAAGAAGCAATCATGATGGTCGACGCTCAGCAATTGGATCAGCTGCTCCACCCGACGCTCGATCTGGACGCGGAACGCCATATCGTGGGCCGCGGCTTGCCGTCGAGCCCGGGCGCGGCGTCCGGACGCATCGTGTTTTCCGCTGAAGATGCGGAAGCCTGGGTCGGGCGTGGCGAAAAAGTCATTTTGGTGCGGACCGAAACCTCGCCGGAAGACATCAACGGCATGCATGTGTCCGAGGGCATTTTAACCACGCGTGGCGGTATGACTTCGCACGCCGCCGTGGTCGCACGCGGCATGGGTATTCCGTGCGTGTCCGGCGCCGGCGACCTGCGCGTCGATTATGAGAACAAGCATATCATGGCGCTTGGCGAAACCTTGGCGGAAGGCGAGATTCTGACCATTGACGGTTCCACCGGCGAGGTCATTCGCGGCGAGGTTGCGACCATCCAGCCGGAAATGACTGGCGACTTCGGCCGCATCATGGAATGGGTCGATGGCGTGCGGACGCTGGGTATTCGCGCCAATGCGGAAACCCCTCTGGATGCCGAGACGGCGCGTAAGTTCGGCGCCGAAGGGATCGGCCTCAGCCGTACCGAGCACATGTTTTTTGAACCCGCCCGTATCGTCCACATGCGCCAAATGATTTTGGCCACCACGGAAACGGTCCGGCGTGAGGCGCTAGACAAGCTGCTGCCCTATCAACGCCAGGATTTCCTGGACTTGTTCCGGATCATGGAAGGTTTGCCGGTGACCATCCGGCTGCTCGATCCGCCGTTGAATGAGTTCCTGCCCCATACCCTGGAGGAAATGGAAGAGGTCGCAAAAGCCGCCGGTGCCGACGTCGCCCAAGTCAAGGCTCGCAAGCTGGATTTGGATGAAGCCAATCCGATGCTCGGCCATCGCGGCTGCCGGCTGGGGATCACCTATCCGGAAATCTATGCGATGCAGGCCCGCGCCATCTTTGAGGCCGCTGCGATCATGGCCAAGGACGGCAAATCCGTTGAGCCCGAAGTCATGATCCCGTTGATCGTCGACAAGCCCGAACTTGATATGCTGAAGGCCGTTGTCGTTCAGGTTGCCGGCGAGGTTGAGGCGTCGGAGGGCATCAAGCTGAGCTATTTGGTCGGCACGATGATCGAGCTACCCCGCGCGTGTTTGAAGGCCGACGCCATTGCCGAGACCGCCGAGTTCTTCAGCTTCGGCACCAATGATCTGACCCAGACGGTATTCGGTTTTTCGCGCGATGACGCGGCACCGTTCCTGGAGGTCTATCAATCCAAAGGGGTGTTGCCCGTTGACCCGTTCATGACCATCGATGTGGATGGGGTTGGTGAGCTGGTGAAAATCGGTTGCGAACGCGGCCGCAAAGTTCGCCCCGATATCAAGTTGGGCATCTGCGGTGAACACGGCGGCGATCCGGCATCTGTTAGGTTCTGTCACGAGATCGGTCTGACGTACGTCTCGTGCTCGCCTTACCGGGTGCCAATTGCCCGGCTTGCGGCGGCGCAAGCCGCGATCGAGACCGATCCCGACCGGCAGGCGGAAAACCGCTAAGCCCCCATTTCGCAATCGCTTCACAACCGTGCCGCGCCCGATTAAAATACGCGGATGAGATTTGTTAAAACCGTCTTTGGGATTGCCGCTGTTCTGTTCGCGGCCATGTCGGCCCATGCCGACGGCGATGCGCGAAAAGGCCAGGCACTGGCCGAACAGCACTGTGCGCGCTGCCATGTGATTGGCGATTACAACAAATTCGGCGGCATCGGATCGACACCATCATTTCAATTGCTTGCTGGCAACAAAGATGGTTTTGAGCGGTTGCAGACGTTTTTTGAACGCCGGCCCCATCCGGCCTTTGTGACCGTGCCCGACGTGCCGAAATGGTCGAAGTTGCCGGCCTATGCGACGCCGTTCACGGTGACGCCGGAAAGCATCGAGGATATCATCGCCTTCGTGCGAACCCTAAAGCCGAAGGACTTGCACCAGGTGCCGGTCGTCGGTGCCGGCGCCCGCCGATCCGGCGATAGTCCGCGAAATTGACAAAAAAACAGCGGTCGAAACCGCCGTCTTATTGAAACTACCTTGTCTGCGCCGGCTGATGTTTCAAATCCATTTGATTTGAAACGATCGGATCTTAGCTCATGGCTAAGCCGAGAGTGATCAGAACCGAGAAGGCGCCAACCAGGTAGACCCAACTTTGATTTTTTAAGGCGTTCATGTTCGTGCCCATGATGGATTTCCTTGTTCTTGGAGGCTCGTATTTCCGAGCCTCAAGTTCGTCACGTGTAACGGCTTCCTTCTAGGCCCGTAGGTGTCTGACAACAAACGCGTTTACTGCATGCCAGCCATCGACCGCGTTTAGATTCGCCTTGCCAGTACCTTGACACCGATGGGGCACGCGGGCAGCGTTGGCGCGGCACTGAAAACTCTGAGATAAGGACATTCCATGGGCGACGATGGTCATCTGATCGAAGACTGCATTTTTTGCAAAATCCTGCGCGGCGAAATTCCAAGCTTCAAGGTATTCGAGGACGACAAGACGTTTGCGTTCATGGATATCAATCCGGTGAACGAGGGCCACGCCTTGGTTATTCCAAAGTTCCACGCCGAAAATCTTTATGCGACGCCCGACGAATGGTTCGGGCCGACCCTATCGACGGTGCGCCGTGTCGCCACTGCGGTGAACGCCGTCGTGCAGCCGGAAGGCATCAACCTATTGCAGGCCAACGGCCCCGGGGCCAAGCAATCAGTTTTCCATCTGCACATGCACATCATTCCGCGCAGCGCCACTGACGGCGCGACGATGAATTGGGATTTGGTGCCCGGCGACATGGATGCCATCGGTGAGTTGGCGAAAAAGATCACCGCGGCGATCGAATAGATAATCGAAAAGGTTTAAGCGTCCCGCCGCACGATGATCGTGAAATCCGGTAACGGCGGTTCAATGATCAATTCCGCGTGGGTTGAGAAATATTCACGCGTAAATGCCAGATAATCATCGGGATCGGTGTAATAGAGGCCGTCGTATTGTTCATCGGCGTTGCGGCTTAGCATATTGAACGCGAGACCGTGGCGTGAGTGCCGCCACAATTGCTTGAGGCTGGCTTTGATATAGCTGTCCCACTCCGCCACGTCGGCGCCGAGATGCATGTTGTAAGTGCCGGAAACCAGCGTGTAATCGACTTCTTCGGTCGCCGCGATGGCGCGGACGAAACTGGCGCGGGGATCATCGATGCGCGCGCGGGCGGCATCGATCATGTCCTGACACATGTCAGCACCGATATATCGCCCGTGGCGCAGAACCGGGTGGTCCGCCAGATAATCGAATAGTGAGCCATAACCGCAGCCGAAATCCAAAACGGTTTGGCCACCGGCCTGGGCTAGGTCGTCGAAGACGCGTTCTAAAATCACATATCGGCGGTGCTGCCATTCGGTGTTCTTCCAAAACACACCGCGCGCCGTCGTGCCATAGCGCTGCAGCCTACGCTGATAGGCGTGAAGAACCGGGACCAGCATTTTCGGCGCCGCCCTTAGAATGTCGCCCACTGATTTCATCGCCGAAGCCTAAATCGCTGGGCCTGGATAGGGAAGCGGGAAGTGGCCTAAAAATCCGCCCAGTCGGGCTTCGACGGCGTGATCATGGCGTCACCGGCGGCAAAGGGTGCCGATGACGGGCCGTCTGGATCAAGGTGCTCGAGCCGCATCAGCGCCAAGGCATGCCCGCCGCGCCCGGACCTCACTTCGCCAATCTCCTTGCCATCGGCCATTACCGGTGTGCCGGGTTCGGGCAGGGGGCCATCGACGGTGACCGGCACCAAGCGTTTCTTAATCAGGCCTCGGTATTTGGTGCGGGCCGTCAATTCCTGGCCCATGTAGCAGCCTTTTTTCCAATCGACACCGTGCAGTTCATCGAAGCCGCTTTCCAGCAAGATTGATTTTTCCAAAATTAAATCGCGGCTGCCATCGGGCAAGCCAAGGGTCAGGCGTTGGAGATCGTAATCATCCGTGTTGCCCGCGCTCGAGCCATGATCCGCCAAGAGATCAGCGGCATTGCCCACAGGTAAAACAGCACGCAGGCCGGCGCCGGCAAGGCGTGGGTCGACAAACGCAACACCACCGGACCACGCCATAGCTGAACCCGGCTCATTATCCAAGCCGACGCTGGCCGCGACCCCGTCACCCCAGAGCACGCCAACCTGCCAATCATCTGAGATATCTTTCAATTGGACGTCGGCGCGAAGCTTATACATGGTGAGTTTCTTCATCAGGTCCGCTAACCGGTCGTGCTCGCATTCAAGCACCAAGTCACCGTTCAGGCTGGAAATGAAAAAATCGAACAGGAACTTGCCCTGCGCTGTCAGCAGGGCGGCATAGATGGTCCGTTCAGCGCTCACCAGGTTGATGTCGTTTGAAATCAATCCCTGCAGAAATTCGCCGGCGTCCGGCCCGGAAACCTTCAATAAGCCGCGTCCGTCTATGATTGCGTGGAACTGATTGTTCATGGGGGATGGTCCTTTATCTCTCCGGACCCAAAAATGATGCCCCCAAGCCGCCAATTCAAGGCCCAACTGTAACGGTGGCATCGCTTTTCAAGCCGTGCGGGCGGTCGTATAAGTGCGCCATGCGTGTGCTTTTCGTGACCTCCACCCGGCTCGGCGACGCGGTCCTTTCGACGGGCTTGCTTGGGCATTTGATCGACATCCATCCGGGTGCGCGGATCACGGTCGCTTGTGGTCCGGCGGCCGCCGCCCTGTTTGAGGCTGTGCCGGGCCTGGAGCGGGTCATCGTTTTGGACAAGATGGTGTGGTCATTGCACTGGGTGCGCCTTTGGGCGCTTTGCATTGGGCGGTTTTGGGATCTGGTCGTTGACCTTCGCAATGCACCGCTGACCTATATCCTGCCGGCGCGGCGCCAGCGGCATTTCAAACGCAGCCGGATTGCCGAGCATCGGCTGGTTGAAATTGCCCGGGTATTGGATTTGCACGAAGCACCACCGGCACCGCGCCTTTGGGTGAGTGATGAACATCGTCGGCGGGCCGAACGGATGATCCCCGATGGTCCACCGGTGCTGGCCATCGGGCCGACGGCGAACTGGCGGCCAAAGACCTGGCGCGCCGAAAACTTTGCCGAATTGTGCATGAAGGTAACAGGGCCCGGCGGAATTTTGGCCGGTGGGCGGGTTGCGTTATTCGGTCACGATGATGAACGCCCGCAGGTTATTAGCCTGATTGACGCGATACCGGCGGACCGTAAGCTCGATTTGATCGGCCATGCCGAACTGCTGGATATTTTTGCCTGCCTGCAACGATGCGATGCTTATGTTGGCAATGATTCAGGGCTCATGCATTTGGCGGCCGCCGCCGGCGTGCCAACATTGGGACTGTTCGGTCCCAGCCGCGAAGAACTTTATGCGCCTTGGGGGCCGCATTGCCGGCCCGTGCGCACCCCGGAATCCTTCGACGACATTCACCCCGAAGGTTTCGATCACGTGACGGCAGATACACTCATGGATAGCCTCAGTGTGATGCGTGTCGAAGAAGCCCTAGGCGAACTTTGGCGGGACCGTAGCGGAGCGCCGGCATGAGCAGCTCAGAAATCAAGCTTTCGGCGGTCATCAGCGTGCACAACGAAGAGCATCAACTGGCCGATTGCCTGAGCACGCTTTCGTTCGCTGATGAGATCGTCGTCCTTTTGGACAAATGCACGGATGGATCGGAAAAAATCGCACGGCGGTTCACCGACCGCATTGTCCCCGGCGTTTGGGCGAAGGAGGGTGCACGCCGCAATGCCGGTATTGAGGCCTGCCGTGGCGAATGGGTGTTCGAAATTGACGCCGATGAGCGCGTGCCGGAACCCCTGGCCCAGGAAATTTCAGCAACCATCAATGAGACCACCGCTGACTGGCATGAAATTCTGGTCGATAATTATGTCGGTGAGCGTTTGGTGCGATGGGGCTGGGGAGCGTCGTTCGGCAAGGCCGCCTACCCTGGGTTATTCCGGCGTGGCGTTAAACATTGGGGTGACAACCGGGTTCACCCGTCGTTGACCTGGTCGGGGCGAAAGGGTCCGATGCTCAAACAACGCCTTGAGCATTACGTGGACCGCAATATTTCCGATATGTTGAAGCGCTTGGACAGTTATTCCACGGCCCGCGCCAAGGACCTGCGGGACGCCAGGGAAATCGGCTCGACGGCGAACAATGTGCGGCGGTTCTTCTCTCGCTTCATCAAGTGCTATATTTTTCGGAAAGGATACCGCGAAGGCGGATTTGGATTGGTGATTGCTATCTGTGCCGGGCTTTATCCGTTGTTGTCGCATCTCAAGGCCAGATTGGAGACCGAGTAAGTGGCGCGCATTCTGCTTGCTGACGATGGCATCGTCTTTGATGGCCGGAGCCTGGAAAAGGGGCCATTGGGCGGCGTCGAATCGTCCGTTATCAACCTGACGGCGGAACTGGCCCGCCGCGGCCACGAGGTTCACGTTCGCAACAAATGCCCCGAGGCGCTGGACTACGAAGGTGTATCGTGGCGGCCGATTGGTGATGATGATTGGCCGAATGATGTTGATCTTTATATTGCCAATCGTGGCGACAAATTAATTCCGATGATGCCGCATGCCCGGCGGACTGTGTTCTGGATTCACAATCCGGCCGGCTATCTTTTGAAGTGGCGCTACCTCTCAAAACTTTGGCGTTTGAAACCGGCGATCATTTTCATCGGAACCGTTCACGCCGGCACTTATCCGGCCTGGGCGCCGGACGGCGGGCGCTACGTTATCCCCTATGGTATCTCCAAAGACTTCATGACGGCCAAGGTGGCGGCTGAGCCGCCGGCGCCGCGCGCTGTGTTCAGTTCCAACCCGCTCCGCTCGCTCGATTGGCTGCTTGACCGCTGGTCGCAAGATATCGCGCCGCAGGTGCCGGGCGCCGAATTGCATCTGTTTACGGGCGCGGCAACCTATGGCACGATTGGTGACAGCAAGGCCGGTGAAATGGCCCATGTGTTGAGCCGGGCCGGGAAACTCGGCGACCAAGGGGTTCGGGTCCGCGGTCCGGTGACCAAGACGCAGTTGATCGAGGAGTTCCTTTCCGCGCGTTGCATGTTATACCGGGGCGACATCAATGAGACCTTTTGTCTGGCGGTGGGTGAAGCTCAGGCCATGGGCGTGCCCGGCGTGGTTCAGAACTTGGGTTCCGTGGTTGAGCGGGTGATCGACGGCGAGACCGGATTTGTGACAACCGAGCGCCGCGCGTTTTCGAATGCCGCCATCCGATTGCTAAGTGACAACGATCTGTGGCGCCGCCAGCACGAGACCGCCATTGCCCGGCAAAGATCCTGGCGATGGGCGAACGCGGCACAGGCTTTTGAAGATTTAATAGGATAGAGCGGGCATGCGGATTTTTCAGGCAATGGCAGGAGCGGAGTTCGGCGGTGCCGAGACGTTTTTCGTCCGTCTGGCCCTGGCCTTTCAACGCGCCGGCTTGGATCAAAAGGTGATGATCCGAACCCACGCGGCTCGTGCCCAGGCGCTTCGCGACGGCGGCATCGATCCCATTGAGGCAAAATTCGGCGGCGCCTTTGATTTCAAGACGCCGAAGTTAATGAAGCGCGAAGTCGATCGTTTCAATCCTGATGTCGTGTTGAGTTGGATGAACCGGGCTTCGTCGATGACGCCAAAGGGCGACCACATTCGTGTCGGGCGCCTCGGCGGCTATTACGACCTCAAGTATTACAAAAGATGCAATTATCTGGTCGGTAATACCCAGGACATCGCTGATTATCTGGTCAAGGAAGGTTGGCCCGAGGACCGGGCGTTTTATCTGCCGAACTTCGTAACCGAAGAGCATGCCGCGCCGATCAGCCGGCAAAAATTATTTACGCCTGATACGGTGCCACTGATCTTAGTTCTTGGCCGGCTGCACGAGAACAAAGCCTTCGATGTCATGTTGAACGCATTGGCATGGGTGCCCAACGCTTATCTTTGGATTGCCGGCGAAGGCCCAAAGCGCGAAGAGTTGGAGAAATTGGCCGAGAACCTAGCGGTCAAACCCCGGGTGCGGTTCTTGGGCTGGCGCGATGACGTGGCGGCGCTGCTGCAGACCGCCGATATTTTCGTGTGTCCGTCGCGCCATGAGCCGTTGGGTAATGTCGTCTTAGAAGCCTGGGCGCAAAACGTGCCGGTTGTGGCAACCGACAGCTACGGGCCAGGTACGCTGGTTGATCATATGGAATCCGGCGTCCTGGTGCCGGTCGATGATGCGGTGATGCTGTCCAAGGCTATTCGGTTGGTGATTGAGGATGACGATTTGCGCGACCGTATCGCCCGCCAGGGCCGCGCTGCCTACGAAGCCGAATTCACCGAAACCAGCGTTGTTCAGCAGTACATGGATTTCTTTCAGAAGGTACTTAGCTGATGTGCGGCATTGCCGGGGTGATGACCAAAAGCGGCGCGCCGCCGCCTGCCGCGACCTTGGATGCCCTGCAGAACGCGTTGCGTCATCGTGGGCCCGATGGCCAGGGCCGCCATGTCCACGGCAATGTCGGCTTGGTGCAGACGCGTTTGGCCATCATTGATCTGGAGACCGGCGATCAGCCTTTTACGCTGCATGATGATGGCGGTGAGCCGGTGGCGCTGATCGCCAATGCGGAAATTTACAATTACCGGGAATTGCGCGGGCAACTAACCGACATTTCAATGCAGACAGCATCGGACTGTGAGCCGCCGCTGCATCTGTACCGCCGGCACGGGACCGGCTTTGCCCGTCATCTGCGCGGCATGTACGCGATCGCTATTCACGACGCTGAAATCAACCGTTTGGTGCTGAGCCGCGATCCCTTCGGCATCAAGCCGCTCTATTACACGGAAAACAACAATGTCTTCGCGTTCGCGTCCGAGCCGCAAGCCTTGGTCCGGGCCGGCCTCGTCAATCCGGAAATCAATGAACGTTCCCTTTCGGAATTGCTGCATCTGCAGTTCACCGTCGGCCGCGACACGGTTTATGCCGGCATCCATCGCGTCCTGCCCGGTGAAACCCTGATCATCCGGGCCGGGCGTATCATTGAGCGCCACCGGATCAACGCGCTTCCCGATACGGAACCGGTTGATCTCGATCAAGACAACGCGACACGGCAATTGGATAATTTGCTGAATGAGACAGTGGAGTTGCATCAGCGTGCCGATGTGCCCTACGGCATGTTTTTGTCGGGTGGCATCGATTCGTCCGTCCTGATTGCCATGATGAAACGCCTCAACGCCGAACCGGTTCGGGCTTTCACGGCGGGTTTCAGCGGCACCGATGTTCACGACGAGCGTGAACATGCGAAAGCGGTGGCGAAAGCCGTCGGTGCCAAACACACGGAAATCAACTTCAACGAAGCCGATTTTTGGAAGCTGTTACCGAAGGCCGCCGCCGCCATGGATGATCCGGTTGCCGATTACGCCATTTTGCCGACCTTCAAGCTCGCCGGCGCGGCCCGCGACGCCGGTCTCAAGGTCGTGCTGAGCGGCGAGGGTGGTGATGAGTTGTTCGGTGGCTATGGCCGTTATCGGCGCGCTGCGCGCTCAAGGTTGCTGGGCGGTCGGCGGATGCGCTCCGTGGGCAATCTGCAAGGTCTGGGCGTGTTGCGGATGGAATACCGGCGTTGGCGAAAGGGCATCGAAGAAGAAGAAAAATCTGTATCACGGCACCTGACCGCATTCCAAAAAGCCCAGGCGGTGGATTGTGCCGACTGGCTACCGAACGATTTACTGACCAAGCTCGACCGGTGCCTGATGGCGAACGGCGTCGAGGGCCGGGTGCCGTTTGTTGATCCGGTCCTGGCAGATTTCGCCTTTCGCCTGCCCGATCAATTGAAGGTCAAAAAGCAACTGGGAAAATGGTTGCTCAGAACCTGGCTTGAGAACGCCTTGCCCGAAAGCGCGCCGATGTCGAAGAAGCGCGGTTTCACGGTGCCTGTCGCCACCTGGATCCAGAATAAAGGCGCAGAACTGGGCCCCCTGGTCGCGGCGCAGCCTGGCATTGCCCGATATTGCCGCCCCGACGTCGTCAAATCGCTATTCCGCGCAAAAGGTAAACGCGAAGGCAAGGCGCAGTGGACGTTGTTGTTCTTTGCGCTTTGGCATAATCAATATATGGCTGGCGGTACGGGAATTGACGTCGGCAATGCGGACGTTTTTGAAGCACTTGCGGGCTGAACCGGGTAGGGGATAGAGCGTTGCCGGAATCAAAGACCCTGACGATCAAGCGTCCCGACGATTGGCACGTGCATTTCCGCGACGGTGCCATGCTGGCCACCGTCGTGCCCTATACGGCCCGGCAATTCGCCCGCGCCATTGTCATGCCGAACCTGGTGCCGCCGGTGACAACCATCACCGCCGCCAACGCCTATCGGGACCGGATCGCCGCCGCGGTCCCCGAAGGCGTCGCGTTCACGCCGTTGATGACGGCGTATCTCACTGATGAAACCGATACGGACGAACTGGCTAATGGATTTGAGCAAGGCGTGTTCAGCGCCGTAAAACTCTATCCCGCCGGCGCGACCACCAATTCGGCCAGCGGCGTCACCGATATCAGCCGAGTTGCCGGTGTCCTTGAGCGCATGCAAGACATCGGTATGCCGCTTTTAGTGCATGGCGAGGTCACCGATCCCGATGTCGATGTGTTTGACCGCGAAGCGGTCTTTATCGATCAGGTCATGTCGCAACTGGTTGCCGATTTCCCGGCCCTGAAAGTTGTTTTCGAACACGTGACGACGAGGGATGCCGTGGATTTTGTTGCCGATCAATCCGGCCCCGTCGCAGCCACCATCACGGCCCATCATCTGGTCATCAACCGGACAGATATTTTTCGCGGTGGCATCCGCCCGCATCTCTATTGCCTGCCCATTGCGAAACGCGAGGTGCACCGCCAGGCCTTGCGCGCGGCGGCGACGTCCGGCAATGCGAAGTTCTTCCTGGGCACCGATACCGCGCCGCATGCGATCAGCGTCAAGGAAACGGCCTGTGGCTGCGCCGGGATATTTTCCGCCCCCACGGCATTGGAGGTCTACGCAGGCGTGTTCGATGAAGAAGCAGCGTTGGACAAACTCGAGAACTTCGCCTCATTGAACGGTCCGGCGTTTTACGGCCTCGCCGCGAATACCGAAACCGTCACGCTGGAGCGCGCCGAACTGGTCGTGCCGGAAAGCGTCATCAGCGCCGAAGGAGAGGCCGTGCAGCCGTTCCAAGCCGGTGAAACGCTCGGGTGGCGGCTGGCTTGATCTCCGGAACGCGCCGCCTATAGTGGCTGGCAAATCGATTTAACATCAGTTTGCGCCCGAGGGAGGGTCCCATCATGACCGACGCCAATCAGTTCACCTGTCTGCTTTTGGAAGAAGACGACGACCGCAAGGTCAGCCATTCCATTCAGACCCTCGACAACGACCGCCTGCCCGAAGGTGACGTCACCATTGCCGTCAAATATTCCACATTGAACTACAAGGACGGCATGATCATAAATGGCATCGGCCGGTTGGTCCGCGAGTACCCGCATGTCCCGGGGATCGATTTCTGCGGCGTCGTCGAGGAAAGCGCGTCGCCCGATTACAAGCCCGGCGATGAGGTCATCCTGACCGGTTGGCGGGTTGGCGAAATTCACTGGGGTGGGTTTGCAACGCGCGCCCGGGTCAAATCCGAATGGCTGGTGCCGTTGCCGGGTGGCCTTGACCTCAAACAATCCATGGCCATCGGCACGGCCGGCCTGACCGCTATGCTGGCGATCATGACATTGGAAGAACACGGTCTGTCCACCGACAAGGAAGGCGAAGTCCTGGTCACCGGGGCCGCCGGCGGGGTCGGTTCTGTCGCCGTCGCGGTGCTGGCCAATTTAGGCTACAACGTCGCCGCCGGTACCGGCCGAGAAGAAACCCATGCGTACTTAAAGGATTTAGGCGCGGCGACCATCGTCGGCCGTGAAGAACTGGCCGAAGCGCCGCGCGGACCCTTGGGCAAGGAACGCTGGCTTGGGTGTATCGACAATGTTGGCGGCGCCATGCTCGGCAACATTTTGCCGTCCATTGCGTACTGGGGCACGGTGGCGTCGGTGGGTAATGCAGGCGGCATTGAATTCAACGCCAATGTCCTGCCGTTCTTGCTGCGCGGTATCAATCTTTGCGGCATCGATTCCAACACGTGCTCGAAAGCCCGGCGCATACAGGCCTGGGACCGGTTGGCGAACGAGCTGCCGATGGCGAAATTGGACGAAACGGCGCATGTGGCACCTCTTGCCGAGTTGCCCGAATTGGCAGGCAAGATTCTCCAGGCACAAATCCGTGGCCGCACGGTGATCGACGTCAACGCCTAAGCGTTAACCATTTAAGTTATTGATTCCAAGTCTTGTTCTGGGTTCCCCCCGGGACAGGCGGATTCTGGCATCGTTCCTGCAATGCTATGGACTGAAGGGGTGGGGTTTGCCTCTTCGGGACGAAACGGAGTGTGGAACATGAAAAAGTTTTTAATGACCATTGTGGCCATCGGGGCCGCTGGATTTTTGAGCGCCTGTGCGCAGAAATCCGCCTACGAGGCCGCCGTCGAGGAATTCGAGCCGGTCTATTGCTACCAATCCTTGGGCGGCGTCAGCTGCTACAAGAAGCCGAATTTCCGCGATGAACGCCGGATGGTGAATTATTACGGCCCGGCACCGAAGCGTTATGACCGCCCGGCGCCGCCGCCCGAACAAGTCCTGTTTGCGCCTGAACCGGTGAATTATTGGGTCAAGGACCCTGAACCCATCCCGCGCCCGGCACCGAAGGGTGACCTGGCTGACCGGCCCTGGGTCGGCGGCACCAAGGATGAGATCGCATCGCGGGCGGTGATTTCGGAAGTCGAAATGCGCCTCAAGCGGGGATTGCCAGCCACCGATGGCAAAGCGACTGAGGCCTTCATCAAGCGGATTGAAGAACGCGCCGCCTTGACGGATCAAGAGATCCAGTAAGGTAACTTCGGTAATAGCCCAGGGACAGCCCGGCGCCACGTATGAGTACGCAGCACCGTTCAACGCCGCTTGCGGCAGCCTGTCACGGGCAAGTCGGGGGCCGCATGCTTGACACCCTCGCGGCTTCGGCTTATCACGCGCTGTCCCGGGTGCAAGCCCAGCTTCCGCCCGGGCCGACGCCTTGGGGCGGAGTAGCTCAGCTGGTTAGAGCAGCGGAATCATAATCCGCGTGTCGGGGGTTCGAGTCCCTCCTCCGCTACCAATAAAATCAATGGCTTAGAGAGAAATCTCTGAGCCATTGTTGTTTCTAGGGTGCGTCTGAGGGTGCGTTTGTGCTTGGTTTGATATTAGAATTCGAGCGGGAAGGCAACTG
>JABJBP010000134.1 GCA_018665815.1 Rhodospirillaceae bacterium
CCGACCGGCATGGCGCAGGACGCCACGGGTTTGGGCGAGCGTTCCATGCCAACCAAGCACATCCGGCAGTTTCCGGCGACAGTCAGCCGTTCGTGATAGCAAAAGCGTGGAATTTCGATGCCCACGTGTTCGCAAGCCTGCATGATTGTCATGCCCGCTTCGACCTCGTGTTCAATGCCATCAATGGTTAGCTTGACCATATCAAATCCCTCACGCGGCCTCGTTGGCACCGGCGCGCCCTGCCGTAATATGGCGCTCCATTTCCGGCCGGAAGCTACGGATCAAACCCTGTATCGGCCATGCTGCGGCATCACCGAGCGCACAAATGGTATGCCCTTCGACCTGCCGCGTGACTTCCTCAAGAAGATCAATTTCTTCAATTTCCGCGTCGCCGGAACAAATCCGTTCCATCATGCGCCACATCCATCCGGTGCCTTCTCGGCACGGTGTGCATTGGCCACAGCTTTCGTGCTTGTAGAACGCCGACAGGCGGGTGATGGCCCGGACAATGTCGGTCGATTTGTCCATGACCATGACGGCCGCTGTTCCCAGCCCCGAGCGCAATTCGCGAAGTGAGTCAAAATCCATGGTCACGGTTTCGCATTGTTCTTTTGTCAGAACCGGTACTGAGGCGCCACCAGGAATGACTGCCAGTAAATTATCCCAGCTGCCCTGCACGCCGCCGGCATGCTTTTCAATGAGTTCCTTCAATGGGATTCCCATTTCTTCTTCGACAGTGCACGCGGTATTCACATGGCCGGAAATGTTAAACAATTTCGTGCCGGTATTATTGGGTTTGCCAAGACCGGCAAACCATTCAGCGCCGCGCCTTAAAATTGCCGGCGCAACTGCAATTGATTCGACATTGTTGACCGTGGTCGGGCACCCATAAACACCAACGTTCGCCGGGAATGGCGGCTTCAAGCGTGGCTGGCCTTTCTTGCCTTCTAAGCTTTCGATTAAGGCCGATTCTTCGCCGCAAATATAGGCGCCGGCGCCGCGATGAACATAGAAATCGAACTTGTATCCAGAGCCACAGGCATTGTCGCCGATCAAGCCGGCTTCATAGGCTTCATCCACGGCGCGCTGTAAATTCTCCGCCTCACGGTAGAATTCACCCCGAATGTAGCAATACGTGACATGGGCGCCGATGGCGAAAGAACCAATCAACGCGCCTTCGATTAACTTATGCGGATCATGGCGCATGATTTCCCGGTCTTTACAGGTACCCGGTTCGCCTTCGTCGGCATTAATCACCAGATAATGAGGCCGCTCACCAATTTCTTTCGGCATGAACGACCATTTCATACCTGTCGAAAATCCAGCACCACCACGACCACGAAGTCCTGATTCTTTGATTCCCTCAATGATCGCTTCGCGGCCCATATCAAGGATTTTTTTGGTCTCGTCCCAATCGCCACGTGCACGGGCGCCGGCTAAGAACGGATCATCGATGCCGTAGATATTGGTGAAGATGCGGTCTTTATCGTCGAGCATTACTCGCCTCCCACCTTGGCTTTACGTAGATCCGTCTGATTGTACAAACTGGTCAGGCCGGAAACGGGCTCGCAGGTATGGCGGCCAATTTGAGAGCCGCTTTTCGGCGTTTTTCCAGCCTTCAGTTCGGACAGCACGGCCAGGGTCGATTCTGCATCCAAATCCTCGAAATAGTCATCGCCGATCTGGACCATGGGCGCGTTCACGCAGGCGCCCAGGCATTCGGCTTCCGTGAGTGTAAACATGCCGTCTTCGGAGGTCTGGCCCATGCCGACACCAATGAGTTCTTTGCAAGTTTTGACAATATCGTCGGATCCCCGCAACCAGCAGGGAAGATTTGTGCAGACCTGCACATGATGTTTCCCCATCGGCTTGAAATTGTACATGGTGTAGAACGTCGCGACTTCGTAGACCCGGATCGGCGGCATCTTCAGCATTTCCGCGACGTAATCCATCGCGGCTTGAGATAGGAAGTTGGCGTTTTGGCGCTGGGCCAAATCCAACAACGGCAAGACGGCGCTCGCCTGCCAGCCTTCAGGATATTTGGCGATTATCTTCTCAGCCTGCGCCATGTGTTCGGCGTCGAATGCGAAGCTTTCTGAATTTTGCGTGTCGTCTGTCACAATTCTACCGATCAATCTCACCAAAAACGACGTCGACGGACCCGATGTTAGCGACCACGTCGGCCAGCATGTGCCCCTTCGAAAGGAAATCCATGGCTTGCAGATGCGCGAAACCCGGCGCCCTAATCTTGCAACGATAAGGCTTATTGGTGCCATCAGAAACCAAATAGACGCCAAATTCGCCTTTGGGGGCCTCGACAGCGGTATAGGTTTCACCGGCCGGAACGCGGAAGCCTTCCGTAAACAACTTAAAGTGATGTATCAGCGCTTCCATTGAATCTTTCATTGCTTCGCGGGCCGGTGGCGTGACCTTATGATCTTCCGATTTACATGGGCCGTCGGGCATATTTTCCAGGCATTGATGAATGATCCGCAGGCTCTGACGCATTTCATGCATCCGGACCAAATAGCGGTCATAGCAGTCGCCATTCTTGCCAATCGGTAAATCGAAATCCATCTCGGCATAGGCGTCGTAGGGCTGAGATTTACGCAGGTCCCATGGTACACCGGAGGCCCGCAGGTTCGGGCCTGTGAATCCCCAGTCAAAACACTGTTCAGCAGTGATCACCCCAATATCGACGGTGCGTTGCTTGAAAATTCGATTTTCAGTCAATAGCGTCTCGAGATCATCAATGACCGAAACAAAATGAACCGCCCAATCATTAATATCTTCCGCAAGACCTTCGGGCATGTCGTACGCCACGCCACCGGGCCGGTAATAGGCCATATGTAGGCGCGCGCCGGAAACCCGTTCGCAAAACTCCATCAATCGCTCACGCTCTTCAAATCCCCAAAGCATCGGCGTCATCGCGCCGACATCCATGGCGTAGGACGTGACGTTGAGAAGATGGTTCAGCTCGCGGCCGATTTCGGAAAACAAAACGCGCAAATATTGAGCGCGCTTCGGGACCTCCAGCCCCAACAGTTTTTCAACCGCCAGAACGAAAGCGTGTTCCTGATTTTGCGGCGCCACATAATCTAGGCGATCAAAATACGGAACGGCCTGGACGTAGGTTTTGTGCTCGATGAGTTTTTCGGTGCCGCGATGAAGCAGGCCAATGTGCGGATCGGCGCGATCAATCACTTCGCCGTCCATTTCCAGCACCATGCGCAACACGCCATGGGCCGCCGGGTGTTGTGGCCCGAAGTTCAAATTATAATTTTTGATTTCGGTTTCGGCCATTAGGTACCTTCCTTGGGCGCGTCCGCGTCCTGGCCTTCGGCTTTTTCATCACCGGGCAGCAATGGCTGCACGCCTTCCCAAGGGCTAAGGAATTCAAAGGAGCGGAATTCCTGAGTCAGTTTCACCGGCTCGTACACGACTCGCTTTTGTTCATCGTCGTAGCGGAGTTCAACATAACCGGTCAGGGGAAAATCTTTTCGTAGCGGATGCCCTTCGAAGCCATAGTCCGTCAGAATTCGTCGAAGATCGGGATGGTCCGAGAAATAGATACCGTACATGTCCCAGGTTTCGCGTTCCCACCATCCGGCGGCGCTGAAAACAGAGGTGACTGAGGCCACCGGCGTACTTTCGTCCGTCCATATCTTCACTCTGACCCGAAAGTTATGGGTCATGCTGAGCAAATTGTAGATCAGACAGAAACGATCTTCCTGCTCGGGATAATCGGCGCCACAGACATCCATCAATTGCTTGAACTGACAATTCGCGTCGTCTCGTAGGAACTTTAGGGTATCAACGATCGACTCGCGATTGACTGTAATTATCAATTCATCGAGGCGGATTTCCGCTTCAATCAGCATTTCGCCGAGAGAGTTGGCGATATAATCGTTAAGTTCCTGCAAGGCTATATTCATCGTTTGCTGCTTGGTATGTATTGATTGTTACCGGGGTACATTAGCCTAACGCCAAAGCGTTCCTGTTCGCTTAATTTTCTTTTGCAATTGCAAAATTCCGTAAACCAACGCTTCAGCCGTCGGGGGGCAACCGGGGACGTAAATATCAACGGGTACTACACGATCGCAGCCCCGCACGACAGAATAGGAATAGTGATAATAGCCCCCACCATTGGCGCATGAACCCATTGAAATCACATAGCGTGGTTCGGCCATCTGGTCGTAAACCTTGCGAAATGCTGGTGCCATTTTATTAGTCAACGTGCCGGCAACGATGATGACATCTGACTGCCGCGGGCTTGGACGCGGCACAACGCCGAACCGGTCCAGGTCATAGCGCGGCATATAGGCATGGATCATTTCGACCGCGCAACACGCCAGCCCGAAAGTCATTGGCCAAAGCGAGCCGGTGCGTGCCCAGTTGACCAGCTTATCAACATTGGAAATTAAAAACCCTTTTTCGTGCAGCTCGCCGGTTACCTGACGCAGAATCATGTCCTGGTCGGCGCCGGGCGGCAACGGGGCATCATTATCGGATTGCGGAAATGTCACTCCCATTCGAGCGCCCCTTTTCTCCATTCATAGATGAAGCCAATGGTCAAAATGCCCAAGAAAACCATCATTGACCAATATCCGAAGGCGCCGATTTGCCCAAGGCTAATAGCCCAAGGAAACAGGAATGCGACTTCCAGGTCGAAAATGATGAATAGGATTGCGACCAGATAGAACCGCACATCGAATTTGTGCCGCGCATCGGTGAAGGCCTCAAAGCCACATTCATAGGCCGATGTTTTCTCCACATCGGGTTTTTGCGGCACGATGATGACGGAAGCCGTAACGGCTATACCGGCGATTGCCGTGGCAATTCCCAGGAAGATCAAGATCGGCAGGTAATTGGCCAGAAGTGCTTGCAACTTCCGTCCCCTTTCCAACACCAAAAAAAAGGCGATCAACATTGCCAAAAGCCTATCTGTAACCTGCCCTACATGGTCCCCTTAGGCAACAACAAAGCCCATGCGGATTGGTCATGATAACCATAAAATATTTAGAAAAAACAAAACCGTCCGAAGTGGACGGTTCTGAGCCATTGAAAGAAAATGGCGGGAGTGACGGGACTCGAACCCGCGGCCTCTGGCGTGACAGGCCAGCGCTCTAACCAACTGAGCTACACCCCCGTCGTGGGACCCGGCTTATGGCGCCAGGAGCCGTTCATGTAGTCTAGGCCCGATAGGGTGTCAAGCAATCAAAGGGGCCGTGGAGGATTGATGACGATGGTGGGCAGTGACGGGCTCGAACCGCCGACCCCCTCGGTGTAAACGAGGTGCTCTCCCAACTGAGCTAACCGCCCCACTTCGTCACATATATCGTTTCGGCATCATAGGTCGGAATGTCTTTCTGACAAGCCGCGCCATTGGGCAAGTTGGAATCGAAACCGGCCGTCAAATTTTGACGGCCGGTTCAATATAACTTCAAGGGTGATTTTTAGTTAACGGCACCCTTGAGTGCTTTACCTGCCTTAAATTTCGGCTGGTTGGACGCGGCGATTTGAATGGATTCGCCAGTACGCGGATTGCGGCCCGTGGTTGCGGCCCGGCGCGTAACGCTGAATGTGCCGAAGCCCACGAGACGGACTTCCGTGCCGCCCTTCAAAGAGTTAGTGATGGAATCGATTACACCGTCGACGGCTTTCGCCGCATCGGCTTTCGACAAACCTGAGCTACCTGCAACGGCAGCAACGAGATCGTTTTTATTCAATGGAAAACCCCTCTCCGTATTCCTGATCGGTTTCACAAAGGTTACGAATACCGGGCATTACCGCTACTCGAATGTGCCTGATTCAAGTGAAAGTCTATAGAGCCCATTTTTCCGGCGTCAATCGATGAACACGCGGAATTCTGCGGGTTTCAGCGGCAAGTGAGCTAAGTATCGGGCAATAAAGGGATAAATGGCTTCAAGGCGGCCATCTTTAAACTAAAATATAGCGCTTGAAGAGCGAGGTGAATCCGTGAAAACCGCAGAAAACCGGCGAATCGGGCCTACCGATTCGCCGGTTTAATTGAACGACAAAATTTCGAATTTTTGTGTACTGCGTTTACTTTAGTGTTTAACGACGCCACCAACCTCGTCGTCGTCACCGGCTTTTGAAGCCAAGGCTTCGGCGTTCATCTCTTCTTCTTCATCCCATTCAATGGGGGTCAAAGTCGCTGTTAAGGCGTGCTCCAAGACTTCATCAACGACGGTTGCAGGCACAATTTTCAAGCCGCGTTTGATGTTATCCGGAATTTCGGCCAAATCTTTTTCGTTCTCTTTGGGAATGAGAACTGTCTTGATTCCACCCCTGTGCGCAGCCAGCAATTTTTCCTTCAAGCCACCGATGGGCAGTACACGGCCACGCAACGTGACCTCGCCCGTCATCGCAACTTCCTTGTTGACGGGGATGCCCGTCAACACGGAAACAATTGACGTCACCATGCCAACGCCGGCGGACGGTCCGTCCTTGGGCGTCGCCCCTTCCGGAACGTGGACGTGGATGTCTTTCTTGCTAAACATTGTCGGTTTGATGCCGAAATCAATCGCCCGGGATTGGACGTAAGATTTGGCCGCTTGGATTGATTCGGTCATCACATCACCAAGCTTTCCGGTAATGGTCATTTTGCCTTTGCCCGGTACCATCACGGCTTCGATGTTGAGCAGTTCTCCTCCGACTTCCGTCCATGCTAGGCCGGTTGTCACGCCGACTAAATCATCGTGTTCTATCTCACCATGGCGGAACCGTTTAACGCCGAGATACTTTTCGATATTGCGCCGCGTCACTTTGATGGTGTCGGTTTCCTCCATCAAGATATCCTTGATTGCTTTGCGCGCTAAATTAGCAATTTCGCGCTCAAGATTACGAACGCCGGATTCTTTTGTGTAATGGCGGATTAGTTCGCGAATCCCCGCTTCGGAAATGGACCATTCCTCATCCTTCAAGCCGTGCTTTTTGACCTGCTTTGGAATGAGATGTTTGATGGCGATCTGAACTTTTTCGTCTTCCGTATAACCCGACAATCGAATGACTTCCATGCGGTCAAGCAGCGGGGCTGGCATGTTCATCGTATTCGCCGTGGTCAGGAACATGACGTCGGATAGGTCGTAATCGACCTCAAGATAATGATCGCTGAAAGCGTTATTCTGTTCAGGGTCGAGGACTTCAAGGAGTGCCGACGCCGGGTCACCCCTCCAATCGTGTCCCATCTTGTCGACCTCATCGAGCAAGAACAACGGGTTTGAGGACTTAGCTTTTTTCATGCCCTGGATAATTTTACCAGGCATCGAACCGATGTAGGTGCGGCGATGGCCACGAATTTCAGATTCATCACGAACACCACCTAGCGACATGCGAACAAAATTTCGGCCTGTTGCCTTGCCCACCGATTTGCCCAGAGACGTTTTGCCGACGCCCGGAGGCCCGACGAGGCATAATATGGGCCCCGTGATCTTGTTGGTCCGGTGCTGTACGGCCAAGTACTCGACAATACGTTCTTTGACCTTTTCGAGACCATAATGATCATCATCAAGGATGCTTTGCGCGGCGCGGAGGTCTTTTTTGACCCGCGTACGCTTTTTCCACGGAATAGACAGCATCCAATCCAGATAGTTGCGGACAACCGTGGCTTCCGCCGACATGGGACTCATGGATTTGAGCTTTTTCAATTCCGCCAAGGATTTTTCTCGTGCTTCCTTGCTGAGCTTGGTTTTCTTGATTGATTCTTCGATTTCAGAAGTTTCATCGCGGCCATCATCCGTCTCGCCAAGTTCTTTCTGAATGGCTTTTAATTGCTCATTCAAATAGTACTCGCGCTGGGTCTTTTCCATCTGACGTTTGACGCGGTTGCGAATTTTCTTTTCAACCTTCAAGACGCCGATTTCGGCTTCCATGTAGGCGTACACACGTTCCAGCCTTTCTGTGACCGAGGCAATTTCAAGAAGTTCCTGTTTTTCGGAAATCTTCAGCGCCAAGTGTGAGGCTACGGTATCGGCAAGTTTATCGACGTTCTCAATTTGATTGATCGAGACCAGGACTTCTGGGGGAATTTTTTTGTTTAGCTTGATGTATTGTTCGAATTGCGTGACCACGGACCGTGACAACGCTTCGATGTCTTCGTCGTCGGTTTCCGGATCGTCGAAAACGGTGGCCTCAACCTCAAAAAACTCGGGATTATCGATATATCGATCAACCTTCGCGCGGTGAATGCCCTCGACCAGGACTTTAACGGTACCATCGGGCAATTTCAGTAGTTGCAGAACGGTGGAGACGGTACCGACATCATAGATGTCGTCTTCGGCGGGATCGTCTTGGGCGGCATTTTTTTGCGCAACCAGCAGGATTTGCTTGTCGTCCTGCATGACGTCCTCAAGAGCCCGCACTGATTTATCGCGGCCAACGAACAGTGGCACGATCATATGCGGGAAAACGACGATGTCGCGAAGCGGAAGGACGGGGAATTGTTGTGTGGTCTGAGTCACGTTGAGCCTGCCTTATTGTCTCTTCGGAATGAATTCGGTTTTCGAAATAAGTATTCCATGATGCATTTCGTACCCAGGGAAGAGATTGTCTCGTTGCTGTCTCAGATCAAGCCCCCCCCGAGGATAAATCAGCTTTACGCGGAAGTTTCCACGTCTTCCTTGCGGTCCGAGTAGATGAATAATGGTTTGGCGTTATCATCCGCAACTTCACGGTTGATAACGACCTCTTCGACGCCCTCAAGTTCGGGTAAGTCGAACATTGTATCGAGTAGGATGTTCTCCATGATCGAGCGCAATCCGCGCGCACCGGTCTTTCTTTCGACAGCCTTGGCGGCAATTGCCTCCATTGCACCATCTGAGAACGTCAGACTGACATCTTCCATCTCGAACAGGCGCTGATATTGTTTCACCAAAGCATTCTTTGGTTTCGTCAGAATTTCGACCAGTGCGTCTTGCTCCAAATCCTCTAATGTCGCGACAACCGGCAAACGACCGACGAATTCGGGAATCAGGCCAAATTTCAAAAGATCCTCGGGCTCGACCTCCCGCAATATCTCACCGGTATTGCGTTCATCGGACGAACTTACATCAGCACCGAAGCCGATGGACGTACCTTTGCCGCGTTGCGAAATGATCTTATCCAGGCCGGCAAACGCACCGCCGCAGATGAACAAGATGTTTGTCGTGTCGACCTGCAGGAATTCTTGTTGCGGGTGCTTGCGCCCACCTTGTGGCGGCACGCTGGCAACCGTACCTTCCATGATCTTCAAAAGTGCTTGCTGGA
The DNA here is from genome assembly GCA_018665815.1 of Rhodospirillaceae bacterium. GTDB lineage: Bacteria > Pseudomonadota > Alphaproteobacteria > Rhodospirillales > Casp-alpha2 > UBA3470. The sequence goes on from JABJBP010000134.1 coordinate 9,268, forward strand.
CACCTTCGCCCGACACGTCACGCGTGATCGATGGATTGTCGGATTTACGTGAAATCTTGTCGACTTCGTCAATATAAACAATACCGCGCTGGGCGCGCTCGACATTGTAGTCGGCGGATTGCAGCAATTTAAGAATGATATTTTCGACGTCTTCACCGACGTAGCCCGCTTCGGTCAAGGTTGTGGCGTCAGCCATTGTGAACGGCACATCGAGAATTCTGGCCAAGGTTTGCGCCAGCAACGTCTTACCGCAACCAGTGGGTCCAATCAGCAGAATATTGGATTTGGCCAATTCGACATCGGCATTCTTGGTCGAGCCGTGCCCTAATCGTTTGTAGTGATTATGAACGGCCACGGACAACACCCGCTTGGCGTGATCTTGGCCAATGACATAATCATTGAGGACTGAACAAATATCATTCGGGGTCGGCACGCCATCGCCGGATTTGACGAGGCTGGTTTTGTGCTCTTCGCGGATGATGTCCATGCACAACTCGACGCATTCGTCACAAATGAATACGGTAGGTCCGGCAATCAGTTTGCGGACTTCGTGCTGACTCTTGCCGCAGAACGAACAGTAAAGCGTGTTCTTCGAGTCACTTCCGGCGGTTTTACTCATACGTGCTCCGTGAGGCTCCTGGCCCCAATAGGCTTCATGTTAGCCGCACCAAACGGGGATAAACAATCCCTTACCATCGCGGTACCACCCCCTGCCTCTCGACACAAGCACACAGCGAGAACTGACGGCGTTCCATGGTCTTAATCCCAGCCAGGTCAATTCAACGAAAAGCAAAGGTAGCGCAAAATTATTGCAGATTCCTTAAATGTGGCTCAATCGTCCTTGGAATCGCCGGATTTAGCGTCGTCGTCGTCATCCTGCGGTCGCTCGCTGACCACTTCGTCAATAAGTCCAAACTCAAGCGCTTCTTGAGGATTCATGAACGTATCGCGCTCAAGCGCCTCTTCAATGACTTTCAACGTCTGCCCCGTATGTTCGACATAAATTTCATTGAGCCGTTCACGCAGTTTCAAGATTTCACGGGCTTGAATCTCAATATCCGTGGCCTGGCCCTGGGCACCGCCCGAAGGTTGATGAACCATGACGCGTGAATTCGGCAGTGCGTAACGTTTATTCTTGGCTCCGGCACAAAGCAGTAAGGACCCCATGGATGCCGCCTGGCCGATGCATACCGTTGAAACGTCGGGCCGGATGTAGCGCATGGTGTCGTATATGGCTAATCCCGATGAGACGATGCCGCCCGGTGAATTGATATAGAACGAGATATCTTTCGTGGGGTTCTCCGACTCGAGGAATAGCAATTGCGCGCAAACCAAGCTTGAAACTGAGTCATTGACGCCGCCGACAAGAAAGATAATGCGTTCTTTCAAAAGGCGCGAATAGATATCGTAAGCACGTTCGCCCCGATTTGTGGTCTCAACGACCATGGGGACGAGAGTATTCATATAAACGTCGTTCGGGTCACTCATTGCGGGGTTGCCTTTAATATTCCTGCACGTGTTGACTTAAAAATCAGCTCTCGGCGTCGTCGGCCTTTTTCTTTTTCTTCGGTGCGGCCTTGGGTTTCGCCGTGCTGTCGGATTTCGCTTTCGACTTGGACGCGGCGGCCTTCTTCTTTTTCTTTGCCGGCTTGTCAGCGCTGTCTTCTTCCGAATCTTTCTCAAGCGCCGCCATGAAGTCTTTCACGCTGACTTTCTTGTCTGTGACATTGGCGAGTTCCAGAATGAAATCGACGACTTTTTCCTCGTACAGCGGCGCGGTTACACCTTCAAGGGCATCGGGATTCTCTTTATAAAACTCGAGAACCTGCTGTTCCTGGCCGGGATAGCGCCGGGCCTCTTCCATGATCGCCCGGTTGATTTCTTCCTGGCCGATCTGAATTTCGTTTTGTCGCCCGACTTCCGCCAGCAACAGCCCTAAACGCACGCGGCGTTCTGCAATTTCCTGAAACTCAACCTTTTGTTCTTCCTCAGGTAACTCTTCGCCGGCATCGGATTCGTCGTCGCTGCCGTCTTCGGCCTTGGCCTTTTTTTGTTCTTCGTATTGAGCCCAAATGGTGTCGAATTCGCGCTCCACCATGCGTGGCGGGATTTCGAATTCATGGGCTTCGAATAATTGATCAAGAAGCAGACGTTTGGCCCGCATTCGGGCGACGGAATTGTATTCGCGGCCCTGTTCCTCGGAAATACCTTCTCTCAGCTTTTGAAGGTTCTCAACGCCGGCTTTTTTGGCCAATTCATCATCAATAGGGGCCGGTGTTGTTTCGCGGATTTCTTTAACTTTAACCTTGAACAGGGCTTCTTTGCCGGCCAGTTCCGTTGCCCCATAGCTTTCTGGGAACGTCACTTTGACTTCAACGTCGTCGTCGATGTTGGTGCCGGCCAATTGGTCTTCAAAGCCGGGAATGAAGCTGCCGGAGCCCAATTCCAGTTGATAATCATCGGCCTTGCCGCCCGGGAATTCTTCGCCGTCAACCGAGCCGACGAAATCAATCACAAGCACGTCGCCTTCCTTGCTTTTGCGTTTTCCGGTGATTGGCTCGGAAGATTGATGGGCTTTTGCGATATTCTCCAGGGCTTCATCGATATCTTTCGGATCAGCCTCGGGAACCAGCCGTTCAAGCTTAATTTTGGCAAAATCAACAACTTCAATTTCCGGCAGCGTCTCGACCGCCATGGTGTATTCCAAATCGGAGCCATCTTCGAACGATGTGATCTCAATTTCCGGCTGCATTGCTGGCCGGAGTCCGCGCTCAGCCAAGGCTTGCTGAGACGAATCCCCGACGGCCTTTTCCAGAATTTCGCCCATCACGGAAGGGCCATACCGTTTGCGCAGCACCGGCACCGGGACTTTGCCCGGACGGAACCCGGGAATCTGTGCGGTGCGCTGAATTTCCATCAGCCGGTGGGTGACTTTTTCTTCAATCTCATTGGCCGGCAAGTTAATCGTAAACTCTCGGCTCAGGCCTTCGGATTTCGTTTTAGTGATTTGCATGACACGCCAATCGGAAAATTGTTCTATCGGTTCAATTGCGTCTACGGAGATACGCAGATAATTCGTTCATTCAACCCCGGTGCCTGATTTTGTTGCGCCATGGTGCGGGCGAAGGGACTTGAACCCCCACGGCGTTTCCGCCACTAGGACCTAAACCTAGCGTGTCTACCAATTCCACCACGCCCGCTCCGGTATCAATACAGGCTCCGCGTTGAACGGTGCGACACTCTAATCAATTCGATCCTACTGTCAATCAATCCCGAAGCGGTTGTCGGCAGTCGCGCAAGCCGCCGGCCCGTTGGCTTGCCGCAACAATTTCCGCGTCATCAAAAAGTTCAGATATTCGCCTTGATCTCGGCCGAAGCGGCGACCCGCCCATGGCCCGTATAGGCTTCATGATTTTCATCGATGCGGTCCAGATTGTAGAGATAATTGATCATCAACCCGGCCGATTGCTTGAAGCCATTCGGCGACGTGTCGCCAAGCCAATTCAGCCGTTCAACAACAGCGCCGTTGGACAGGTGGAAATGTGTGACCGGATCGCGTGCACGGCTACCGCCACGACCTTTCTCATTGAAGACGTAATGGGCCGCCAGGCGTGTTAGTGGCGCTTTCAGAGATTGCGTTAGCAAATCGTTGTCAATCCAAGACCGATCACTAAGCAAAGCTTTCAAGGTTCCCTTGGCACCACCGGCACGACCGACAGCTTCATTTAAAGCCTTCCGCTCGGCGGGTTTCAAAAGCCCTTGCTGACCATCGGCGATGGCGCTATCCAGCCATTTCACGAAGCCGGGGATTGGCGATAAAGTTGCGAAGGTTTTGAGCCCTTTGAATTCCTGCGCTAATTGACCGGCAACGCGCTTGATTAGGAAATTGCCGAAACTGATACCCGCCAAGCCCTGTTGGGCATTTGAGATCGAGTAAAATATCGCTGTATCGGCCTTGGTCGGATCTTGCACCGGCGCATCTTCGTCAAGCAATGCTTGAACGTTGCCAGCCAAGCCGTTAACCAGCGCGACCTCAACGAAAATCAAGGGTTCATCAGGCATTTTCGGATGGAAATAGGCGAAGCACCGGCGGTCCGAATCCAAACGGTTCTTGAGGTCATCCCAACTTTCAATGGCGTGTACTGCTTCGTAAGCGATGAGTTTTTCCAACAATGCCGCTGAAGACAAATCCCACGTAATGCGCCGCAATTCCAAGAATCCGATGTCGAACCAAGATGTCAGCAAATGACGCAAATCTTCTTCGAGTAAGGCCAGACTGGAATCCTTGCGGACAAGCTTTAAAAGCTCAGCCCGCATATCAACCAGAAACTTTACTCCATCGGGCAAATCATTGAATTGTCGTAATAACTTTAGGCGCGGTGCTTCTAGAGCGTGGCGCATTTGAGCTTCGGCTTCTTGACGGGTTTCGGCGCTGCCGGCCCGCCGATAAGCTCCAATGGCGGCTTCGACGGCGTTCTCATCGGCACCGAATTCGTCATTCAAAAGACGCAAGAATCGCTCACGTCCGGTGGCGTCGAGTGCAAGATAAACATGCCCAAGCGCGGCTGCTCGTGAACGCGCGGACACCTCACCGCCTTTACCTTCCAAACATGACGTCATTTGTACGCGGAGTGCAGGCAGGTCCCCTTCGGGTAAATCGGGGCGATCGCTGGCGGCCTCGACGTCATAATCCGTGCCGGCAATCGTCCGCCAACCCTGTCGGAGGTTGCGAATTGTTCGGTCTAGGAGTCCGGCGGTCGATTGATTACTCATGATCGTTCAAACATCGGTTTACCGCGCCGGTAAATCAAGCCTCCCGTGGGTAAAAATTATTAATTTTCATAAACTTGCAACTCTTCAAGGACATCAGGGATTTGCCCGACCAGATCTTCGGCGATCAAACCGGGCCCAAACCATTCAGCGGCACGGCCATGAATCCATGCCGCGCAAGCCGCAGCGTCGAATGCCGCCATTTCCTGTGTCATCAGGCCGATGATTAGGCCGGCTAGGACGTCGCCACTGCCGGCGGTTGCCAAATACGGTGTTCCGGATGTGTTGACAATTGCCCTGCCGCCCGGCGCTGCGATAACGGTGTCGGCGCCTTTTAGCACGATTACGGCGCCGCTCTGGGCCGCGGCGCGGCGCGCCCTTTCAAGTTTACTGCCAGTCGTGTCGAATAGTTGTGCGAACTCGCCATCGTGTGGCGTGAATACACAGGGTCCATTGACGCAGTCAAAGAGAGCTGAAGGGTTTTCCGAAAATGAAGTGAGGCCGTCGGCGTCGATCACCGCACCTTTTCCGGCGCTCAACGCCGCTAGCACCAAATTTCTGGTCTTTTCCCCCTGCCCCGCACCCGGTCCGACAAGCACCGCATTTTTTCTTCGATCATCCAAAAGTGTTCGAAAATCCTCGGAACCGGTGATGGCTTGGATAAGGTTGCCGGGCTCCGCGGCCTGGTATACTGCTGCCGCGTTTTCCGGCGCGGCAATACTAACCAAACCGGCACCGATACGCCGCGCCGCCAAGGCCACCAATCTTGCGGCGCCGGTCATGACAGGGCCGCCGGCAATGACCGCGTGACCGCGGCGGTATTTGTGTCCGTCGCTTTCGGGCCATGGAAATCCCGTCAACCAGTGCGCTGGGGCGTTGATCGCGGCTCGAGGGCTGATTTCATCCAATACGCTTTCGGGGATGCCGATGTCGGCAATCACAATTTCACCGGCTAGATCACGCCCCGGCATCAGGACGTGCGCGGGCTTGGCCCGGAAAAATGTCACCGTCAGGGCCATCGCGATGGCGGTGCCCATGATTTCACCGGTATCGCCGTGCACGCCGCTTGGGGTATCAACCCCGACACAGGGGACGCCTTTGTCTGCCGCCGACGCCAACACATCCGCGCACGCACCTTCAATGGGCCTGGATAGACCGGCACCGAATAGGGCATCGACGATCAGGCCGGCATCGTCCAAAACGGCTACTGACATAGGCTCAATGGCGCCCGTCCACTGGTCCGCGTTGATCTTTGCGTCGCCCTTCAGCGCCGCGACATCGCCCAGTAGCGCAACCCTCACGGCCCATCCCCTGGCTGCCAAAAGCCGGGCGACGACAAAACCATCACCGCCGTTGTTGCCAGGCCCACAAAGAATTGCGACGGGCGTTGGTGCCCAGCGGTCTTCAATGGTGGTCGCGATGGCTCGGCCGGCGTTTTCCATCAATTCAAGGCTGGGGACGCCCATGGCAACAGCGTGAGCGTCGGCGCGGTACATCTCATCGACCTTAAGGAGCGCAGTATCGTGCATTTTTTCCATTGTGGTTCCCGCCAAACTCCCCTAACTCACGCCATCTAGGTTGTGCGGTAATCATAGAGGGTCACCGGGCGGGCTGGAATGATCTTTATCCTGGGGGCCGCCGATTGGCGGAGATGCAAAGGGTACGGAACCGTGCGGGTTCTTGTTTGCGGCGCCGGTGTCATCGGTATTACCACGGCTTGGTATTTGGCTGAGTTGGGTCACGACGTATCGGTGATCGACCGCCGTGATGGACCGGCCGAGGAAACCAGCCTCGCCAATGGTGGCCAAATATCCCCCAGCCACGTCGATCCCTGGCCGTCGCCGGAAAATTTGAAACAAATGATTGGCTGGCTCGGGCGCAAAGACGCGCCGTTGCTCTATCGGTTACGCTTGGAACCGGCACTTTGGGAATGGACGCTCAGATTTTTATTCAACTGCACGGCCGGGCGTTCCGCGATTAACACTGAACGTATGCTCCGCGTGGCCTTGTTCAGCGCTGAAAAGCTGCGCGATCTGCGCGAATCGCTGAACCTTGAATATGGGCAGCGCACAAACGGTATCGTTCACATTTTCCGCTCCCGCCAAGCGTTCGATCTGGCGCTTGACCGGGCCGCCCGGGTTAGCGCTTTGGGCTGGCGGCGTGATCCGAAAACACCAGAGGAATGTGTGGCCATTGAACCGGCCCTAGCAGGGGCTGGTGACACCCTTGTCGGCGGTTTCCATTCCCCCGATGATGAAACCGGCGATGTGCATCGTTTTACTGTTGATCTTGCCCGGCACTGTGAGATGGCGGGTGTGCGGTTCTTTTACGACAGCTCGATCTCCGAGGTTATTTCGCGCGATAAGCGGGTTACGGAAATCCGCACCAATCGTGGTCCCTTCCGTGCCGACGCTTATGTGTTGGCGCTCGGGAGTTATACGCCGTTGGTTTTGGATGAGGCCGGGCTTCGCCTTCCTGTCTATCCGGCGAAAGGTTATTCGGTCTCATTGACTGTCGTGGACGCGGCCAGGGCGCCGACCGTCGGGCTCATCGATGATGAGCGCAAGCATGTTTACAGCCGGCTTGGTGAAGATATTCGCATTGCCGGCATGGCTGAATTCACGGGTTTTGATACGCAAATCAATGATCAGCGCGCCCGTCAACTTGTCAGCGCTGCAACCGACTTGTTCCCCGGCGCGCTGGACGTGGACAAGGCCAGTTTCTGGACCGGGTTACGGCCGCAAACGCCCGACAGCGTACCGATTATCGGCCGCGCGCGACTTGAGAATCTGTATGTGAACACCGGGCATGGTACTTTGGTCTGGACCATGGCTTGCGGCAGTGGTTCTGCACTGGCCAATCTGATTTCCGGCCGCGCGCCCGGTATTGATATGACCGGGCTGGGTGTGGAGCGGTTTCGCGCGATATAGGGTTTCGACGGCGCTTGGCGACGGCTACCAGG
>JABJBP010000001.1 GCA_018665815.1 Rhodospirillaceae bacterium
CCGGGCCGCGCAGTAGACAAGCCCATAGACGAACAAGGCGCCGATCAACGCGCTGAATTCAACCAGCTTTGCACCCAAAATAACGTCCAGCCATCCTTGCAGAAATGCGCCGATCACTAAACTGACCGCAACCAGATTGAACAGCCCGAAACGCACAAGAAGCAGGTAACGATACATCCCAATGATCTCCATTTTTCACACGCGCCGCACCATACATATAGCGCACGAATTTCAAAAATCACCGAACCGTGTAGACGGATTGGCACTGGCGCATTGAACGGGGGAGTTATACCTTCCCCCCCATGACCACTAAGATCACAATGATAAATCACCAATGACGCCGGGTGCACGCATTCAGGCAGCCATCGAACTGCTGGAACAGGTTTGGGACGGCATATCACCGCCCAACGTACTGGCCGATAGGTATTTCCGCAAGCGCCGATACGCAGGGTCGGGCGATCGCCGGGCAATCAATCAACGTCTTTATGACGTACTGCGCCGGCGTGCCCGATTGGATTGGTGGATCGAACGAACCGGCCTGGATTTGCAACCCGGCGGCCGGACCCGCGTCGTCGCCGATCTGGCCGTCGCCGAGCGCACGGCGCCCGACGAAATTGCCGCCATGTTCAGCGGCGTCCGCCATTGCCCGGGCGCGCTTTCGCCCCAAGAAGCCGAACTCGCCGACGCGTTGTACGGCCGGCCACTGCGCCATCGCGATATGCCCAGGCCCGTCGCCTTTGAATATCCCGACTGGATGGATGCGTCGTTCGCGGCACTTTGGGGCGAAGACACGGAGCGCGAAATCGCGGCACTGAACGAACAAGCCTCCGTTGACCTGCGTGTTAATACGTTAAAAGCCACACCCGAGCAGGCGCAAAAAGCCCTCGCCGACGCCTTCATCGATACCGAAGCCACGCCGATCTCACCTTTGGGGTTGCGGGTTAACGGCCATCCCCGATTAGGCGGCACGGAAGCCTTCAAACGCGGCTTGGTCGAGATCCAGGATGAAGGCTCGCAGTTGCTGGCCCTGTTGGTCGGCGCGCGGCCTGGCATGGCGGTCGTCGATTTCTGTGCCGGTGCCGGCGGCAAAACCTTGGCCTTAGCCGCCGCCATGGGCGAAGGCGGGCGGGTCAACGGGCGGTTGTTCGCCTGTGATATTTCCGCCAACCGCATGGAGCGCATGCAGGCCCGGCTGAAACGTGCCGGTGCGCATGATGTCCGGCGCCGCACAATTTCCGCAAAAGATGACAATTGGGTCGCCGAGAACGCCAGTCGCGCCGACCGCGTGCTGGCCGACGTGCCGTGCACCGGCACCGGCACCTGGCGACGCGACGTCAACGCCAAATGGCGCTTTCAACCGACCGATCTCGATCAGCTTCGCCAGACCCAATTGCACGTTCTTCGCGACGCGGCGTCGTTGGTCAAACCTGGCGGCCGACTGATCTACGCGACGTGTTCGCTCCTGCAGGAGGAAAATGAGCTGCAAATCGCCGAGTTCTTGAAAAACCAGGCGGACTTTAGCCCCCTTCTGATCAATGAAGTTTGGGCCGAAACCATTGGCGGCGCATCGCCACCGACGGGCCCCGGGCTCCGCCTCAGCCCTGCGTCGACGGGTACTGATGGGTTCTTTTGCGCGGTGCTCGAACGCGAAAAATAGAGGCATTTAGCCGCTAAGCCCTTGCAATTGGCCGCATTTCGGATTATACAGCATCTTCCATTTCGCAATAACCCTGAAGTAGGGAAAGGGGAGGCGCAGGAATCCTCTATAGGACCTCCTGGCAGCCGGTTTCCCGATTAAGCATCAGGGATGCATAGTGGTCAAAGAGCAACCGACCAGCGATACGGGTCCGTATCGGGAGGAATTGAATGTCGTCTAGAAGTAACAACAACAAGAAACCTGAGCCGGATCGCCCGCCGATCCGCAAGGAACGTAAGTGCTTGATGTGCGGAAAAGGGTTTGTGTCCAGCCACGTTGGTGAACGGGTCTGCACGAACTGCAAAAGCACCGCGGCTTGGCGCGAAGGCAGCTACGCCGCCTGATATCCGGTGCGCGGTCGGGGGACTGCACCGGACGCTACGCCGAGGAAGCACATTTTCATTAAATTTATTTTCACCCACGCCGTCAGCGTGGCTTTTCGCTTGCGTGAAATTTACACCCTGCCCGTCCCTGCGGGAACGGCTTCAGGCTGCGCCCAGCACCCCCACCACCGTCAATAATTCACTGTTGATGAATTTTCATGCGCCCAACGTTGATTTCGCACTGCCCCCTGGCGCCCACATGCGGTATATTTTCGCGCTCAATCGGGGAGGTATACATGCATAAGTTTCTGATTTTCTTCGTCGGCGGACTGCTCGGCGTCATCGGTGGTTTCGCGGTCGGCATCTTCGCCTACCCTTATATTTTCTTGGCCAACATCGTCGCCGCGGAAACGCTTGAGAACGCGGCGGCGAAGACCGTTGTCGCCACCGGCACCTTTATCCACGCCAATCCGTCCGATCCCGTTCATTACGGTCGCGGCGGGCTGACGGTGTATAACGATGCCATTCAAATCGGCGCCGACTTCGAGGTTGGGCCGGGGCCGAAGTTTCATGTTTATCTGGTCCCCGATGCGCCGGTGGACGCCAGATACGGCGATCGACAAATCCATGTACGTTGACCTTGGCCGGTTGCGCGCCTTCAAGGGAAGTCAGGTTTTTAAAATTCCCAGCGGCGCTGATCTGAACCGCTTCAAGAGCGTTGTCATCTGTTGCGAGCAATTCGGCGTGCTGATATCGCCGGCGACACTTGATTTCAAAAAATCTTGAAAGATTACATTCATGACAACCAATTTTCCCCGCCTCAAACCCGATCCCATCCCCACCGTCCGCCCGGTGCCGGAATATGCCGTCGAAGGCCAGCGCGCCGAATGGTACGCGGAAATGAAAGCCGCCTTGCAGGTGCCGTGGATGGGCGTCGTGACCATGGCATTCGCGCATTACCCAAACCTCTTCGCCGAGCTTTGGCGTGGCCTAAAACCGTTGGTTGGCTCCGAGGCGTTTGTGAGCGAAGCGCATGGATTACAGGCCATGGTCGAGGCCGCAGCGGCTGATTTGGCGCCGCCAGCCATTACCAATCGGCTGATCGATAGTGGTTATGGTGAACGAGAAATTGATCAGATTCGCGCCGTCAACGCGGTGTTTTCCCACGGTAATCACGCTTACGCGATAATCGCCGCCACGGCGCGGCTGTTGCTCGAGGGCGGCGAGATGACCGGAGCAGGCGGCGATGCGCCTCAGTTCAGTGGCCGCCACGCGCCCGACGTGGATGTGCCGTTCATGTTGATGGAGGCGCATCACGCGGATGCGCCCACCCGCGCCACCTATGATGACGTCATGGCGGTCTTGGGCTTGCCATTCGTCAATACGGATTACCGGGCGTTTGCGCGCTGGCCGAGTTATTGGGCGGCGGGCTGGGGCGATTTACGCGCCGTCGCAGCAAGTCCCGCCTGCGAAGCGATTTGCCAACGCTACCATAATCAAGCGGTGGGCGCGGTGCGCGATCGATTGCCGAACCCAGGCGGGCTGAGCGGTGCCACCCTCCGCGACGCCGCCGGTGCCGATGCGCCCTTGGATGAAGTCATTGAAGTCGTCCGCCTGTTTCAGTGGCTGTTGCCGGGCCTGGCGACCAACGTGGCGCACCTCAAGCTTCAATTGGAAGATATCTGAGTGCCCATGCCCAGGACAAATCCCCTTGGCGCCTTCGACATCGATTGGAACGCGCGCCCGGAAACCGTGGTCGCGGACATTACGGCACGCGCGACGCGCCTGGAAACACCGTGCGGCGACGGCACCATGGTTTGGCATCGTTGGGATGGACCAATAGATGGGCCAACAGATAAGCCGCCGACCGTGTTGTTGCACGGTGGTTGGGGCTCTTGGACCCATTGGATCAAGACGGTTCCGTTATTGGCCACTGAGCGCACCGTTTACGCAGCCGATATGCCGGGCATGGGTGATGCCGCCGATGCGCCCGAACCGCACGGGGCGGAGGGCATCTCAACCATCGTCGCCGACGGCATCAATGAAATCCTGCCGGACGGCACACCTTATCATGCCGTTGGATTTTCCTTCGGCGGTGTCATGGGCACCTGGGCAGCGGCGCGCCACGGCAAGCGATGCGTCGGGTTGACGCTGGTCGGGGCCGCCGGGTTTCTGGATCTGCATTTCATCGTCGAAGGAATCCGGGTTCCTGAGCTGACGCTGCCTGATGCCGACATCGACGCCATTCACACGGAAAATCTGAAGCGCCTGATGCTGGTCGATCACAATCTCATTGATCCGCTGGCGCTTCACACGCATCGCCAGAACATCGCGCGCGGGCGGGTGCGCACGCGGCGCATTTCCCTGTCCAATGCCCTGGTCGAAGCCCTGCCCCGCGTGGTCTCACCCATGGGCGGCATCTGGGGAGCCCTGGACGCGACGGGCGGCGGAGTCGCCGATATTGAAAAACGCCGCGACATCTTGCGCGAACTGGACCCCGATGCGCCTTTCGACATCGTCGAAGGTGCCGGACATTGGATTATGTATGAGGCGCCGGAACTATTCGTCGAAACCTTGTCCCGGCATCTCGCATTTCAGGAATCGCGCGCCCGATGAAGGCTGTTCAGTTCACCGAATACGGCAAACCCGATGAGGTCTGCGATTGCGTCGAAGTCGATGATATCGGCGGCCCAGCGGATGGCGAGGTCATCATCGAGATCATGGCCTCGGCCATCAATCCCGCCGACCTGTTGATGATCGAAGGCCGTTATCCCGGACCGACACCGCCGGCACCATTGGGAATAGAAGGCGCTGGGCGCATCGTCGAGGTAGGCAATGGTGTCGAAAGCTTGCAAGCCGGCGACCATGTGATGTCCCTGGAACGCGCCAATTGGGCCGAGAGGGTCCGCGTGGCAGCGGGCCGGGTCATCAAGGTACCGGGCGCGCTGTCGCTGGCCGACGCCGCCATGCTGAAGGCTAATCCACCCTCCGCGCATCTGATGCTTAGCGACTACGTTGATCTGGAGCCCGGTGAATGGGTCATCCAGAATGCCGCCAACTCAGCCGTCGGCCGGCACGTCATCCGGTTGGCGCAAGCTCGTGGCCTGAAAACCGTGAATATCGTTCGACGTGAGCCTCTGGTTTCGGAACTCGAAGGCCTCGGCGCCGATGTCGTTGTCGTCGACGGCGGAGACTTGGCTAAGCGCGTGCGGGCGAAAACCGGCAAGGACGGGGCCATTCGCCTAGGCATTGACGCCGTCGGCGGCCACGCCACGCACCGTCTGGCGGATTGCCTTTCCGATGGCGCGACGGTCGTCAATTACGGTTATCTTTCAGGCGAGCCCTGCATGCTCGAACCCAGCCACACCATTGTGCGCGGCATTTCGCTAACCGGCTTCTGGTTGGTCGGTTTCATGCAGCGCTCAACACCTGACGAAATCGCCGCCATGTACGCAGATATGGCCAACAAGTTCATCGACGGCACACTCACCGTCCCCGTCGAAGCCGCCTACCCGATCACCGAGGTAAAGACCGCCCTCGCCCACGCCATGCGCGAAAGCCGAGACGGCAAAGTATTAATCCTGCCGAACGGCGCGCTTTGAAATCGGTGAACTGCATTTGCCCAAGGTGCGGTCGCGGCGCCGGGCATGTAATTACCCGCGCCGCATACCGTCAACTTCAATTATCTAATCGGTGAGAACATCGCCTATTTAATCGGCGAGAACGCTGTCGGTTTGACGATCTTGTTATCCTGGGTCAGCAGCATGCCAGCGGTCTTTTTTTTATACGCAATCCAATCAGGATCGGCGTCACGCGCCGTGCGCTTCCGCTCCATGTCACCCATATCCTCGTAAGCCCACAAATGGACAACCTCATTGATGGCGCCAATGGCGGTCTCGAAATAGCCGATGGGCTCGCCGATGTGGCGCCGCTGCACGGGCATGGCGAACTCTTCGAATAGCGCAATGTATTCGGCCGTCTTGCCATGTTTGATCCGGTAGGTGCGGTGGTCGATGATCATAATAAGGTTCCTTTATGGACCATTAAGGTCTATAATTGTCGCAAGGAGTTTTGAATTATGGCCATCAACGTCAAACTTTCCAAGGAATTGGTCGCCCAGGCCAAGCATTACGGACGCATCCATCATCGCTCACTGCCGAAGCAAATCGAATACTGGTCGGAGATCGGTCGGATTGCCGAAGAGAACCCGGACTTACCGTATAGCCTCATTCGCGACATTCTCATCGCGCGGGCAGAAACCGATCTCGAAGATTACGCCTTCGGTTAATGCACGTCCTTCAGACCAGTGTATTCAAACGCAACGTCAAACGCCTTCGAAAAAATCAAAAAGCCGAGTTAGACACTGCGATCCATGAGATCATCCAAACGCCGCATCTGGGCGACGCCAAGGTTGGTGATCTAGCCGGAGTCCGAGTGCATAAATTTTCAATAAGCAATCAACAAATGCTATTGGCATACAGTTGGGATCAGGATGGTGAAGCCATCACGCTCTTGGCGTTGGGCAGCCACGAGAATTTTTATCGGGATTTGAAGCGCTAGGCTCAGTCATCCCCGGAAAAGTGATTGTGGATCACGTAGACGGCAATACTGAATGCAGAAAATTGGATTAACATTCTCCAAATCAAATCGTCCATGCCAAAAGAGGCGGCGATACTTCTGGCGACTGTCATCGCAATTATTCCCCAAACTAGCGCTTTCAAAAACTTTATAAACGCTGGTCGAGCCATACGTGGCAACAGACCGCTTTCGAAATTTTGCTTCTCGTTCGCCACTCAGCAGCTCCTATTACAAAATTCCGGCGTCTTCCTCATCTTCATCCGCCGACAGGGATGTCGCGGCGACGGCGAGATTGCCGGCAGGGAGGAATTGGATTTCGGCACCGCGAAGTGCCGTCAGGATGGCGCCGTTGACGGTATAGCGGGCTTGAAAATATTTCGAGCTGGGCACCCAGAAACGCACGCCCAGCACGATGCCGCCGTAGGTGAAATCATGGACGCCGATTTGCGGCGCGGGAGCATCTTTCAAGGCGTCGATATCGCCCAGCGCCGCGCGAATTGCACCAAGCGCCTTGTCAGTATCCTGGTCATCGCCAATACAGACGCGGGTCTGCACAACTCGGCGCTCATCGGAATTGACAATCACCCGGCCGACGATTTCCTTGTTCGGAATGGTGATTTTCTCGCCGTCTTCACCAAACAATAATGTATACGCCAAAGTGATGTCTTCGACGACGCCGGACGTATTCCGGTTGACTGTAATCGTGTCACCGACCGCGAACGGCCGGGCCAAAATGATCGACAAGCCCGCGCCGTAATTGCTGAGCGGCCCTTGGATTGCCATGGTCGCGCCGAAGGCCGATGCGCCGGCCAAGGCGATCAGGGGCGCGATGGAAATGCCGAAATTGCCGAGCGTGATAATTACTAAGAAGACGACGCCGACAATCTTAACGACATTACCCAGAAACCGGGCCAAGGTATGATCAATATTCTTGGTTTCCAAGGCGCCGCCGACGCGGCGCCCAGCCCAGCCGGCGAGCTTGAGACCGATGAACAGGAACACCAAGGCGCCCAAAATTTGGAAGCCGTAGGTAACGCCGAACTCAATCAGTTTATCGACCAGGGCCGAGACGTTTTCAGCCTGCTGCGCGATCTGTTCCTCGACGGCCGCAACGGGGTCGGCCGACGATGACGCGGTTTCCGCCGGTGCGGATGCGGTTTTCTCAGCCATCTATCTCTTCTCCACCCGGCATGCGGTGCCGCTGGTGACAACCAGCAACATCGATTTGCCATCACCTGAAATTTCGCTGTAATCCAAATCAACGGCAATCACCGCATCGGCGCCAACAATCAAGGCTTCGCGCCGAAGCTCCGTCAGGCACGTTCGGCGCGCGTCGCGCAAAACCTTCTGCGACGCCGATGACCGGCCACCGAAAATATCGCGGATGCCAGCGAACATATCGCGGAAGATGTTCATGCCGAACACGCACTCCGAGGTAATGATGTCGATGCGTTCCAAAATATTATAGCCGTCGAGAGACATCTCCGTCGTCACGATCAACTCGGCGGCCAATTCGTCGATGACATCCGTCGGCAATTCGTCAAATTCCTTGTTGTCGATAAGCTCTTGAATCTTCTCGTCGCTCTTGCCGAATATTCCGAAAACCACGGCGCGTCTCCCCAATTTATCATCGTCAGCTTTTTGATATCGTTGAGCCTAGGTTTTCGGCGGACCGGGTTAAGGGGGGCCGATGGCATTGCTTTCCCCCTGGCACCCAGGTGCTACGCTGCGGCGCATCATGCTTTATCATGCCTTTGAGTTCACCCATGCCGCGTTGGCGCCGATGCGGGCCTTGTGCCAAGCCGAAAAATTGCTCACGGAGACCGGCATAAACCCATTGGCGCAGACACCGCAGGGACGTGCGCTGCATGCCGCCCTTCAGGTCTTTGACGGCATGACGCACCGCTACCCGCGACCCGAATGGGGCATCGAGACGATTATGGTGAACGGCGAGACCGTCACCGTCGATCCCACCATTGTCGATACCGCGCCATTTTGCGAATTGCTGCACTTCACCAAAGATCCCGCCGCCGTGCCACCGGGCAGCCAACCGAAGGTGCTGATTGTGATGCCGTTGTCGGGACACTATCCGGCGCTGCTGCGCGGCACCGTCGAGGCGATGCTTGGAGAGTTTGACGTCTATGTGACGGATTGGCGCGATGCCCGCATGGTCCCGGCGTTTGTCGGGCCGTTCGGCCTTGATGAATTTATCGACACGGTGATCCGCGCCCTGCATGTCATCGGGCCCGATGCCCACCTGTTGGCAGTCAGCCAATCCAGCGTGCCGGTTTTGGCCGCCGTATCCCTGCTTGCCACCAGCGATAACCCCAACCAGCCCGCATCCATGGTTTTGATGGGCGGGCCGATTGACGCCCGCGTCAATCCCAGCGCCGCCAATGAGATGGCCGCCTGCCAGGACCGTGCGTGGCTCGAACAGACAGCGATCTCGCACGTGCCATGGCCGCATCCCGGCGCCTGGCGTCCGGTGTGCCCGGGTTTTCTAACGTTGTCGGGGTTCTTGTTCAAAAATCTGGAACGCCACGTCGATGCGCAACTCATCTATTTCAATCACCTGGTCGACGGCGACGGCGGAACCGCAGCCGAGCATCGGACGTTTTACGAAAAATTTCTGGCGGTGATGGATCTTCCGGCCGAGGTTTTTCTCGATACCGTGGAAACGGTTTTCCAGACCTTCAACTTGCCTCGGGGCCGCATGCATCATCGCGGTACTCCGATCACACCATCAGCTATTCACCACACCGCATTGATGACCGTTGAAGGCGGCCGTGATGACATTTGCCCGCCCGGCCAAACCGCTGTCGCGCACGGCCTGTGTCCGAATATTGCGAAAAAACACCAGCGGCATTTGGTCCATCCCGACGTCGGTCACTTTGGTGTTTTTAACGGCCAACGCTGGCGCCACGACATCCAACCGGAGATCGCGGCGTTTATTCATAGCCGTTAGCAGTGCCTCTATGTGCCGTCTATCACGGATTCACCATCTAGACCGCCAGCAAATTCTGAATGTGGAAAATCACTGAGGTCAAAACATCGGCGTTTATTTGCTGACGACGTTGGTCGGGTTGCCGTTAACAAAGTTTTCGATGTTGTCGATCATCTGATCGGAGAGCGTTTGCATGGCTTCCGTACTGGCCCAGGCAACGTGCGGCGTCAGAATAAAATTCGGGCGCTCCAGCAATTTCATATAAGGATGATCATTGGACGGCGGCTCGCTGGCCAGGACATCAATGCCGGCACCTGCAATCATGCCGTCCTCAACGGCTTTCGCCAAATCTTCTTCCTTGATCACCGCGCCACGCGCCGTATTGACGACCAATGCGTTAGGCTTCATTTGCTTGAAGGCGTCAATATCCAGCAAATGATGGGTGTCGGGCGTCAGCGGGCAATGCACAGTCAACACATCCGACGTGGCCAGCAGATCGGGAAGTGCCAGAAAGGTTTTGGATTTGCGCGCCTCGTCGGTGACGTAGGCATGGTCCAGGAACGCCGCCTTCATGCGAAAACCGTTTTCCGCAATGGCGGCCACGGAACTGCCCAGCACGCCTTCGCCGAGAATACCCAGTTGCTTGCCGGCGAGATCTTCAATGGGATGATCAAAGAAACAAAATTGGTCAGCCTCCAGCCATTTGCCGGCAGCCACGTCACGGCGGTAACCAACGATGGAGCGCCTAAGCGCCAGGATCAATGCAAAGGCATGTTCGGGTACGGTGTTTTCCGCATAGCCCCGGATATTTGAGATCACGATACCGCGCGCATTGCAGGCTTCAACGTCGAGGACGTCGGTGC
Organism: Rhodospirillaceae bacterium; assembly: GCA_018665815.1. GTDB lineage: Bacteria > Pseudomonadota > Alphaproteobacteria > Rhodospirillales > Casp-alpha2 > UBA3470. The sequence continues at coordinate 10,405 of JABJBP010000001.1, forward strand.
CCGTCGCGGCGACCGCGATCATCTTCAAGTCATCCAGTCCATCCAAGGTATCGGCGCGGATCGGTGCTTTGTTGGTGATGGCGATGCTTGCACCATTGAGGCGCTCGGCGACCAATTCAGGCGGCGTGCGGTCATAAACCACCCATTCATGGGGGAAATCGGGCTGCCTAACATTGACGTGCGGCGCGATGGTGTCGCGGTCCAGAAAAACGATACGGTGGGTCATGGGAAACACTGCTCCATTGAAGATGATCGAGTAAACATGTTCGGGGCAGGCACCTAAGCTGCAGGTTCAACGCACCGCCGTCAACAACTTGCATGATCCCAAACGTTCATACCCGCATCAAGCGGCGGGACATCCGATGCGGAGCGGATTAAAATGACTGCCTTGCGAGCGCGGAGAAACGCCATGAATGCCAATTTCAATCATGCCAATCGCTTCGGGCTGCAAGGCCGGCAAGCGTTGGTCACCGGGTCTGTGCGTGGCCTAGGATGGGAGATCGCCAAGGCGATGGCGGAAGCCGGTGCTCACGTGATCATCAACGGCCGTGACCCGGAAACTCTGGCCGACCGCGTCGAAGAACTGACCGATGCCGGTCTGACCACCAGCACCGCGCCCTTCGATGTTAATGATGAGGCCGCCGTGGACGCTTGGTTCAACAGTCAAGACACCGCACCGGACATCCTCGTCAACAACGCCGGCCTCCGGCACCGTGCGACGCTCGGCGAATGCACCATCGAAGATTTCAATCGATTGGTGCAGGGCAATCTGACATCGGCATTCTCGCTGGCCCGAAAATGGGCGTTAGGGCGGATTAATTCGGGGTTGCCCGGCGCACTGATCAACATCACTTCCATCGCCGGCACCCGCGCCCGGCCCGGCGATGCAGCCTACACGGCGGCGAAAGGCGGGCTTGAGGCGTTGACCCGTTCGCTCGCCGTTGAACTGGCGCCGAAAGGAATTCGCGTCAACGCCATCGCGCCGGGGTACTTTGCCACCGAGGCCAATGCGGCCTGGGTCAATGATCCAAACGTGCAGCAATTCGTTGAAGCTCGCATTCCCGCCAAACGTTGGGGTAGACCTGATGAGATTGCCGGCGCGGCGGTGTTCTTGGCCTCTGACGCTGCATCCTACGTCAACGGCCATGTTCTGGTTATCGACGCCGGTATGACGATCAATTATTGACGCAGCGTTTGCATCATCGTTGAACTTTATGCCCCGATCGCCCAACTTGGTATTATGGGAGAAGAATTTTACGAAGACCCGCGCGTCGTTGAGTTTGCGGCGCATATGGAAATTTTGCGCGATAAAGGCATTAATAAATGCGCACGCATCGCTGATTTCGAATTGATGGAAATCTACAATATCGCACCGAGTATTGTGGTTTTGGATGTTGAAGGTCGGCCAGTGCGGTATCGAATACGGTTTGCCGGTACATTTGTTGTCGGCATCTACGGCAGTGAAACCACAGGCCTATTTCTCGATGATTTGAATCTCGGGTCCAATAAGCAAAAACTCATTGATATCTATGACCAATTATTGAAATCACGCAGGCCGCAATGGACCCGCACGCTAATCGTCAAAGACAAACCCGTAAACGCAAACCAATCCGGCCAGCAAGTGTTTGCCTATCAGCGTTTGTCCTATCCCTTGGTTGACGAAGACGACACAATCCAGCGAATCGTTTCGATCATCGCCCACCAGCCGGCTTCCGGTCTGACGGTTCCGTTCGAATCTCGCGAACTGAATTAGGCGGCCTCTGCCCGTTCAAAGATTGGGCACGAGGATCTGGCGTACGACGGCGCCATCCGACAAGCGGTCAAACCCAAGATTGATATCATCCAGCCCCAATTCACCGCTGCGCAACTGGTTCACCGGCAACTTTCCCTGTCGGTAGTAGTCAATGAACCTGGGCACGTCGATGGCCGGTGTGCACGAGCCCATGTAACTGCCCTGGATACGTTTTTCCTGGGACACCATTTCATAGGGCTTGAACGAAAATTCGGCCGCCGCCGGCGCCAGACCGGCGGAGGTCAAGACGCCGCCGGGCCGGAGAACCGCATAGGCGGTTTCAAACGCGGCCACCGTGCCCGCCATCTCGAACGCATGGGCGACCCCGCCCTTTGTTAAATCACGGATTTCTTCAAGTGCCGTGGGGTTGCGCGCATCGACAGCGTGGCTGGCGCCCAGGCTTTTCGCCAAAGCCAGTTTATCTTCGTGAACGTCAATGGCGATCAATGGCGAGGCGCCCGCGATGGCGGCCGCCATAACGGCGTTTAAACCAACGCCACCCAGTCCGACAACCGCTGTCGGCGCGCCGGCGGAAACGCCCGCCGTATTGAGAACCGCGCCGGCCCCGGTGATCACCGCGCAACCAAACAGCGCGGCGTCACCAAATGGAACGTCCGATGGAATTTTGACAACCGAGCGGCGATCCACCACGGCAAATTCGGCAAAACATGAAATCCCGGCGGCATGATTGAGAGTTTCAGACCCCAGGTGCAGCCGCTTGCCGCCGGCAACCATTTCACCCAGCGCCTTGGCCTCGCTGGACGAACCGCACAGATTAGGCCGGCCACCGGCGCACGCCGGACATGTTCCGCAGCTCATGACAAACACCATGACCACGTGGTCGTCGATTTGGAAATCGTCAACGCCAGCGCCGACTTCGCGGACAATGCCGGCGGCTTCGTGGCCCGGCACGCAGGGCACAGGCCGCGGCCGAATGCCTTCGATAGTGCTGAGATCAGAATGGCACAAACCAGCGGCGGCGATCTCCACCAATAGCTCGCCTTCGCCGGGCCCATCGAGATCGAGGTCTTCAACGACCAGCGGCACCGAGGCCGTATAGGGCCGGGGCAGACCTTGTTCATAGAGGACGGCAGCACGCATTTTCATGTCTTCAGCCTAACCGCTCCTACGCTATCGGAAAAGATGCTGATCAAGTTCGCTAGGCCGTCAAGAGACGCATTGGCCCCACAGCGGCCGTTGTGATGCCACGCTCAATCAATTCATCGGGCATTTCGCCTCCGCCCGCCAAAGCCACCGTCATCCGCGCCAAGGCTGGCGATGTTTGAATTCCGTAGCCCCCCTGCCCAGCCAGCCAGAAAAATCCATCGACATCATCGGCAAAGCCAACGACCGGGGTTTTATCATGCACGAATGTACGCAAGCCCGCGCGCTTCGAAACCAACCGGTTGATGCGCAGCCGCGTCACCGATTGAATGCGGTCGATACAGCGCGCGATATCCAGTTCATCGGGTTGCGAGTCACACGGCGGCGACGGTGTCTCATCGGCCGGCGAGATCAGCAAATCACCGGCCTCGGGCCGGAAGTACCAGGTTTCGTCCAAGCTGATGGTGAGCGGCCAATCCGCAATCGGTTCACCGGGATCAATAGTCAGCGCCGTGCGGCGCTTCGGCACCAAACCCACCGGCCGCGCACCGGCCAAATAAGCGAGATCATCGCCCCAGGCACCGGCAGCGTTGATAATGATCGGGGCGGACAGAATACCGACTGGTGTCTCGGCCTCCCATTTGCCGGCCCGGCGCAGAAGGGACTTAATTTCAGCACCCACGACAAGCTTGCCGCCAGCCGCCTGAAACCCCCGCAAATATCCCATCAATAGGGCATTCACATCGATATCGCGGGCGGCTTCCTCGAAAGCCGCGCCGGCGACAATTTCAGGATTCAAGGCAGGTGACATGGCCAACGCCTGATCGGGCGTGAGACGTGTCAACAATCCGGCATTCGGCGGCTCGGCGAGGAATTGATCCAAAGCCTCAAGCTCATCGGTACCGGCGATATACATCGTCCCGCGCTCGCTCAATAATGGGTGTTCGCCAAACCCGTCGGGCGGGGCCTCAAAAAACGGTAAACTGAGTGCGTTCAAACCGCGAATGACATCATTGCCATAAGAATTCACGAACGTCGCGGCCGAACGGCCGGTGGTGTGATAACCGGGCTGCTCTTCCATTTCCGCAATGATGACATAAGCGCCGGCCCGCGCCAGTTCATAGGCCGCCGACGCGCCGGCGATGCCGGCACCGACAACGATAAAATCCGCAGATTGAAATTCCCCCGTCATAGGCCGGACCATACGAGCGGCCGGCGCCCTCGGTCAACGCAACAATCTGGGCAACAATCCGGGCAACAATCCGAGCCTTGCTTGCGGTTGACGCCCGGGCCTGATGCGGCCCACAATCCGCGCCTTGTGGACCTAGACTCGAGCGGGAGAAAATCAATTCCAAAGACACCCGATTATTTCACCGGCAAGACGCTATTTGTCACCGGCGCGGCCAGTGGCATCGGTCGGGAAACCGCCTATATCTTCAATCGCGAAGGCGCCAACGTGATTTGCGCGGACGTCAATGGCCCCGGGGCGAAAGAAACGGCGGCTAAAATCACTGACGAAGGCGGCCACGCGATTGGTCTCAATTGCGACGTCACTGAGCGCGCTCAGATCGAAGCTGCGGTTGCCAAGGGGATTGAGACATTCGGCGGTATAGATTTTCAGTTTAATTCGGCGGGCTCGGCGATGCGCCGCTCAAAATTCATGGATATCGAAGATGATCTGTGGGATCGCACGTTCGATCTGAATGCCAAAAGTATCTATTACTGCATGCAATCCGTCCTGCCGCATATGCTGAACAACGGCACCGGCGTCATCGTCAATGTCGCCTCCATGTCCCACAAACGCGGCGGGCCAGGCGCCTCAGTTCATTATGCCGCAGCCAAAGGCGCCGTCCTGACGATGACCTTGGGTGTGGCGCGCGAATTTGCCGACCGTGGCATTCGATGCTTATCCATTTCTCCTGGCCCCATCGACACAGCTTTTCAGGCGGCCGCGGATACGTCGCCCGAATTGATGGCACAATTCAAGAACGACGTGCCTATGAAACGGTTCGGGGAACCCGGTGAAATTGGGGAATTGGTGCTGTTCATGTGCTCCGATGCATGCCAATACATGACGGCGGATACCGTCTACGTGAACGGCGGTGGTGGCTGGCGCTAGCCGGCGGAGAAAGTCAATTTTCTCTCTGAATGCCGTCACAACTCCTGATTATATTGGCACCTATGAATCCGCTTGTAATATTTCACGCCAATTCACATGATGTACATCGCGAATTAAGAATTTGCTGTTATAAAGCTCGGATATAAATTCAGCCGGGCCTCAAGTCACGTAAGGTGAATACATGAAGATCAATCATTCGATAGCATTTCAGCGCCGTGTCGACTAAGATATCAGCACGGCGTTTCGCAATGTTTTCAGCGTCCTTGAGCCCGAAGAGGAAAGCTTTCTTCTCAAGAGTTAATCACAGCACCTTTACGATGCAGGAGAAGTTATTGTTCGCCAGAACCGTCCGTTTTCCGGCATATATGTCATCGTCAAAGGTGAAGTCCGTGTCGAATTGGACTTCGAAGGCGCCAATGATTGCGGGGCCCCGGTGGAACTGGCGCGGCTTCGTCGAGGCGATATTTTCGGCGAAGTCTCATTCGTCGATAATGAACCAACCAGCGCCAGCGTAATTGCCGGGACGGATGCAGAAATTCTGGTCATTGATGTAGACGTCATTCAATCTTTGTTGTTGGGTGACCCAACCTTCGGGCGTCGGTTTTTCCATTCCATCGCGATTACTCTTGCCAGGCGCCTGCGCGAGACCAATCCGCGGGTCTTGCTGGCTGAGCAAGCAAGAGCTAATGATGGCGAGCAACTTATCTTAGACGAAGCCGGCGACTGATCTCCAATTGTCGGACCGGCGCACCGTGGTAGACTGCGGCCCTGAAATTCACAGGGAGTCTCACCAATGAAAATACGTGCCGCCGTGCTCCTGGAAATGGAACGCCCAAAACCCTACGCCACGTCAAAACCAGTAGAGATCATTGAGGTTGATCTGGACCCGCCCGGCGCCGGTGAAGTGCTGGTTGAAATGAAAGCTGCCGGGGTGTGCCATTCGGATCTTTCCATCGTCAACGGCTCGCGGCCACGCCCTACCCCCATGGTATTGGGCCACGAGGCCGCCGGCGTTGTCGCCGAGGTCGGCGACGGGGTGACCTCGTTAAAGGTCGGCGATCACGTTGCCTTTGTCTTTGTGCCCAGTTGCGGTCATTGCGACCCGTGCATGTCCGGCCGCCCGGCGCTGTGTGAGCCTGGTGCCGAGGCGAACGCCGCCGGCACGCTACTATCGGGCGAGCGCAGATTGTCGTGGAACGGTGACAAGATGAACCATCAAGTCGGTGTTTCATGTTTCGCGGAATTCGCCGTTGTCTCCGAACGCTCTCTCATCAAACTCGACAAGGAGCTGCCCTTGGATGAGGCCGCGTTGTTTTCATGTGCCGTGTTGACAGGCGTCGGCGCCGTGCTCAACGCCGCCGAAATGGCGCCGGGTGCGACGGCAGCCGTGGTCGGTCTTGGTGGTGTCGGCCTCAACGCACTGTTAGCGGCAAAAATGCTGGGCGCGCAACGGATCGTCGCCATCGACACCAACGACGAAAAACTCGCCCAGGCCCGCCAACTTGGCGCCACCGACACGTTCAATGCCACCGACCCCAATTGTGTCGAGAATGTTCGCGATGCCACGGGCGGCGGGCTCGAGTACGCTTTCGAAGCGGCCGGTTCGGTCAAAGCGATGGAAACCGCTTATAAGATCACACGGCGCGGCGGCACCGTGACGACGGTCGGCCTCAGTCATCCTGAGCACAGTTTTTCGGTGCAACACGTCAATTTGGTCGCCGAAGAAAAGACCATCAAAGGAAGTTATCTGGGTTCCGGCGTCCCGGCCCGTGATATTCCGCGCTATATCGGGCTATACCAACGCGGCGTTTTGCCCGTCGATAAACTGATTACGGCACGCATTCCTCTCGACGAAATCAATGAAGCCTTCGACCGGTTGGACGATGGCTCGGAACTTCGCCAGGTGATCGTTTTTTGAGTTCCGTACGGCGTTGCAAAGCATAATAAAAGCTGTGAATTTTTCAGCAGAAACGCCAAGTTAATCCTTGCGTTCATAACGCGGGGACGCCATGATTTCTTCCGTTCAGATCGATTTTCGATGAATCCTGGACTGTAAGAAGAGGATGGCGAAGTGTCGCGGAGCGCGATGTTGAGCGAAGTTTAGTCGCGATCGCGACACGAGGAAGGAGCGAAGATGCCTAGTGGAACAGTAAAGTGGTTCAACCCGACCAAAGGTTTTGGATTTATTGAACCCGATGACGGCGGCAAAGATGCTTTCGTCCATATCTCGGCCGTACAGGAGGCAGGATTGGCGGAACTCAAGGAAGGCCAAAAGGTCGAGTTTGAACTCGTCCCCGGCCGCGACGGCCGCATGGCTGCTGGTGAATTGACCGTCGCCGACGAATAGGCCTCTTCAGGGCTTTCAAATCCCTATAAATCAGAACCGCGCTGTACGTGGTTCATGCTGACGGAGACATTCCGTCTGAAGGCCTGTTTCATGCCGTTTTTACCACCGAATTTCATCCACAGAAATCGGCGGCAAATGGCCGTTCTTAGCGATATCGTCGCTTGACCGCTCCGGCCTCAAGCCCCACATTGAAATTGTTCCACGGGGAGCCTGGTATCCTGGGCTGAGAGTTCGTGAGGTTTCGTTCTCGCGGTGACCCGTCGAACCTGATCCGGGTCACACCGGCGTAGGGATCGGAACAATGGGGCCGCGAAGACCAACCGATAAGCCCCTTTCCAGACCAACGCTTTACCCCCGGATCTCTTCACCGCGCATATTGTGTGTGCGGCCCGAGCGAGAGGAGATCCACCATGAATGTCATTCGCAAGCCGGAAGCAGCCAACGTAACGACCGGCGCACTCCCGTCATCCAAAAAGATTTACGTGAACGGCGAACAACATGCCGACGTACGCGTGCCCATGCGCGAGATTACGCTGCATGAATCCGCCGGCGACCCGCCACTGGTCGTCTATGACACGTCCGGCGCCTACACCGATGCCGATGCAGTCATTGATCTGGAGCGCGGCTTGGAGCCCTTGCGCCGCAAATGGATCATGGCCCGCGGTGACGTTGAAGAATACGAAGGCCGGGAAGTTAAGCCCGAGGACAACGGCAACATAGCCGACGATAAGCTGGTCGCCGAATTCCCCAACAAGCGCCCGCCGCTCCGCGCTAAGAAAGGCCAGATCGTCAGCCAATTCCATTACGCCCGCGAAGGTGAAATCACTGCGGAAATGGAATTCATCGCAATCCGCGAAAACATGGCCCGTGAACATGATCCCGCTGCCGCCGCCAAACTGATCGCCGACGGCGAAAGTTTCGGCGCCGACATTCCAGCCTGGGTGACGCCGGAGTTTGTGCGCGACGAGGTTGCCCGTGGCCGCGCCATCATCCCGTCAAACATCAACCACCCGGAATCTGAGCCGATGATTATCGGTCGGAACTTCCTGGTGAAGATTAATGCCAACATCGGCAACTCGGCGGTGACGTCGAGCGTCGCCGAAGAAGTTGAGAAAATGGTCTGGGCGACGCGATGGGGCGGCGACACGGTGATGGATCTTTCCACCGGGCGCAACATTCACAATATCCGCGAATGGATCATCCGTAACTCGCCCGTACCCATCGGCACGGTGCCGATTTATCAGGCATTGGAAAAGGTCGAGCGCGCCGAAGACCTAACCTGGGAGATTTTCCGCGACACGATTATTGAGCAATGCGAGCAAGGCGTCGATTACTTCACAATCCACGCCGGCGTGCGGCTCAGGCACATCCACCTGACCGCCAAACGGGTGACCGGTATCGTCAGTCGCGGTGGCTCGATCATGGCGCAGTGGTGCCTGGCGCACCACAAGGAAAGCTTCCTCTATGAAAACTTCGAGGAGCTTTCTGAAATCATGGCGTCCTATGACGTAGCGCATTCCATCGGTGATGGCTTCCGCCCGGGATCCGGGGCCGATGCCAACGACGAAGCCCAGTTCGCCGAGTTGGAAACCGCCGGTGAGTTGGCCCGTGTCGCCTGGGATAAAGGCTGTCAGGTGATGGTCGAAGGTCCCGGTCACGTCGCCATGCACAAGATCAAATACAACATGGAAAAGCAGTTGGAAACCTGCGGCGAAGCGCCCTTCTATACATTGGGACCGCTGGTTACCGATATCGCACCGGGCTACGACCACATCACGTCGGGCATCGGGGCTGCGATGATCGGCTGGTACGGTTGTGCCATGCTGTGTTACGTGACGCCGAAGGAACACTTGGGCCTGCCCGACAAGGACGATGTCCGCGAAGGCGTGATCACCTACAAGATTGCCGCCCACGCCGCCGATTTGGCCAAGGGGCATCCGGGCGCTGCATCGCGCGACGAGGCGCTATCGAAGGCACGTTTCGAGTTCCGTTGGGAAGATCAATTTAACTTAGGCCTCGATCCCGATCGAGCCCGCGACTTCCATGATCAAACCATGCCCAAGGACGCACATAAGACCGCACATTTCTGTTCCATGTGCGGGCCGAAGTTCTGCGCCATGGAGATCACTAACCTCGTTCGTGATTACGCCAAGGACGGCATGGATGAGATGAGCGAAAAGTTCAAGGAAGAGGGCTCGGAACTCTACAAGGAAGACTACGTCGACAAAGTGGTCGACGCCGCCGAGTAGTCTTCCATCGATCAGACGTGGGCAAAGGCCGGGCCCTGTCCCGGCCTTTGTTCGTCGTTGGTCGCCTTTCTGGAAACACCGGATCAATCATGATGACGACACCCCTTCTCATGGCGCTCGGCATTGCCACAGCCGCAGGTCTAATGCGCGGCTTCGCCGGCGTGGGCTCGGGCATGATGATGGCGCCGGTGTTTGCTATCCTGTTTGGCCCTGTCGATACGGTCGGGATCATCATCTTGATGGAACTGGTCGTTACTGCGCAGCTACTGCCGGGCACCCACCGCGATATCGCCTGGCGGACGATCGGCCCGATGGGCGCCGCCGCCGCACTTTTCATGCCCTTGGGTAGTTGGCTATTGATTTCCATGGACGCGGATTTTGTCGCCCGAAGCATGGCGGCGGTTGTATTGGTGTTTTCCGCCGTCCTCATGCTCGGCTGGCGCTACGAGGGCGAAAAGCGCTTGCCGGCGACGCTGGGCGTCGGCGCCCTGTCCGGTGTGTTGATGGCCGCGACAAGCCTCGGAAATCCACCTGTCATGATGTATCTGCTATCCAGCCGCGATGCCGCAGCAGTCAACCGCGCGAATTTCACAGGATACTTCGCACTGACCCTCGTGGCGTTGATTTTATTAATGAGTTTCAAAAGCTTACTGTCATTTACTGCGATTAAAACGGCGGCCATCATGTTGCCCGTATTCATGATCGGGGCGTGGATTGGCGGACGGCTGTTTCGCCAATCGAGCGAGGCGCTCTACCGCCGCGTCGCCTTGTTGATCCTCATGGCCATCGGAATATTCGGCATTCTGCGATAGTCGCGCTGTCGCGATAGTGAAAATTCGAAATAAAAGGCTTTCAATTGGCGCCAAGATGCGTCACATACGCGCTTCACACGTTTGTTAAAGGAAGTTCTATGACTACAGGTACTGTTAAGTGGTTCAACCCGACCAAAGGTTTCGGCTTCATTGAACCCGAAGATGGCGGCAAGGACGTATTCGTGCACATCTCCGCCGTTGAACGCGCCGGCTTGTCGACGCTCCGCGAAGGCCAAAAAGTTGACTTCGAAATCGCGCCGGGCCGCGATGGTCGTTCGTCAGCCGAAAACTTGGTCGCCAACGACTGAGTGAATGGCGCGGAAACCCAACTATAGATTCGACCGCCTCGAGCGCGAGCGGAAGAAGGCTGCAAAGAAAGCGGCGAAGTTGCAGGCGAAACGGGATGCCGGCGAAGGCCCTGAAGAGGACCTCGCCGCGCCCGTCGCCGACACTGATACGGACGCACCAACCGACCCCTAATTCCCGTGCGAGCGTAGATGTGATGACCGGCCTAACCGGGGCTTGCCCTTCGGCCGGTGTTTTTGCATGTCTGTTGCATAGGTAGGATGCGTTCAACATGAAGAAGCGTGTCCTGCAATCCATTGAAACACTGGAAGGCGATCGCTGTGTCGATATTTTTGTTCTCGACACGGGCCTTTTCGGTTTTGAAATTTACCGCCGCGACACCGAAGCGCTCACCGGTTGGTTCGCCACCGGTGGATATGCAGATAGAACCTTCGAGACCGAGGACGCGACGCTGAAAGCTGCGCGGCGCTACGCCCCTTGGCTTTCGAAGTAAACTAAAGCCGAATACATCCAGACACGCCACACATCGTCCCTCCATCTTCTTGTAGACGAGATCGTTGACGAGCGATGGAGGTGTCCGCGATTACCGGTCAAGCGGTGTTTTGCACGTGCGCCCGGAACCTGGCGCGACATTCGGCGGGGTCCATATTGCGTTTATAGGCGGCCGGCGGGCCGTCCATGACGCGGCACAATAGGAACCTTGGCGACGGCCTATCCTTCAAGAAGGTCGCGGCGCTGGGAATGTCCGCCGGGTCCACCAAAGTCATGGTCGCCGCCAATCCAGCTCCCTTAGCGATCATTTCCAAATCCGTGCGGTTTGACGTATGCCCGGTCTGCCCGCCGGTTTCACCATGGCAGCCATTGTCGATGCAAATGATCGTCAGGTTTGCGGGCGCCATGGTCGCTACCGAGGCCAGCGACCCCAGGTTCATCATCAATTCACCGTCACCCGTGATCACCAACACCTGGCGATCCGGCGCCGCCAGCGCGGTCCCGAGACCCATGGAAACCGCGGCGCCCATACAGCCCGCCATGGTGAACAGATTGTCACCGTCATCGGTTAGCGTGGCGGTATCGCGCGCCGAGCCTGCCAAGCCGGTGATGATCAAATACTCATCGGGATTGGGCACGAGCTGATCGAGGAGCTCGCGCCGATCGATAGTTGGATTTATCGCATGCATTTTATTTCTCCCTCAGGCGCCGGGCGGTTTGCTTCGCAACCTTGGCTCACGCGTTGACGTGCGGCGCGCAGTCGCGCTTGCCTCCTCGCAAGGTCGTCGGTTCTATCGCCAATCAACAAATGTTCTTGTGGCCAACTCATCATTGGGTGGACGCCTATGTTACCGACGGGCGTTAGCCCGTAGGCAAGCGCAACGCGCACCGGGCCGAATGGCCCGTAAGCCAAGCAAACGGAGTGAGCGCCCAGCGCCTGAGGGGCTAAGAAATAACCAGCGTTTGAAATTCCCAATTTCAAAACGCCTTAGCGCCGAGAAATTTCTGGCTGAGGATCAGCGCCGCCGACTGGCCGCCCTTGAAGGCCGCGTTGATCGCTGCCGTTGTCGCCTTCTCCAAATCATCGGGCTCATGGACCCAAAACGTCAGCACCCCCATGGCCTCCATGATCGGTTCCACCGCCTGGCCCATGGGATACTGCCAAGGGTTCTGCTCGCCGTATTCGCCGCGCATGGACACCATCATCAATATGGGAAACCTGGCACCCTTTACGAAGGTCAAAAAATTCGGAATGTTGCCGACGCCCGACGACTGCATGCACAAAACCCCCTTCTCGTCGGCCAAATCGGCACCGGCACACACCGCAACGCCTTCTTCTTCGGATGTCAGCAGGACGGAGCGGGCTTCGTTGTGGGCGTCAACGATCTCGATTAATGCCTTGTTCCCGGCATCCGGAATATACGGAAACAAGGTAACGCCAGCGTCGACGAATTGATCGAACATGGTCTGAGACCAAGCCTGATTGGGATTTTCGGAACTCACAAAAACCTCCTGGGTGACGGCGCGAAAGCGCCGGGAAGCCCAAGAGCATAGCCAATTGCCCCCACCCATCAAGGCCCCCTATTTGGTTTCGAAAACATCGCAGTATCATGGCGTTGATGACCAAGCCGGAAAGCCTTAGAACAAGAGGCACAGACGCCGCTCATAAGGAAAGCACCGATGGCCGAGCCCACCCGCGTGATCACCATCGACGATGACAGCCTGATCCGCATGCTGGTCGCCAGCGTGTTGGAAACCATGGAATGCGCTGTCGTCGGCACCGGGGAAGACGGGGATGAGGCCGAAGACCTTTATCAAGCCCAAAAACCTGATCTCGTTTTGCTGGATATGAAGATGCCCAAGGTCAACGGCTTTGATGCGCTCAGGTCCATTTTGGCGATTGCCCCCGATGCCCAAGTCGTCATGTTGAGCGGCATGTCGGATACAACGGTCGCCGAAAGCTGCATCGAAGCCGGTGCCAAGGATTTCATCCAGAAAAACACCGGGCCGGAAGCCTTGCGCGCCAATCTCGAGCGCGTTGTTCAGACCGTTCAAGCCACAAAGGAATAAACGCACCGTGGATCAGCCCGCCTCCACCGATCACCTCTCCTCAGCCGTCATCGATTGCCTGAAACGCCGCGCCAGCGTGCGCGCGTTCACCACCGAACCGGTGCCCGACGAAATGATCGAGGCTGTCTTGAATGCGGCCAAACACGCGCCGACGTCATCAAACCTGCAGGCCTATTCCTTCGTCGTCGTCCGCGACACTGACACCAAAGCGATCTTGGCCGAACTGGCCGGCGGCCAGCAGCATATCAATGAGGCATCGGTCATGGTCGCCATTTGCGCCGACATCAACCGCCTCGGCCATGTGATTGAGATCGGTGGCGGCAGCCTCGCCCACGGACACTTGGAAATGTCATTGGTGGCGGTTATTGACGCGGCCCTGGTCGGCATGTCGGCGTCCCTCGCTGCCGACAGTCTCGGCCTCGGCGGCTGCATGATCGGCGGCATGCGCAATGACCCTCTCGGTGTCGCGAAAGCCTTGGGGCTGCCCACCGGCGTCTTCGTGGCGTTTGGCATGACTCTCGGCTGGCCGGCCGAGCGCCCACCATCGAAGCCGCGTTACGCCGACGAAGGTTTGATCCATTGGGAACGCTATGAGGCGAAACCCTTGGATATCCTAACGGCGAATTACAACGCCGATCTGGAAGCCCAGAAAGTAACCACGGGCCGCGCTGACGGCGTGCCCTGGGCGGAACGCCTGGCGAAAGGCTTCTCTCAGCCGAAGCGCACCGAACTGAAAGCCGTGCTGAGCGAATTGGGTTTTGATTTCGAGTGAAATCTTGAAATCATCGCCGCCACTGCCAAAATAATCAAAACACGCCATAATTCCACCTAACGCCATTCGACGCTATAGGAGGCCGTCTGACAACCCATCAACAAAAGACAGAATGAAAAACCTGTCAGCATCCGCATAAGAAAAACTCAAATTACCAAATGTCCGATTTTTATTTAATAATGCTAGAATTTAGAGGATTTGAAAATTACATAGTATGTACCAAAGAAACTTATAGTAATTGTGGGCGCTGGAATTGTATAACCTGTCAGTCCGGTGCGTTGGTGGCCTAGAGTTTTGCCTTTTGGCTTAACGAAAAAAAGAAGTATGGATCATACTTCTTTCTTATGACCCTAATGAATTAACTGGAATGGCTTTAATGGCGTACTTAGAATTTATGACACTGAGTAGTGTGTGATTCTATGTACCTAAGTATGAACCTAGAATATTTTGATATTGAAAGTAAAGGATAATTTTACGACTATGTACCGACTATGTACTTAAAGAATTATTTAAAATCAATCACTTACGATTCAATTTCTATTCCCACTCAATAGACCCCAACCGAATTTCCTAATAAAATCAAATAATTAGTTTTAGTTCGACGCTACTTCGACGCTGATTGGCATTTCGCCGAAAACCTATCCTTAGTTTTCTGTCGTTCCGTTTCGAGCCGTTTATGAGTTCAAC
>JABJBP010000135.1 GCA_018665815.1 Rhodospirillaceae bacterium
CCCGTTTCGGGGATGTGCCCAGGTAGCTCAGTTGGTAGAGCACGCGACTGAAAATCGCGGTGTCGGTGGTTCGATTCCGCCCCTGGGCACCACTTCTCTGGCACCACTCAGGTCAACCTATTGATTTCCAACGATCTTCTTGAGAAGACCGTAGGAGTGTTGACCATGCTGCGAACCGCAGAAGTCCCTTATGTCTATTCCAGGGACGGTATTTACTACTTCACAAGGCGTATTCCGAAGGACCTCGAAAGCCACTACAGGTGTCCGAGGATTGTTCTGTCGTTGCGCACGAAGTCCTTGAGGGCAGCCAAGACAAAATCAACCACCTTGGCGGCTCAGTTGGATGAAGAGTGGATGCCCCTTAGGTGGAGGTCTAACGATAGCCCTCTTAGACGATACCTATCTGATCAGGCCTTTGAGGCCCGTGAGTCGTCAAATGCTCCGCTGATGACGGAGGCACGAGATATTTATCTTCGATCTAAGGGTGATGGTCGTCCTGCCACCTTCTCCCAGGCGGTTGATCGGGCCATCGGAAATCTGGTCGACACTGTTGGTAACAAACCCATCGACACGTACTCCAGACAGGATGCCAACTGTGTCCGTGATGCTCTCTTTGAGCGGGGCTTGAGCAAGGCGGGCCGGTTCTACGCCGCCACAGTGGTGTACTTTTGCTCCGGCCAGTGGTGTTTTTTTACTCCGGCGTTGACAGTCGATCTGTTGGCCCAGGGTGGAAAATACGCCGATATGTGGGTCCGCCAGCAGGCGGCGGCGGAAGCTCAGCGCCGCCTGGTGGCGGTTAGCGAAGTTATTTGATGAGGGCCAGGAATTTCTTGCAAATGTAATCGCCGACCCGCCTGGCCCCACGCGGCGTCATATGAACGGCGTCGATTGTGTCGCCGGGCCGGAAGGAAATATCCGCCGCCAGATCGATACACGGGAGATTTTCCGCCGCGCAGGTCTGCCGGGTGACGTCGTTGAAGGTATTTTGCAGGGCGTATTGAAAGGCGTCGCCATACAATCGGTCGCCGTCGAAGCCGAAATTGGCCCAGGTTTGGGTGACAAGAAGCGGCTCCGTCCCCGTGGCCCTGACCTTTTCGACGAAGGTGAGGAGGTTGCGGCGGTAATAGACCAATTCGCCGCCATAATTCGCCTCGACCTTTTTCTCCATGGCCCGCAATTTCGGGCCGTCACGCAAAATAGTAACGGCGCGCGCCGCCGTCATCTTGCGTGCCATGACGTCGGCGGCCCGCTCATCCCCGGCGCCACCCGTCTGGTAGGCAAGGCCGGCCTTCCAGGCGATCCAGGCCCCCTTGACGGTCCGATAGAGGCGGTACATGGCGCTGTGCATTTTCATGCGTTGATAGAGCACCGACCATTGGCTGGTCACCACCCGTTGTTCGTTAAATTTCCGCGGATTATTCTTATATTTATGAGTCTCGCTTTTCGCCCAGATATCGTTAATCCCCAGATAGGCCATCATGAATTTCGGTTTCAAGTTGGGAATGCGCGAGAACCACAAATCCATGTCGGCAAGGAACCCCTGGGTCGATTGCCCGGTGACGCCGCCGTTGGCCACCGGCAGGGACACGCCGTTCTTGTCGAGACACTGGGAAAAAACATCGGGCCAGGTTTCACCTTCGGTAATAAATCTTTGATCGGTGGTGCTGCCGCCGACAATCAGCACGCCGATATCGGCGGGCTCGCCGTACTGCCCCCGGAACCCCCACTTGTCGCGCCGGTAAATGACCGGCTCGTCGCGTGCGTAGAGATGATTGGCGTCGTAGCGCCAGGTGACGCCGCGAAAAATATTCAAGCCGTCCAAGGGATCGCCCCAAAACCAGTAGCCGAAAACAATCTCACAGACGAGTATGAGCGCCGCCAGCACGGCCCCGTTCCATCCGATTAGCCGCAGCAACGCAAGGCCTCCCCCGTTTTTAATCATCGCGTTCAATCCAACCGCCGCCCAGGACCCGCTCGCCATCGTAGAAGACGGCGGCCTGGCCGGGCGCCACACCGGATTGGGGCGCCTCGAAAGTAACCTCGCAGTGGCCATTACCGGCGTAGCGCAAGAGCCCCGGCTCGGCCGCCGTCGTCGAA
Source organism: Rhodospirillaceae bacterium (assembly GCA_018665815.1). Taxonomy (GTDB): domain Bacteria; phylum Pseudomonadota; class Alphaproteobacteria; order Rhodospirillales; family Casp-alpha2; genus UBA3470. The sequence continues at coordinate 2,098 of JABJBP010000135.1, forward strand.
CGGATTTTGACCACGGGGCGGCTCAGGGCTGGCGGCTCGCCGCCGTCGCCGAGCCAATTGATCCGGGTCACCTTCAAGCCGTGTTTTTGCAGCGCCTGCTTGGGGCCGGCGACGACCTGCCGCGTTTGCGGATCGAGCTTGATGACATAAAGCGGGTGCGCTGCGGCAATGCCCAGGCCGCGGCGCTGGCCGACGGTGAAATTGATGATGCCGCCGTGCCGTCCGAGCACCTTGCCGTCCAAATCAACGATGTCACCGCTCCCAGGCATCCGGCCGCAGGCGCTCGATGACGCTGGCGTAATTGCCATCGGGAACGAAGCAGATGTCCTGGCTTTCCGGCTTTTCCGCCACCGGCAGATCAAAGCGCGCCGCATGGCGGCGTACCTCCGCCTTGGTCATGGCGCTAATATTGGAGCCCCCCGAACCCAGTTCGTAAGTGATATCGGGTGAGGTAATAACTATTTCCTTGATGATCACCGGGTCTTTGGTCACCGATCCGGTATCAATGGCGATGCTGATTTCGCCTAGATTGAAGGCGCTAGGGGTCTCAAAACCTTTTGGGTTTCCTACTTTAAGTCCGCTTAGGCTGCCCTTACCCGAACTAATATCAATGTTCACCGCAGTAAGTTGGACCTCGGCCTTGGTAATTTCAGTTCCATATTTTTCAACTGCCTCCTGTATCAAGCCATCAAGGGAGGAGAAGACAAAGGTGACTATGGCAATGACAGCAACGACAAGAACACCAACGCCGATGAGAATTTTACGCATGACCAATTTCCCTTGTCTTTTTATGACTACTGAGATGTTTGTCCGTCGTCATATAAATTGGAACAATCAACGGCCTGATCTAAAGGAGGATCTGGCTCATCTGGTTGATAACATTAAGCGGCGTATTTGCGGTATTGCAAGCGCCGGGTTTCCATCGTTTTCCGTTTGATCCTTTCTCG
>JABJBP010000136.1 GCA_018665815.1 Rhodospirillaceae bacterium
ACCCCTAGATGATTGACGCTCGCGTTTTCGGCTAGCCGGGAATCGTAATCGAGCGCCGAGTCTAAGGCGACTTGGGACGGGAATATCACGGCCCGAGAATGCCGCGCGGAAACCAACATCAGGTTGCGCCGAAGAAATGCAGATACCCGTTCGCGCCAGCTTAGATTCGGCAGCACCCGTTCGCGATATATGGGATTAATATAGATCTCGCCTTGAACAAGGAGCACCTGCGGGATAGGCGGGAAAAGCACGCCGTAATTTGCTGAGGAAAAGACGACATCGGCTCCGCTGTTTTTTATAATTCGCCGCCATACGAATTGTTCCCATAGGAATCTGTGTATCGGCCCGAAAAATTTGGTTTTGACGGAAATTACCTCAACATCGAGATCGCCAAATTGCGATCTATCAAACCACTCAGGTACATAGACGATCGTCTCGATATCCGATGAGCTGACATATTCGATCAGGTTCGACGTATAGGTCACGATGCCGCCTGTATTGGCGGAAATTGCATTGACGATGATGCGCATAAATTCGACTCGCTCAAACTGATCGTGTGATCTCGGAAACCAAGAAAAGGCTGTAGCGTAAGACACAAACACGAAAACTAGGTGAGCGCACGGTCCTATTCAACACCGGACATCTCGCGACCGTCGACTGGGCGTCAAAATCAGTGGAATTGAACGGGACCGGCAGGCTCCATATGATACAAATCTCGCGGCATCGCATAAAATGAACAGATGATCATTCGCCATGGCAACGAACCAATTGGCCAGTTATGCAAGATCACTATCCGTAACATCACTAATGGGCAAAATTGCCCAATTCGGCCTGCGACAATGCCGTGGCTGGTTTTACCAAGCCAAAGCCTCGGAGCGCTGCACATACGTTGATGAAATTTACGACGATCATTGGCGGCCGCCAAACTTTCTTCAAAACGTCGCGAAAAATCTGACATCTGCAAATTTTCAAGCTTTAAAAGCTGCCTCACGGCGGTTCACAAAAGGTGAATTCAATCTATTGGGCAGCGGTTGGGTTGCGGTTCGATACGGGCAACCGTGCTTGGGTTTTGGCGACATGGTTTATCCACCGGCTCATCGTCCCCACACGCCCGACCGCTTAGTTGAAAGACTGTCACCAGGCAATCGATCCAGAGCCCAACGCATACGTTCGCGAATTGACACCGCCTATGAACCGATCGATTGGCAACTTGATTTTCGTTCAGGCTATCGGTGGCGCGAAGATCGGTGGGCCGCCCTTATGCCATTCGGGCACAAGCCCGCGGTGGATATTAAAGTCCCGTGGGAATTGGGGCGGCTGCAGCACCTTCCTGTGCTTGGCCTGGCTTGGCAGTGTGCTCAGGCGTCCAAACCCGGTTTCGAGCCCGCCGAGGTATACGAAGCCGCATACAAAAATCAGCTATTGGATTTTCTTGCCGCCAACCCGCCAGGGTTTGGAGTCAATTGGGCATGCACCATGGATGTCGCTATTCGTACCGCAAATTTAGTCATCGCTTCATGGGTTTTTGCCGGCTCCAAATGTGATCGGGATCTAGGAGTCCATCACGAATTATCTTCCGCTCTAATTGCCCATGGGCGTCACATTTTCACTAATTTGGAATGGGCGGCGGAATTCAGGGGCAATCATTATCTAGCGAACATCGCCGGATTGGCGTTTGTCGCTGCGTATTTACCTTCAAACCCCGAAACTGATTTATGGATGACATTTTCCATCGATCAGCTTACTCGCGAGACCGCGCAACAATTCAATAACGATGGCAGTAACTTCGAGGGCTCGGTCTGCTATCATCGCCTGTCCGCGGAAATGGTAATGAGCGCGACAGCTCTGATTCTCGGACTAACACCCGAGAGGCGCGATGCCATTTTGGGCGCTAATTTGAATAATTGGCCAAAGGGCCCGTTGCGACCGGGAAAATCATTGTCATGGCATCCGGATCACGGCCCCTTTCCTGGTTCGCATTTTTCGGCCTTGGAGCGGATGGCGACATTCACCGCAAAGGTCTCAAAACCCAACAAACTTGTCGTACAGATCGGGGATAATGACAGCGGTCGGTTTGTAAAAATCGGCCTTGGACATTTGACCCCTGACGGCGATGAAGTGCATCTGGATCACAATGGCTTTGTCGCCATGGCGGCCGGCCTTTTTGCGAGACCTGAATTTGAGGATATTGCGGAGCCTGAACACGCCGTGGAAAGATCATTCATTCAGAGCCTTTCCGGCGGAGTTATTCTTCCAGCTGCTGTGGATTACCCTTCGTTTGCATCGCCCTCCGCACCACATCATCCCAACTCTGAAGACAATCCCAAGCAATGCGAAACGGTTCTCGATCTTTCCAGCTACGCCGTCCTAGCAAACATTAAGACGCACGCGTATCCGGATTTCGGCATATATATTTGGCGTTCGGAACGGCTATTTTTGTCCATACGCTGTGGCCCGCTGGGCCAGAATGGACGCGGCGGCCATGATCACAATGATCAATTGGCGATAGAACTCAATATTGACGGCGAGGATTGGGTGGCCGACCCTGGGAGCTACGTCTACACCGCCTCGCATAAACACCGCGACGCCTACCGTTCGGTTCATGCGCATGCCGCCCCCAAATTTGGCGCCCATGAGCCAGGGCGTTTTAATCTTGGCATGTTTCGGTTGGGCAATCAGGCGCAGGCTCAATGCCTGAGCTTTTCCGAACAGTCATTTTTGGGCGTCCACTTTGGTTTCAGCCAGGCAGTTTACCGCGCGCTGAAAATCACAGATACCGCGATCACACTCCGAGACAGCTTCGGCGCACCGCCCGTTTGGACAACACCGGCAGACGAAACTCTGAGCGTTCATTCACCCGTTGAACTCCGCAAAAGATTAGGCCTGACGATACCGTTCTCTCCCGGATACGGTCTGATTGACTAGGGTTACCTAAATTTTCTCAGGGGCTAGCCATTCGGCGAGCGTATAAGACAATACCTCTGTCGAAATTCGGAGATCATCCAACAACAAATTTTCATCGGGACCAGCAGAATTCTCAACTTCCAATTTTTCAGAGCCCGCGCCATACAGAACAACAGGAACCCCAGCGGCGGCATAGTATCTTGCCGCCGTCTCATGAGGCACCCCATAGCGAACGACCGCCCCTTCTTTTGTTGTCTCAACATGGCGCGCCAACACGTCAATGAAAGCCTGGCCGTCTTCGCCCGCAGAAGTACTGGGAAGAAACCGCCGGCGGCGCACTTTGCAAACCACGCCAGGGACCTTCACGACAGCACGCCCGATAATGTTCGTAATTTCAGCTTCCACGGCATCCGCGCGCTCTTCGGGGAGAACGCGCCGGTCAATACTCAGGGTTACACTATCAGGCACGGAAAGTGGGTTGTTCCCGCCTTCTATACCCGTAACCACCAAAGTCGGCGATCCAATGCCCTGGATATCCGAAACTTTTTCGCGAAGCGCTTCGCGATAGGCATACAGCGCCGCTAAAACATCCGCGGCACCCTCTAGGGCGTCGGCGCCGTTCTCAGGCCGCCCTGCAGATGCCGTACGACCGCGCAATTCGACATCCAGATTTAGCACCCCGGTTGTCGTGACGCCGATGGCATGGGCGCTACCAGGGACAACGGCGTGGTCCGGTTTGACGATATCATTTTCAAGCAACCATTTAGCACCGAACGCACCACCCGTGACGCCGTCAAAGGTCACGTGTAACTCCACGGCACCACACATATCATCCGAGACTTCACGGAGCGCTAGCAGTGTGAAGACATAGGCCGCAAGATCGCCTTTCCCCTCGCTAACACCGCGTCCGAACATTCGCCCGTTTTCAATGATGGCATCAAATGGTTCTCGTTGCCATTTCGGCCCGACCGGTGCCGTATCGACATGAGTCCCCAAAGCCAATGTGGGTCCTTCGCCAAATTCGCAGCGTACAATGATGTTGGCGAGATCGTCATATTGTGTCGACGCGGTCAATTCATCGGGCACCTCATGCACGACGGGCTCCAGATCGAAAGATTTCAACTGCTCGACTAAATTTTCACGGAGCAGCGGCAAATCACAGGATGGGTCATCGCTTCGCATCCTGACCAAAGCGGAAAGAAACGCAAATTGATCCGCCCGCCGGGCGACCAAATAATCGTGCATGCGTCTTCCGATTGGTGTATCCATCTCTCTCAAAATCCCCTTAAGGTCCCAAAGGCTGGCAAACTGGAGGCCAATGGTCAATTTCATTGACGGGGCAATTTGCGATTGCCGCTGAAACCTGCTTTTCTCGCACACTCCGCACCGGCGAACAGCACGCCACAATGTTGCATAGGAATGAAATGGCCGACAACAAATCCGTTGAAATGATCGAACGATTGATCGCCTTCGATACAACAAGCCGCGAATCCAACCTGCAACTTATCGACTTCATTCAGGAGTACCTGAATGAACAGGGCGTGGACAGCATGCTTGTCCACAACGAAGAAGGCACCAAGGCCAATTTGTATGCGACGATTGGCGACCCTGAGTTATCAGGGGTAATGCTATCGGGCCATACGGACGTTGTCCCGGTGGATGGCCAGGAATGGGATACGGATCCATTCAAGGTCGCCCACAAGGATGGCAAATTGTATGGCCGCGGCACGTCGGACATGAAAAGCTTCATCGCCATTACCCTGGCAATGTTGCCCCGCTTCATTGAGCGGGGGCTCGAAATTCCGCTGCATTTGGCATTTTCCTATGATGAGGAAATTGGCTGTATCGGTGTCAGGCGGCTCATCGAGGCGCTCAACGATATGCCGATCAAGCCGAGCATGTGTATTGTCGGTGAGCCCACGAGCATGCAGGTGGTCACCGGGCACAAAGGCAAACGCAGTTATCGTGTTCATGTTCGCGGCTATGAAGCCCACTCCAGTCTCGCGCCGCATGGCGTCAACGCAATTGAATACGCTGCACGGCTGATCGCGCATTTGAGGACGTTGGCCGATCGGATCGCCGGTGAAGGCCCCTACGATGATCTTTATGATGTTACCCACACAACCGTCCATACAGGGACAGTCCAAGGCGGCACCCAATTGAATATCGTGCCGAAGGATTGCCGGATGGATAGTGAGTTTCGCTATGTCGGTGGCCAAGATGCCAACGCCTTGGAAGAAGAAATTCGGGCCTTCGCCCGCGATGTCCTGGAGCCCGAGATGCAGGCTGTGCATGCCGACACCGGTATAACCATTGATTGTTACAATGATATGCCCGGTCTGGACATGGATGTGGATGCGGAAGTCGTGACCTTCGTCAAAGCCTTAGCTGGGCGTAACGATAACGCGAAGGTCGCTTTCGGAACAGAAGCCGGACTATTTAATGAACGCGCCGGCATCCCTTCCGTCATATGCGGGCCGGGCTCCATTGATCAAGCGCACAAACCCAATGAATTCATTGAGCTTGAACAGATTTCCCTGTGCGAAAAATTCATGGAACGCCTGATGGATCGAGTTTGTAAAACCTAACCGTTTCGCGAAAATCGCGTTAGGCCACGTTTCTCAAATTTCGATCAATATGTCAGCTGGTTATTGCGTCAATTAGCTTTTTGACGTGGGATAAAACGCCCATCTTCCATGCCTTCGAAGAACTCTTCCAATTCCGGATGACTGATGGGGTCGTCATCCCATTCTTCCGGCACGAGGTTCTGTTCCGAGACGTAAGCAATATAGGGTGAGCGTTCGGGCTCAGGAGTCTCCGCCAACAAATGATAGAATGGTTGGTTCTTCCGCGGACGAACATCCTCTGGAATGCTTTCCCACCACTCCTCGGTATTGTTGAAAATCGGGTCGACGTCAAAGATGACGCCACGAAACCCGTAGACCCGATGCTTCACGGGCATGCCGATTTCGAATTTCGCCGTGCCGACAACGCGCGGCACACCTTCAGTGACGAAAACCGCATCCGTATCATTAAGACTGTACATGGGCTGGATTGTAACCGTCAGCGGGGTGGGGTCAATGCCGCTACTACCGAGGCCTCAATATAGAGGCGCTCAGTTCATCTAGCGACAGTACTTATAATAAGTGCTGGCTAAGCCGCGATTCCGCCGGAACGCCAGACCGACGTTTCCTTGCACGACGGGCAAACTCGCTCACCAACGTGATTGGAATTGAACTCGTTACTGCACATCAGGCAATTACGCTTCTTTTTCACCGGTGGACGATCGGGTTCGGGCTTTTTGGTATCGGTACGACGCGAAGCCATTACGCTGCCTCCAATGTCTTGATGTCGGCAACTGCCGGACGGTTCAAAACTGAGGCGCCAAGAGCCAAAAGCTCTTCCGCTTCATCGAGAAATTCCGCGGCCGCCACGGGCGCCGCATTTTCGGCCTTTCCGAGCAGCTCTGCGGCGCTATCGGAAAGGAAACGAACAAGGTCTTCATTTGCCATAATTCTATTCCCTACACGTGTAGTAAACTGTCTAAAATCTGTAACTGACAGCCTTATACACGAAATTGTATTGCGATGCATCATTTTTTTGTGCAGCGCAATATATTGAGCGCAACGAAACCAACGCACGCTTTTGATAGCGACTTTCGGTGTGAATTAATTATTATATTTCAGCTGTTTAGCTGCCGTAAACTTCGCGTGCGTTTTGGTTGCACACCAACTACATCGAGCATGTTTTCAGAAAAAGTATTGAGAAAACGCTCTTTATCCATCTCGCTTCCGCAAAGTGCCGTGGGCAAGCCGATATAATGCCGAAGGTAATTCTTACGCGCAGACGCGCCGCTGATTTTGCGGAAATTGATCCGCTTTCTTAACGCCATTTCCTGTCTCCAACCCTGGTAGGTTTTGTTGGATGGCATTCTAGAATCGGAGTCATTAACAACCCCTGAATCGCTGCGTGTAGATTTTGACCGCGTAATTTTACGCGGACCGTGCCGCCTTTCCCGCTGGCGTATAAGGAAGTGCCCGGACATCACCGAAATCCTCAAGCCGCCAACAGGTTGCCAATAAAGTGGCGGTCGTCTCCTCACCGATCACCGGCTCGACAAGCTCACGGTACTTGTCTTCAAGTTCCGCATCGCTGAGAGGGCAGTCAGGGTCACCTTTTCGCGTCGGCGAATGGTGGCTTAGGCGCCGCCCGTCGGTGGTTTCGACTTGCAACGTCGCAGAGCGCCGGTTCGGAAATACGGCTTCGGCGGCGACATCAATGCTCGATGTTACTCGGCCCATGACAGCGCGAATTTCCGAATCGGCCAATTGCTCATTCGTAAATGCCGCAAACCTGACCCGCCCGGTCACCAAAGCCGCCGCGACAACATAAGCCAGACTGAACTTTGCCTCGTATACTGTTTTGGGATCGGGATTGCCGCAAATCTCCACACCTTTGGCATAAGTCCCGATGTGAATGGCGGCGATATCGGCGGATGTCAATCCTTCCGATTGACGCAAAGCCAGCATGGCGTCAATCGCCGCAAATGTGTGCCCGCAGCACGTATGATTTTTTTGCGTCATCCGGCAGATCGTGAATTCCTTATCAAGGCTATCGACCACGCTATCCCAATCCACGTCGCAGCTCATGGCGTTACCAAACCCCCGTGGCGCCTCGAACATGCCTTCTGCGCCGATGACGCCATGGGCCGCCAGCATGGCCGCCGTCGCGCCGGCATCGGCGGCATGGCCTGAATGAATGGGCTTGCCCATCGAATCGGTCGCAAACGCTTGTTGTAAACCTGCCGCCATGGTTACCGAGTTGGCCAGGGCATGGCGGGTGCAATCCGCATCGCTATCCAGGGCAACCGAGACACCGGCTGCGGCACCGATGGTGCCGATAGTGCCGGTGGTGTGCCAATAATCGTAGTGCGCGGGCTGCATGGCGGCGGCAACTCGGTTTGAAACTTCGTAACCGGCAATGACCGCGCGCAACAAACGCATTCCATCCGCCCCTTGCCCTTGGCACGCGGCCAATACCGCGGAAATTACCGGCGGGCCGGGGTGGTACACGCCATCACGAAAAATGTCATCGACTTCCATGGCATGCGCGGCGGCGCCGTTGATCAAGGCGGCGGTCCGCACCGGAGCCGACCTGCCGGACGGCACAATTTGGGCGCCACCATGATCCAGTTCTTCGGCCAATGCTTCGCTCATCAACGTTGCCGGCGGATGGACGGCACCGCAAATCAATGATGCCAATCCGTCGATCACGCAGCGTTTCGCCGCATGTAATACGTCGTCAGATAATGTCTGTGTCCGAAGGCCGGCGGCATAGGCGCCTAGTTTTCCAGCAATCATGGATCGTACTCCCGGTTTTAATGTTCTGGATAGCACGCCTGCCCAATCAGCGTAAGTCACCTCAAAATTGACGGGCCTTTCATTATTCTTCATATTGTATACAATCGCACACAATATATTC
>JABJBP010000137.1 GCA_018665815.1 Rhodospirillaceae bacterium
ATCTATGACGGCAAGGTCGTTAAAATTGTCGACTTCGGCGCCTTCGTGAACTACATGGGCGCGAAAGACGGCCTGGTTCACATCTCCGAGCTTGCTGATCACCGGGTCGGCAAGGTCACGGACATCATCCAAGAGGGCGATATGGTGAAAGCCAAGCTCATCGGGATTGATGACCGCGGCAAGGTCAAGCTGTCCATGCGCATGGTCGATCAAGAGACCGGTGCGGACATCTCCGATCAGATGAAGCCGAAGGAACGGGGCTAAAGCTAAGCCGCCCGCGGGCCTTTTCAGACAATTGAAACCGGCGGCCCCCACAGGCCGCCGGTTTTTTTTAGAAAGTTATCTTCGTAATTCCCGGGCCATTGGGATATAAAATCGGGAGGCATCCGCGCCGCATGTTGAAACCAACGCCAGCGCGGGTTCTAATGAAGTGCGAAGGAAGGCGGCGAATTTGACCCAGCAAAACAGCTTTAATTACGATGAACTCCTGGCCTGCGGGCGCGGCGAGCTCTTTGGCGCCGGCAACGCGCAACTTCCATTGCCGCCGATGCTGATGTTCGACCGAATTACATCAATCACTGCCGATGGCGGCGCTTACGGCAAAGGCCAGATCGTTGCCGAATTGGATGTCAAACCGGACCTCTGGTTCTTTCTTTGCCATTTTCAAGGTGATCCGGTGATGCCGGGGTGTCTTGGGCTTGATGCTTTGTGGCAGATGGTTGGGTTTTTTTTGGGATGGACGGGCGCGCCGGGGCGTGGCCGTGCGCTCGGCGTCGGTCAGGTTAAATTCACTGAACAAGTTCAGCCCTCGGCGTCATTGGTGTCTTTCGCCGTGGATATCAAGCGGGTCATGAGCCGAAAGATTACATTGGGCATCGCCGATGGTAAGATGATGGTGGACGGCACCGTGGCTTACGTGGCCGAAGGTTTGAAGGTGACATTATTTACCGACGACGCCGAAACTTGAAGAGCGAGGAACGGGCTTTTATGCGACGCGTAGTAGTAACCGGAATGGGGATCGTATCGTGCATCGGCAACAACAAGGATGAAGTGCTTGATTCCTTGAAGGCCGGTCGCTCGGGAATTTCCTTTAGTGAAGAATATGCCGAACGCGGGTTCCGCTCTCATGTCCATGGGGCGCCGCAGATAGACATGGATAATTTTATTGATCGCAAGCTTCGGCGTTTCATGGGTGACGGCGCGGCTTACAATTATGTCGCGATGCGCGAAGCCATTGCCGATGCCGGACTGGAGCAGACGGATGTGTCAAATGAGCGCACTGGGCTTGTCATGGGGTCTGGTGGGCCGTCGACGTCGGCACTAGTGAACGCCGCCGATACGGCGCGTGAAAAAAGCGCCAAACGGGTCGGACCTTATGCAGTGCCGAAAGCCATGTGCTCGACGAATTCCGCCAATCTTTCGACAGCGTTCGGTATGCGCGGCCTCAGCTATTCCATATCGTCTGCCTGCGCGACCAGCGCGCATTGTGTCGGTAATGGCGCCGAATTGATCCAATGGGGAAAGCAGGATGTGGTCTTTGCCGGCGGCGGCGAGGAAGTGCATTGGACGCTGACCGTTCTCTTTGACGCCATGGGCGCGCTGTCATCCAAATTCAATGATGAGCCGACACGCGCGTCCAGACCCTTCGATGCTGGGCGCGATGGGTTTGTGATCGCCGGCGGGGCCGGCGTGGTGGTACTTGAAGAGCTGGAGCACGCGAAAGCCCGGGGTGCTAAAATTTATGGCGAAGTGGTCGGCTACGGCGCTACGTCGGACGGCGTCGATATGGTTGCGCCGTCGGGTGAAGGCGGTATGCGGTGCATGCAGATGGCGATTCAAGGCCTCGGCAACACGCCCGTCGATTATATTAATGCGCATGGGACATCGACACCGGTCGGCGATACCATTGAGATCAAGGGAATCCGCGAAGTGTTTGGCTCCCACCGCCCGAAAATTACATCGACCAAATCGCTCACAGGCCATTCGCAAGGCGCCACGGGTGTACATGAAGTGATCTATTCGTTGATTATGCTAGATAACGATTTCATCGCGGCTTCAGCGAATGTCGAAACCCTAGATCCGGATGTCGGCGATGCAGATATTGTCACCGAACGGATTGATGACGCCGGACTGAAATGCGTGTTGTCCAATAGCTTCGGTTTTGGCGGGACTAACGCGACGCTCGCTTTCAACCGATTAGAACAATAGAGATCGGCCCGCCGTCTGGCCTGTGGAAAAATAGTGATGCCTGAATCAGTGAAATCCGATAATGACGCCTGGGCGAGCGCCGCGCCTGGCCCTTTGATGGCCGGCAAACGTGGCCTGATCATGGGCGTTGCCAACCACAATTCTATTGCATGGGGCATTGCCCGGATGCTGCATCATCATGGCGCGGAATTGGCATTCACCTTTCAAGGTGACGCATTGGAACGCCGGGTGCGGCCGTTGGCCGAACAGGTCGGATCGGACATGGTGCACCATTGCGATGTCGAGGACATGGGGACAGTCGATGGCGTCTTCGATGCCCTGGGCGGCAAATGGGACGGTTTGGATTTTGTTGTCCACGCCATTGCCTATTCCGACAAAGAAGAACTGAAGGGTCGGTATGTTGATACAACCCAAGAAAACTTCCGCCGCACACTGGATGTATCGTGTTTTTCCTTTACCGCCATTTCCCGCGCCGCCGCGGAAATGATGACCGACGGCGGCAGTCTTTTAACGCTAAGTTTTTACGGCGCTGAGAAGGTGATGCCCAACTACAATGTCATGGGCATCGCCAAAGCAGCGCTGGAGGCCAGCGTGCGTTATTTAGCTAATGATCTAGGTTCCCAAGATATTCGCGTCAACGCGATTTCCGCCGGCCCTATGCGGACGTTGGCCGGTAGTGCCATTGGCGGCGCGCGGGATATTCTTCGGCGCTCGCAGGAAATGGCGCCACTCAACCGGCCCTTGGTGCAAGAGGACCTTGGCGGCGCCGCGTTGTATTTGTTGTCTGATTTGTCGCGCAGCGTGACCGGTGAAATTCATCACGTCGACAGTGGCTACAACGCTATCGGAATGTCGAATGCCGACGGCGGCGAATGAGCTTAGGGGATTTCGTCGACCGCCGGCTGTTCGTGCACATTAGAAAAGTTTCAGACAACTATTGACGTATCCGGCGTTGGCACCTATTTTCCATAAAATAATTGTGGGTTTGTGAGCCCCTTTATTTGATGTGCAAACGATTTATATGGAAGCCGTCATGGACGCCAGACCCTATAGCCACGTTATCGAAAAACTCCGCGACGCGGGGCTGCGGCCAACGCGCCAGAGGATTGCGCTGGCGAAGCTGTTGTTCGAAGGGGGGGACCGGCATGTGACCGCCGAGAGCCTGCATGCCGAGGCGCAGGATGCCGCCATTCGGGTTTCCCTCGCGACCGTCTACAATACGCTTCATCAGTTTACGGCGTCTGGTTTGCTGCGAGAGATCGTTGTCGATTCACAACGTTGCTATTTCGATACCAACACATCTGATCACCATCATTTCTTCTTTGAAGGCTCGAACCGCCTGGAAGATATCCCCGGTGACGAGGTGGTATTGTCGCGCTTGCCCGAGCCACCGGTCGGAAAATCCGTCAAGCGCATCGATGTTTTCGTGCATCTTCAAGAATAAATTACATTAAATCAATTAGTTATAATCCTGTTTAGAAGAAATAAAATCTTCTTGACTCTCTTTATGTGCTTTATCATATTGGGATGATAAGGTGGCATTGTTCGGTGCCGCCACCGAAGGTTTATCCATTTTTCACGATACCCAAGAGGGAGAGCAAATATGAGCCTGCAAGGGACCAAGACCGAAGAAAATCTGAAAGCCGCGTTCGCCGGTGAATCCCAAGCCAACCGTCGTTACCTCTATTTCGCCCAAAAGGCGGACATTGAAGGCTACAACGATGTTGCTGCCGTTTTCCGGTCAACCGCCGAGGGCGAAACCGGTCACGCGCATGGTCATCTGGAATTCCTCGAAGAAGTTGGCGATCCGGCCACCGGCCTCGCCATCGGCCCCACCGGCGATAATCTGAAAGCCGCCATTGCCGGCGAAACCCATGAATATACGGATATGTATCCGGGCATGGCGAAATCGGCCCGTGATGAAGGTTTTGATGAAATTGCCGATTGGTTCGAAACGCTCGCAAAAGCCGAGAAATCGCACGCCGGGCGCTTTCAAAAGGCCCTCGACACGATGGATTGAGGCTGATCGGGGGCAACTCCGATGCCGATATGATCGACGGACGGGGGGCGTTTTGGCGACCCCCGAACTGGTTCAGCACGATAGTTAATGGAGATTTGCGCCATGAGCGAAGGCAGTCTCGAGGCGCCGGAACGGCACCCACTGGCGTGGACCGAAGCCAGTTTTTACGACGATGCGGAAATCGATTCCGAACTGCGCCGGCAGTTCGACGTGTGCCATGGTTGCCGGCGGTGTTTCAATCTTTGTGACAGTTTTCCGAAATTATTCGATTTGATTGATGAATCGGATCCGGGTGAACTTGATACTGTCTCCAGCACTGATTTCAAACCTGTCATTGATGCCTGCACACTCTGTGACATGTGTTTCATGACCAAGTGCCCTTATGTGCCGCCGCATGAATTCGCCATTGATTTCCCACACCTGATGCTGCGCGCTCGGGCTGCCGAGATGAAGAAAACCGGCGTGCCCTTTGGCGAGAAACAATTGACCAAAACCGACCGCAACGGCCGATTGGCGGCGATGACACCGGGGCTGGCGAACTGGGCATCGAAATGCGGCAATCACCTGACCCGGCCGGTCATGGAAAGCGCTCTCGGTGTCCACCGGGACGCGGCGTTGCCGAAGTTTCATTCAGATACTTTCGAGAAACGCGCCAAGAAGGCACCTGAGGTTGCCACGGATGCCCCGGCGCATGGGCGCAAGGCCGTTCTGTATGCAACGTGCTTCGCCAATTTTAATAATCCCGATATCGGCTCGGCGGCGCGCCATATCCTAGCGCTGAATGGCGTTGAAACGGAAGTCGTCTACCCGCGTTGCTGCGGCATGCCACAACTTGAACAGGGTGATATCGCTGCTGTCGCTGATGCGGCCAAGGAAACGGCGGCGGCATTGTTGCCCTGGGTTGAAAAGGGCTATGACATCATTGCCCTGGTGCCGTCCTGTGCCCTGATGCTGAAGTTCGAGTGGCCATTGATTTTGCCGGATGACGAAAACATAAAACGACTAAGCACGGCGACATCCGATATCACTGAATATGTCGCGGGCATCGCCAAGAACGAAGGCATGGCTGGCGGACTGAAACCGTTGGATGGCGGCGTCACGGTTCATATCGCGTGTCACGCCCGGGCTCAGAACATGGGCCAGAAGGGCGCCGAGATCCTGCGCCTGATCCCCGAGACAGAAATCAAGGTGATTGAGCGCTGCTCTGGTCATGGTGGCTCATGGGGGATTATGAAGGATAATTTTGAGACTGGTTTGAAGGTCGGCAAACCCGTCGCGCGCCAAGCCGCGAAAGCTGCGAGCGGACACGTGGTTTCTGAATGTCCGCTGGCCCGCGATCATATTTTGCAGGGTATCGAAAAACTTGGTGAAAAAACCGACCAGATCAGCACCGCCCAACATCCTATTGAGCTCCTCGCCAAAGCCTATGGCATATGAGCGAACCGAGTGGAGTTAGCGCCATGAGCTCGAATACCGAGATGACCCGCGCCGATATTATGTCGATGGATGACTACGGCCCAGTCCGTGCCGAACGACGCAAGCGAATGTCAGAGATCAAGCGCCACCGGCGGCTTGCCGTCGGCCCGGACGCGACCTTCTATTTCGAGAGTTACGAGACCATGTGGCATCAGGTTCATGAAATGCTCTATATCGAGCGCGGTGGCGAGGAACAGATCGCCGATGAGCTGAACGCTTACAATCCATTGATCCCGAAGGGCCGTGAATTGGTCGCGACCTTGATGTTTGAAATTGACGACGAAGACCGCCGGGGCAAATTCCTTGCGGGCCTGGGCGGGGTTGAAGAAACGGTGACAATAACCCTCGGCGACGAAGTCATCCGTGGTGTGCCGGAAGAAGACGTCGACCGGACAAGCGCCGAGGGCAAGGCTTCATCGGTCCAATTTCTGCATTTTCCATTCACCGATGGGCAAGTCGCCTTATTCCGTGATCCTGGCATCAAAGCCGTTCTTGCCATCGAACATCCAAAATATGGGCACATGACTGTCATCGCCAAGCAAGCGCGCGACTCATTGTTAGCTGATTTTTCCACCTAGTTTTTGAGGTTCAGGAGATTAGTCAGCGCCTATTCGATGGTTTCGTGGCGGTAGACGCCCCAAAGCTCAACCCGTCGGAGCCATCCTTCACGGCCCTGAACCTCCACTTTGCACCATGGGGTGTCGATCGGACAACTCATCACCCGGCCAATCACGCCTGTTTCCAATCTGGCGACAGGGCTGCTTTGAGAATCCTGCTGTTGCCGTAAGGTCCGCGCCGTCTCAGTGACAATGAAGGTGCGCCGCCCCGCCAAAATGCTTTGATGGACCCAGCCCTGGGCGCCCTGCCAATCACGAACGCGCCGCCATGTACCGTACTCGGCGATAATCTCAATCGGCAGATGCTGGCGCCGGTATACCCATTCGACCGGATATTGGACGCCCGGCCCGGTGCGCATGTTGACTTCCGTCGCGCGCAGACTGACGAACCGGGGAAGTGGCAGGCCAGAACCTCTGGTCTGTGCGGAAGAAGGTGTCGGGAGCGGCGCGATAACGCCGAGGGCTAGAACCGAAATAAGCGCGGCGCGAACCATGGACAAGTGCATCTGCGGAAACCGTTCAGAATATGGAGCAACGAATCGCTTATTATAGGCCCCAAGTGCCGCTGCGCCAACGGATGCTGGACAAGTGGTTGGCGGATTGCTATGGCCTGGGGGTACCCGCCAGCAGGGAGGCGACCTAATGCCAATGAGCAAAACGCGCGTCGTGGTGACCCGGAAACTACCGGATGCTATCGAGACGCGGATGATGGAATTGTTCGACGTTCAGCTCAACCTGACCGACGATCCTATGCCGAAGGCCGACATCATTGAGGCGGTGAAAACCGCGGACGTGTTGGTGCCGACGGTGACAGATCGGATCGATGCTTCGGTGCTATCCCAAAGCGGTGAAAATCTCCGACTGGTTGCCAATTACGGCACCGGCGTTGACCACATTGACCTGGCCACGGCGCGGCAGCGGAATATTACCGTCACCAACACCCCGGATGTGCTGACAGAAGATACCGCCGACATGACCATGGGCTTGATTTTGGCCGTCTCGCGCCGCCTCACCGAAGGTGAACGACAGTTGCGCAGCGGCGACTGGGCAGGCTGGTCGCCGACCGGCATGCTGGGGCACCGGATCTACGGCAAACGCTTGGGCATTGTCGGCATGGGCCGCATCGGCCAGGCACTGGCCCGCCGGGCACGCGGGTTTGGTCTGTCCATCCACTATCACAATCGCCACCCTGTCCACGAAGAACTTGAGGGTGAATTAGAGGCAACCTACTGGGAAAGCCTCGATCAAATGCTGGCCCGCATGGATGTGATTTCCATCAATTGCCCCCACACACCGGCGACGTATCATCTGTTGTCGGCGAGGCGTCTGAAGCTGCTGCAGCCGCAAGCCGTGATCGTCAACACGTCGCGCGGCGAAGTGATTGATGAAAACGCCCTGACGCGGATGCTGGTTGGCGGCGAGATTGGTGGTGCCGGGCTGGACGTATTTGAGCACGAGCCGGCCGTCAATCCGAAGCTTGTGGCCCTCGATAATGTCGTGTTGCTGCCGCACATGGGGTCGGCAACCCATGAGGGGCGCATCGACATGGGTGAAAAAGTGTTGATCAACATCAAGACGTTCATTGATGGGCACAATCCGCCGGATCGGGTGCTGGGCGAAGGTTTCTAAAGGTTTGCGTGCACCCACAGGCTAAGCCCCAGAGGCAGTCTTCCCATGGCGACTACGTCGCTCAGCCGCCCCATTCCCTACACGGACCCGATTGCCGTTTACACCGCTTTGGCCGGTGGGGGTGTCGCTGCGTTATTGGATAGCGCCGGCCAGATAGGCGACCGCGGCCGATACAGTTTTATTGCTTTCGATCCCTACCGGGTGTTGCGCGCCGATCCTGAAAGCCTTGATCTGTTTGAAAGTTTGGCACGCGCTCTTGAATTCGCTCCCTTCGACGCCGATCCAGAATTACCACCGTTTCAAGGCGGCGCCGTGGGGTATTTGGGTTACGAAATGGGGCGCCACCTCGAACGCTTGCCGCCGTCACGCGAAAAGGGCAGCGGCGCGCCGGACATGGTTGTCGGCTTATACGACACCGTCGTCAGCTTTGATCATGAGAAACAAAAGGCCTGGCTTGTCGCGGCAGACTTGGATGACGCAAGGCCCGCGGCGGAAACCCGACTGGAAACCGCCGAGGCGCAGCTTCGCGCCGCCCCGCCGCTGGCGGACATCGATTGGTCGATGACCGCCGAATGGACACCGGAAGTCCCACCCGCCGAATATAAGGCCATGGTTCAGCGCGCCATCGATTACATCTATGCCGGCGATATTTTCCAGGCCAATATCACCCAGAGGTTCCTGGCGACCAAGCCCACGGGCCTGCGCCCGTTTGAGCTGTTTCGCCGGCTGCGGACCCTTTCTGCCAATCCTTATGGCGCTTTTCTGGACTGCGGCGATGGTCTCGCGGTGGCTTCGGCATCGCCGGAAATGTTTCTACGCTTGGAGGCCGATGGGCGGATATCAACGCGACCGATTAAGGGGACCCGGCCACGGGGCGATAATGCCGTTGCTGATCAGTCGCTTGCCGAGGCTTTGCAGGCAAGCCCTAAGGACCGGGCCGAGAATTTGATGATTGTCGATTTGATGCGCAATGATATCGGCCGGGTTTGCCGCATCGGCAGCGTCGGTGTCCCTGAGCTCTGCGCCCTGGAGACATTTCCTTCCGTGCACCACCTGGTGTCCGAGATCGATGGTGCCTTGATGCCGGGTATCGGCCCCCTTGACGTGTTGTGTGCAGCCTTTCCAGGCGGGTCCATCACCGGCGCCCCGAAAGTCAGGGCCATGGAAATAATCCATGAGTTGGAGCCCGCGCGGCGCGGGCCTTATTGCGGCACCATAGCGTGGATCGGCGCGGACGGCGCGATGGAATCAAGCATCGTCATCCGCACGCTGGTAATTGAAGGCAACCAGGTCATCGCCCAGGCCGGTGGCGGCATTGTGGCCGACTCCGTCCCCGCTGAGGAATACGCCGAAAGCCTGGATAAGGCCGGCGTGTTACTGTCGGCGCTCAACCCCGATTGGAGAGCCGAGGACGGATAGCATGAAGATTTATGTCAATGGCGATTGGACCGATGCCGTTGAGGCCGCTGTCCCCGCGACGGACCGTGGCGTCGCGCTTGGCGACGGTTTGTTTGAAACCGTTGCGGTGCGCACCGGTGCATTGCGCCGCGTCAATGCGCACCTTGCCCGGCTTCGGAGCAGTGCTGCGGATCTTGGCTTGGAGCTTCCAGGTGACGATTTTGACGCCTTATTCCGTGAAGCTGTCCGGCTCAATGCAATCGACAACGGCATGGTGCGTTTAACGCTTACCCGTGGCGCCGCGCAAGCCGGATTGGCGGCAGCGGACAGCGGGCCGCCGACAGTCATCATTTCATCGGTTCGGCGCGATCCGCCAGAAGGGCTAGTGCGTGCAATCATCTGCGAGACGACCCGGCGCAACGAACACTCGCCGACATCGCGGCTGAAGACGACGAACTACATGGACAATATTCTGGCGGCCCGCGAAGCGGCCCGCCTGGGCGCCGACGAAGCGCTGTTGCTGAATACTCAGGGTCGCCTGGCCGAAGCGACGATTGCGAATGTGTTTTTGGTCACCGACGGCCAAATTGTGACGCCGCCGGTATCGGAAGGCGCGCTGCCGGGCATCATGCGCGCCGCCGTTATGGCCGCCGAGGATGTCGATGAGCGGCCGCTTGAATTGAAGGAACTGGATCGCGCTTCGGAAGCGTTGTTGACCAACAGCGGAGGTATCCGCGCGCTAGTCAGCGTTGACGGCAAACCCGTCGGTGACGGTCAGGCCGGACCGGTTTATCATCGCCTGCAAGATATCGTTTGAATAAGGAGCTTCCCATGACCGACACCCCTGATTTTATCGAGGACCGTTACGGCATCGATATCGCCGCCGATACGTCGGCCATGAACGCGACCATCGAAGGCTTGCTGCGCCGTCGGGTGTGCCGGAATTTTGCCGACAAGGAAATCGACGACGGCCTGTTGAATTTGTTGTTGGCCTGCGCTCAATCGGCGCCGACGAAATCCAACCTGCAGCAATATTCCATCATCGCGGTGCGCGATCAGGATACCCGCCAAAAGATCGCGGATTTGGTGCCGTCCATGCCATGGATGGCCGATGCGCCTGTATTTTTAGTGTTTCTGGGTGATGTCCGACGTATCCGGCGGCTGGCGGATTCCCATGACCACGATTACGCCAACAACAACGCCGATACGTTCATGAATGCCTGTGTCGATGCTGCGCTGGCTATGCAGATGTTCATTGTCGCGGCGGAAAGCGCCGGCCTGGGCTGTTGCCCGATCAGCTATGTGCGCAACCGCATCGATGATTTTGCCGAGTTATTGTCCTTGCCGGACGGTGTATTCCCCATTGCGGGCCTGCCTGTTGGCTGGCCGGCGGCACCGGGCTATGTCTCCATGCGGTTACCGCAAAATGTCGTGGTTCACCGCGAGCGCTATGACGACGCCAATATGGTCTCGAACGTGACGGATTATGACGATCGCAACCATGACCGGTTTCCGTTGTCGGCAGGCAAGCAGCGCCATACGGACAAGTATGGAGTGTTGGAAAAATGCACCTGGTCGGAAAATGTGGCACGTCAATTGTCATTGCCGGAACGCCCAGGATTTGCAGTATTCCTGAAATCCAAGGGTATTAATTTGGATTAATCCAATCGCGCTAGATAAATACCATAGCGCCGTCTCTAGATGCGTCGCTCAAGAAGGTGACGACGCCGCCTTCTTCAATGCTGAGGTCATCGCGCAGCACCTCGCGGTTCATGTTCAGGGCCCTGAGCCCCATTTCGCATACCAGGAATTTCACGTTCATGGCGGCGCAGGCTTCAAGTAGTTCTTCAAACGTCGCAACTTTCTTCGCGCCGTAGTCAGCATCACGCGCCGCACCATCTCCAAGACCGTCGCTCAATAGCATTGTCTTCCAGCCCGTTGGCGCCACAAGCGCCTGGCAAGCCTGCATGGTAAAGAACAAAGTTACGGGCGTGCCGATGGCGGCGGCGGCGGAAGCCATCACCAAGGCGTAGTGGACTTTATCGAAATGACCGTCGTAAACGACGATAGAGAGTTTGTCGGGGCTGGGGTGGCCGTCACTCATGGCAGCTTAGGTCCGTGATCGTCGGATTGTCGCCGCAGACCGGGCATCCCGTGTCCGGTTTGACGGTAATTTTCCGAGTTTCCGCGCCGAGCCCATCGATGATCACCAATGACCCCGCCAGGCTGGTGCCGATGCCGAGAATTTCCTTGATTACCTCGGTCGCCTGGAATGATCCGACCATGCCGCAAAGCGCACCCATTACGCCGGCTTCCGCGCACGTGGGGATTTGACCATCTGGCGGCGCTTCTCGGAAGATGCATCGGTAGCACGGCCCCGGTGCTTCGCCCTTCGGTCCCGAGAAGGGCCGGTAGGTCGCGACCTGTGCATCGAAGCGAAGGATCGCGGCCGATACCAGCGGCGTCTTGGTGAAAACACACACATCATTGACCAAAAACCGGGTCGAAAAATTATCACAGCCATCGGCGACGACATCGTAGGCGCCGATCAGGTCCATGGCATTGGCGGCGGTAATTCGCTCGCGGTGCTGGACGACGGTTACGTCCGGGTTGATGGCGGCGACGGCCTCGGCGGCACTTTCGACCTTGGCGCGGCCGATATCAGCGGTGCCGTGCAGAACCTGGCGCTGCAGGTTTGAAAGATCCACCGTGTCGTCGTCAATCACGCCGATTGTACCGATGCCTGCGGCAGCCAGATACAAGATCGATGGCGAGCCCAATCCGCCGGCGCCGATGACCAGGACCTTGGCGTCTAGTAATTTCGCCTGACCTTCGCCGCCGACCTCGGGCAGCAGAATGTGGCGGGCGTATCGGTTGATCTGTTCTTCGCTAAAGTCCACGTAGTGACCCCGGGCTTGGTGTTATTCGAGACCGTCGAACAAGGGCGTCGACAGGTAGCGCTCGGCGAAACTCGGCAACACCGCGACAATGGTTTTGCCGGCCATGTCCGGGCGTTCGGCGACTTCCAGGGCAGCGGCGATGGCCGCGCCCGATGAAATGCCGACGGCCAGGCCTTCCATTTTGGCGGCTTTGCGGGCCATGGCGAAAGCCGTTTCATTGCCAATTTTCAGAACCTCGTCGATCACGCCTTCGTTCAGGATATCGGGTACGAAGCCGGCGCCAATGCCTTGAATTTTGTGCGGCCCCGGTGTGCCGCCCGACAGAACCGGGCTGTCTTCGGGCTCGACGGCGATCATTTTAAAATCCGGCTTGCGCGATTTGATCACTTCTGCGACCCCGGTAAGCGTACCGCCGGTGCCGACGCCGCTGATCACCACATCAACGCCGCCATCCGTGTCGCGCCAGATTTCCTCGGCCGTAGTGCGGCGGTGAATTTCGGGATTGGCGGGATTCTCGAATTGTTGCGGCATCATGGCGCCGGGGGTCTCATTGATGATTTCATTGGCCCGGTCAATAGCGCCGCGCATGCCCTTAGCCGCCGGCGTCAGCTCAATCTCGGCACCCAGCAGCAGCAGCATCTTGCGACGCTCCAACGACATGCTTTCCGGCATCGTCAAAATCAGCCGGTATCCCTTGGCCGCACATACAAAAGCCAGAGCGATCCCGGTGTTGCCCGATGTGGGTTCGACCAGTGTGGCGCCAGGCTTGATCCGGCCGTCCATTTCTGCGGCTTCAACCATGGCCAAGCCTATGCGATCTTTGACCGATCCCAGCGGATTAAAAAACTCGCATTTGCCCAGAACATCGGCGTTGACCCCGGCGTCGGCGGCCAACCGGCCCAGTCTAACCAAAGGCGTCGCGCCGACGGTATCGACAATGCTGTCGTATACGCGGCCTCGGAATTCAGGTGTTGGGTTGTTATTCATGTTCTGCTTTCTGAGGATCCGATTGGCACGGGATGGGCACTAAATGGTGAAATCGAGGGTTTGGCGGCCTTCACTGAGGATGCCGGCGTTGTCGGCCTCGCCACAAAGATCATCAATCGACGTTTCGTCAAGGCGCTGCATAATGGTTTCCTGCATCTCCAGCCATAACGGCTGCACCACCTTGAGGCCAAGCTCCGAGCCTGCGATTTCCGGATCCTCGCCGTCGGGCCCATCGCTCGCATGGACGACACGCACGATGTCACCGACGTTAATGCGACGGCGTTCGCGGGCTAGGCGGTAGCCGCCGCGCGGACCGCGGACCCCAACCAAGATACCGCTCCGTACCAATTGCTGCAGAGCTTGTTCCAGATAACGCCGGGGGATGCCTTGGCGGCGGGTGATTTCGCGGCTCTGCACCGGTTCGGCGCCGGCGTGATAGGCGATATCCAGCACCGCCTCGATGGCAAACAGGGCTTTTTTAGATAATCGGAACATTAGGGTGCGCGCCCCGTCCCGGTTGACCCGAAACCCCCGGCGCCCCGGGCCGTATCATCCAATTCGCCAACCTCGCGCCAGGCGACCGTGGTCACCGGCGCGACCACCATCTGGGCGATGCGCATGCCGCGTTCAACGGTAAAGGGTTTGCTGCCGTGATTAATCAAAATAACGCGGATTTCGCCCCGGTAGTCAGCATCGATGGTGCCGGGGCTGTTCAACACGGTGACGCCATGTTTGGCCGCCAGGCCGGACCGTGGCCGGATTTGCGCTTCAAATCCAGGCGGCAGTGCGATGGCCAAGCCCGTGGGCACCATCAACTGTTCGCCCGGTGCGATGGTTTCGGCCGCCTCGACGGCGGCCACCAAGTCGGCGCCGCCGCTTAATGCCGTGGCATAATGGGGCAATTCCAGGCCGTTCGCATGGGCCAGGCGCTGGACATCAACGTCGATGCTACTCATGAAGCATTTCCGGCCACCGCTTCCAAGGCATCGGCGATGCGAAGAGCCAACTCAGTACCGACGGCCTTTTTGGAAAGCCGTGGCCAATCCTCAACGCCGTCGTGGCTAATTAGATGCACCGTATTGGCATCGCCGGCGAAGGTGCCGGTGTCCGGCGACACATCATTGGCGACGATCCAATCACAGCCTTTGCGGTCAAGCTTGGCTTGTGCATGAGCGACAACGTTTTCCGTTTCCGCCGCGAAACCCACGACCAAACCGGGGCGGCGGTTCCCGGGTTCGCTGAGGGCGCGCAGAATATCGGGGTTCTCCGTCATCACTAGCGCCGGTGGGCCAACGCCCGGCGATTTTTTTAGTTTTTCGGTGGCTTCTGCCTCAACCCGCCAGTCCGCCACGGCTGCGGCGCAAACGGCGACATCGGCAGGCAGGGCGGCTTCGCATGCAGCCAGCATTTGCCGCGCCGTCTCAACGTGCACGACATTGACGCCCGGCGGATCTGGGAGCCGCGTCGGGCCGGTGACCAACGTTGTCTCCGTCCCCAGACCGTTCAGCGCTTCGGCGATGGCATGGCCTTGCTTTCCCGACGACCGGTTGGCGATGTAGCGGACCGGATCGATGGGCTCATAGGTCGGGCCGCTGGTGACGAGCGCACGTCTCCCCTGGAGACGGGATCGGTCACGAAAAAAAGAGGCGACCGCGTCGACAATATCCAACGGCTCGGACATCCGGCCCATGCCGAACTCGCCGCAGGCCATGTCGCCTTCGTCTGGTCCGATAAATGTGATGCCGCGGGCTTTCAGGGTCTCGACGTTGGCTTGCGTGGCGGCGTGCTCCCACATACGCACGTTCATAGCGGGGGCCACCAATACCGGCTTGTCGGTGGCCAGCAATACCGTCGTCGCCAGGTCATCGGCTTCGCCGTGGCACATTTTAGCCATCATGTTGGCGGTCGCCGGTGCGACCAGCAGCGCGTCGGCCTGACGGCTCAGGTTGATATGACCCATCTCGTTTTCGTCGGTCAGCGAAAACAAATCCTGATAAACTTTATCCTCACTGACGGCGCCCAAGGCCAGCGGCGTGACAAACTCAGCGCCGCCACGCGTCAAAACACAGCGCACGGCGGCGCCGCGTTCGCGCAACCGGCGGACGAGGTCGGGGCATTTGTAGGCGGCAATACCGCCGGAAACGATCAGCAAGAGGCGTTTGCCATCAAGCATGTGAAAATATCTCATTTAACGAAAAATCAGTGTGATTAAATTAATCACACGCCTGGGACCGCGCAAGCATCATTATTGCCTAAGCCATTGACAATACGCTATCCGAATAGTTTCCCGGCACTCAGCTGAATTTGACGACGACAACGATGATCAGGAGCAAAATCGCGAAAAACCAAAGCGACTGTACAATGCCGCCGCCGCCCGCCGAATCACGCCGCAATTGGGCGATGGTTTCGGGATGCAGGCGGACCCGGCCGCCGGAAATCATGGCCGATGTTTCCTCAATGCCTTCGAGCATGCGTGGCAATTTATCAACCGCATCGGCGATGCCCTCTACGGCAACGCGAATGCGCGCCTCGGGCCCCAGCGTTTCTTCCATCCAAGCCTCGATCATCGGCTTTGCCAGCATCCACATGTTGGTGTCCGGGCTCAGTGTCCGAGCTGTGCCCTCGGCGACCAGCATGGTTTTCTGTAATAATAGGAGTTGTGGCTGGGTTTCCATTTGGAAGGCCTCGGTGATTTGGAAAAGCTGCCCCAGAAGCCGGGCGATGGAAATCTCATTTTGCGGCTTGTCGAGGATCGGCTCGGCGATGGACCGGCAGGCTTGGGTGAAAACATCGACCGATTGATCCGCCGGCACCCAGCCGGCTTCGAAATGGATTTCCGCGGCGCGCCGGTAGTCACGGGTCAGAAATGCCAACAGCATTTCGCCCAAAATTCGCCGTGTCCGGATATCGACACGCCCCATGATGCCGAAATCAACGGCGGCGATCTGCCCGGTCTCAATAACGAACAGATTGCCCGGGTGCACATCGGCGTGAAAGAAACCGTCCCGAAAAATCTGTTTGAATGTGGCCCGGGCGGCTTTTGCGGTGATTTCGACCGGATCGTGGCCGGCGGCTTCAATAGCCGCACGGTCGTCTATGGAAATCCCGTGGATCCGTTCCGTGGTCAGGACGCGCTGGCCGGTGCGCCCCCAATCGATGGTGGGTACGACGAAATCTTCGTCGCCTTCAAAATTTTCCGACAATTCCTCAGCCGCCGCGGCTTCGAAGCGGAGGTCCATTTCCAATTCCACCGTCGCCGACAGCGTTTCGACGATTGCGCGCGGCTTCAAGCGGCGAAATTCCGGTCGGGCGCGCTCAACCAGGTCGGCAATCCAATGCAACAGATCAAGATCGCGGGCGAAGGCTTCTTCGATGTCCGGGCGCAACACCTTAACCGCAACCTCGCGGTCATCCTTTGTTACCGCGAAATGCACCTGAGCAATGGACGCGGCGGCGACCGCAACGTCGTCGAAAGACTGAAACATTTCGTCGATGGTTTCATCAAATTCGGTTTCGATGGCGGCGCGGGCTTCGGCGCCGGGGAATGGAGGCAGGCGATCCTGTAAATCTGAAAGATCCTTGGCCAACTCCTCACCCAAAAGGTCTGATCGGGTCGCTAGAATTTGCCCCAGTTTGATGAAACTGGGGCCGGCTTCGTTAAGTGCGGTGGCAAGGCGTTGACCGGGCCGCCCCGGCACATCGCGTTTTGAGACCCGGCGCGCGATCGCGACGATCATCGGCGCGACGTTCAGATATTCCAGCGGGAACAACGCATCATGGCGTGCCATAAGCCGCGCAATATCCAACAGTCGTTTGGCGTTTCTAAACGAACGGAACACTTGGGCCGGCCCCTATATCCGCCATGCGGAATGCAGCGCGGCGATGCCGCCGGACAAGTTCCGCACTTTGACTTGGGCCAAGCCCGCAGCCTCGATCATGGTGCCAAAGCTGGCTTGATTAGGAAACTTACGAATGCTTTCTGCCAAATAAGTATAGGCATCACGGTCGCCGGCAACGGCTTCGCCAAGATTTGGCAGCACTGAAAACGAATACGCGTCATAGAGTTTTTTTAGGGTCGGCAGCGTGACGTGGGAAAATTCAAGGCAGATGAACCGCCCGCCCGGTTTCAAAACCCGCCGCGCTTCTGACAATGCCTTTTCCAGATGGGTTACGTTGCGCAGGCAAAAGGCGCTGGTGTAGGCATCGACGCTGCTGTCGTCTAGGGGCAAGGTTTCTGCGTTGCCATGCGTCCAAGTGATGCCGTCCAGAATGCCCCGGTCGAGGGACCGGTCGCGGCCATGGGCCAGCATTTCTTCGTTGATGTCGACAACCTGGACGGCGCTGCCGCCGCGTTTCAGGAATTTGAAGGCAATGTCGCCGGTGCCGCCACCGACGTCGACAAGCGTCATGCCCGGGCGGGGCGCCAGCCAATCGATCAGCGCATCTTTCCAAAGCCGGTGAACACCGAAACTCATGAGATCGTTCATCAGATCGTAACGCGGTGCCACATTGTCAAAAACTTCGCGCACCAAGGACGCCTTCTCAGCCGCCGGCACCTCACGGTAGCCGAAATGGGTGGTCGCTTCGTCGCTTGCGCGGTTTTTTGTGCCCTCTGCCGACATGGCCGGACATTAGCTCATGGACCGGCCGGATGCCAGCGCGACGCAGGTTTGGTTAGGCACCATCGGATATGGACAGACACCGCCGATGGCGTCATATCTGAGCGCTCAATATTGACGGAGCGTACTGAGCCATGCCCGAACTGCCCGAAGTTGAAACCGTCCGCCGTGGCTTGGCTCCGGTCCTGGAAGGCCAGCGCCTAGCGCGGGTGATCATACGCCGCCGCGACCTCAGATGGCCCTTGCCTGATGATTTCGGCCAGCGCCTGACCGGCAAGCAGGTGCTCGACGTCGGCCGGCGCGCCAAGTTTTTGATGATCTCATTGGAAGACGAAACAGTTTGGATCGCGCACCTGGGCATGTCCGGGCGGTTTCGGGTCTTCGCGCCACCGGTGCCGCCGGAAGAGGCCCACGATCACGTGATCATTGAGACGGACGCCGGCGCCGTCATCCGGTTCAATGATCCCCGCCGTTTCGGATTTATGGATTTAACGACGCGGGCGGATTGTGCCACGCATCCGATGCTTGCCAATTTAGGGCCGGAACCCATCGATGGTGATTTTGATGCGGCTGTCCTGGCGTCGCGGTTGAAGGGCCGCGCCGCGCCGATCAAGGCGGCCTTGCTGGATCAGAAAACGGTCGCAGGCCTGGGCAACATATACGTATGTGAGGCCCTGTTTCAGGCCGGCATATCGCCACGCCGCAAGGCCCGGACAGTGCAGGGCGGGCGGGCCGAGAAGTTGGCCAATGCCGTGGTTGATGTCCTAACCCGTGCCATAGCGGCCGGCGGCTCGTCGCTCAAGGATCATCGCCAGACGGACGGTGAACTGGGGTACTTCCAGCATGACTTTCATGTCTACGGCCGGGCTGGTGAACCCTGCCGCCGATGCGGCCCCAACCACCCCGTCCGTCATCTTGTACAGTCAGGGCGTTCGACATTCTATTGCTCCCAATGCCAGCGATAGTGTTATAAGGCGGGTATGAGTATCGGTTCTTCGTTTCGCATAATCTTGCTGGCATGGGCCCTGGCGTTCACCGCTGCGGCGGTCACGACGCCGTCGGCCATGGCGCAGACCGCCCGGTTTCTGAGCGTTATTGACGATCTGCCGTTGATGGAGGGCCTGAACGAAGACGCGGACGCGGCGATTTCTTTCGACAGCCCGACGGGGCGCATTGTTGAAGCCTTTGCCAGCGGTCCGGTGGCGGCCGACGTGATCGCGGCGTTTTATGCGGAGACCCTGCCGCAATTGGGTTGGCGGCGAACGTCGGACCAATTATTTAGCCGCGATGACGAAGTTCTCAAGGTTGAGATCGGCGCCACCAAGGATGGTGTGACGGGAACCGGTGTCCGCTTTACGCTGCGTCCCGCCGGGTCTTGATTTACAGGACGCCGACAGACCCCATTACAGGGCTTGACCTGACCTTCCGGCACTTATATACACCTGCCTTCCGACGCATCTGTTAACGAAATAAAGGCGTGTGAGCCCATGGCCCACTCTCTGCAAGCAAAGAAACGCATTCGCCAAACGGCTCGGCGTACCGACGTCAACCGAGGCCGCCGCGGGATGATCCGCACGCAGCTTCGCAATGTCGAAGAAGCCATCGTCAGTGGCGATCAGGAAGCCGCCATGAAGGCTTTCCGTGAAATGCAGCCGACCCTCATGTCAGGCGTCAACAAAGGTCTCATGGAAAAGAATACGGTGTCGCGTAAATTGTCCCGCTTGTCGAAGCGGATCAAGGGCATGGCCGCCTGACCGGCAACCGCCAAACGATACATCGCCGCGCCGCGTTCTGATTGAACGCGGCGTTTTTTGTGGCCAAGTGGCGCACTCATATCGTTGTATGTGCGCCGACCATCGAAAATTTACGGCGGACTCGGCACCGGGAAAATTGTCAAGAAGATTATTTTAGACGTTCCCCTTTCGATCATGTTGAAAGCGCTCTCGGGTATCCGTAATATTCAGCCCTCGGGACTTGCCCATTCAGGGTCGTTCTAAATAAACGGAATAAGTAAATTGTCTATTTATCCTGTTAATAATTTGCACCTTTACTTGGGTGCGCCGCAGAAGTTCATGATAAATGGGCAAGGCTTCCAACAATACATGAAGTAATCGTTTGTCACAGGGAAACCTTCGCCTTGGCGAGTCCTGGACGCCGAATAGGTTTGGTTGGAAGATGATTTTAAATACCTCTTCGATGATTTGAAGAGTTA
The DNA here is from genome assembly GCA_018665815.1 of Rhodospirillaceae bacterium. Lineage (GTDB taxonomy): Bacteria > Pseudomonadota > Alphaproteobacteria > Rhodospirillales > Casp-alpha2 > UBA3470. Next base: position 20,067 of record JABJBP010000137.1, read on the forward strand.
AGAATTTTAACCAGAGGGGGGTAGTCCGAAACCAAAATTAAGTGTCAACAAGCCCGCTGCTTAAATCTCTGAGGTCATAAACTAAATTGTGTCACGATTGATCACTGATCCACGATCTGTCTGCGAAAGTTATCTTTAATGGAAAATAAAACGTACCTCCGATGCTGATTTGAGTGATCTGGATGGATAATCCCGGGTGTGGCTTGATTAGAGCGCATAAAAAAATTTGCTGGTTTCGAAATTGACTGCCTATCGACATCATGGCCATCGCCGTTACTGGGGGCGGTGGCTGCATAAAAACAGGTTCGCACGGGACAGCGGGCCGGCATGGATGGGGTGTTGTTACGGCGATGGGTTCTAAGATAGAGAAAGCCAGTAGCCAGAGTGTCAGCGAGGAGCTTCTTAGCGGCTGGGACTCGGTGGTAAATCGTTTGCGGGTTGAGGTTGGCGAGGCGGCTTTTCAGAGCTGGCTCAAGCCGATGCGGATTCGTAATTTCAGTGATGGCAGTGTTGAGATTTCAGTGCCAACACGGTTCATGCGTGATTGGGCCGCTGCGCACTACCGCGACCGATTGATCGAGTTGTGGCAAACAGAGAATTCCGAGGTCAACGCGGTTGAGATTGTCGTCCAGGCGGATATTGAGGCCGCCAAAGAAACTGAATCTCCAAAAGAAACAGTGGGATCGGCCGAGGGCGCGGCGATCAAACCGCGTCGCGACGAATTGTGTGCGCCATTGGATAAGCGCTTCACCTTTGACCAGTTTGTTGTCGGTAAGCCCAATGAATTCGCCTACGCGGCGGCGCGTCGGATTGGCGAAGCGTCAAGCGTGCCGTTCAATCCGTTGTTCCTTTATGGCGGTGTAGGCCTTGGCAAAACCCACTTGATGCATGCCATCGCCTGGCACGTGCGCACGGCCCAGCCCGATCGCGCGGTGTTATATCTTTCGGCGGAAAAGTTCATGTACCGGTTTATCCGTGCGCTGCGCGAACAAAACATTGTTAACTTCAAGGAACAGTTTCGTTCCGTCGATGTCTTGATGATCGATGATGTTCAGTTTATCGCCGGCAAGGAATCAACCCAGGAAGAATTTTTCCACACCTTCAATGCCCTGGTTGACCAGGGCCGTCAGATTGTCATTTCATCGGATAAATCACCGTCCGATCTTGAAGGCATGGAAGAGCGCCTTGTGTCACGGCTGAACTGTGGGCTGGTTGCCGATATTCATGCCACCACTTATGAACTTCGCCTCGGCATTCTGCAGTCGAAGGCGCAGAAGCTCGGCGTGTCTATCCCGACCAAGGTCCTGGAATTCCTGGCTCATAAGATCACGTCGAACGTCCGTGAATTGGAAGGCGCGTTGAATCGCGTGGTTGCTCATTCGCAGTTGGTCGGTCGTGACATTTCATTGGAGACGACCCAAGAAGTGCTTCACGATCTGCTGCGCGCCAATGATCGGCGGGTCACGATTGAAGAAATTCAAAAGCAGGTCGCATCGCATTTCAACATTCGAATTTCCGATATGCATTCAGCCCGCCGGGCCCGTTCGGTAGCGCGGCCACGTCAGGTCGCCATGTATCTGGCAAAGCAGCTGACTTCGCGGTCGTTGCCGGAAATCGGGCGTAAATTTGGTGGCCGTGATCACACCACGGTGATGCACGCCGTGCGCAAGGTGGACGAGCTTCGCGAGCACGATTCCGGCTTCAACGAAGACGTTGAATTGCTGCGTCGGATGCTCGAAGGCTGAGCCCGGCCGCCACGCCTTCCGAAAGCTCACCTAAGCGTCGAAAGCGCTTTGGAATCCAAGGGTTTTTGCTATAATACACGCCTTATGCGGCGGCCTTTGCGGGTCTTCTTCGGTGCCCAGTCCGAGGCCTAATGTCCGCCGTTCATTGATAGGCTATTTTTTCTCTTAAAGGCTTGAAATATAACGATGAAACTAACTATTGAACGGGCTGCTCTGCTGAAATCCCTCGGACACGTGCAGAGCGTCGTGGAACGCCGCAACACCATTCCGATTCTCTCAAACGTAAAGATTGATGCCGGCGACGCCTCGGTCCGGCTAAATGCCACGGATATGGATTTGGATATTGTCGAGGCGGCGACCGCTGATGTATCGACGCCGGGCTCAACGACGGTGTCGGCGCATACGCTCTATGACATCGTCCGCAAGCTCCCCGATGGTGCTCAGATCGACATCGATGCCGCTGGTGATGGCCAGGTGGTGCTGAGCGCTGGCCGCTCGCGGTTTACCTTGGCCAGCCTGCCGACCGATGAATTTCCGGTCCTTTCAGGCGGCGAACTGCCGCACCAATTCACCCTTTCAGCGGCTGAGTTGCGGGGCCTGATTGACCGCACCCGGTTTGCCATTTCGACCGAGGAAACCCGGTATTACTTGAACGGTATTTATTTGCACAAAGCCGAGAGCGACGGCACAGCGCTGCTGCGCGCCGTCGCCACGGATGGCCATCGCCTGGCCAGCGTCGAAGTGCCGCTGCCGGCTGGCGCCGAAGAGGTGCCTGGGGTGATCGTGCCGCGCAAAGCGGTGGCGGAGTTGCGCAAGTTGATTGACGAGTCCGGTGACGAGGTTGCCGTTTCCATGTCGGAATCGAAAATACGCTTCGCCTTCGATGACGCGGTGCTGACCTCAAAGCTGATTGACGGCACGTTCCCCGATTATCAACGGGTTATTCCGGCTGGCAACGACAAGGTCATGGAGGTCGAATGCAAAAGCTTCGCCGATGCCGTAGACCGCGTTTCCGCCATATCCAGCGAGAAATCGCGGGCCATTAAGCTGGCGCTCAGCGGCGGCACGCTGGTGCTGTCGGCTTCAAGTCCGGAACACGGCAGCGCCACCGAGGAAATTGAAGTGGCCTTCGACGGCGATGAATTGGAGATTGGCTTCAATTCCGCTTATTTGCTCGACGTGACCCGCCAGATCGAAGGTGAAATGGCGCGGTTCACCATGGCCGATGCCGCGTCGCCCACGGTGATGCAGGAAACCGACGATACCAGCGCTCTTTATGTTCTGATGCCGATGCGCGTCTAGGCGCGCAGCCACAGGCAAGGGGACGGAAACTGTACGGATTACAAGGACTGGCCAAAGCCGGCGGGGAAGGCCTTCATGAAGGGTCCGAACACGTGAGTGGGTACGTGCCTGCTGCGCGATATTGTGTGCGCCAACTGACCTTGACCGATTTTCGATGTTACGGTCATTTGCGCCTGAATCTGGCCGGCGGACCGGTCGTCCTAGGCGGGCCCAACGGGGCCGGGAAAACGAATATCTTGGAAGCCTTGTCATTGTTGGTGCCAGGCCGTGGCTTACGCCGCGCCCGATTGAGCGAAATCGGCCGCCAGATTGCCGGCGCGGCGACGGATGAAGCGGTGGCCAGCGTTGCCGTGCCGTGGGGGGTTGCCGCCCGGGTTGAAACGCCTGACGGTGCGGCTGATTTGGGGACCGGTTTCACGGTCGCCACAGACGGCGGCTCAGAGCGCCGCGCGGTTCGCATTGACGGTGAAAATGAACGCAATCAGGCTGTCCTGGCGCGCCATATGAGCGTCCATTGGCTGACGCCCCAGATGGATCGACTATTTCAAGATGGGGCCTCAGCCCGCCGACGTTTCCTTGATCGCTTGGTATTCGGTTGGGATCCGGCTCATGCCGGGCGGGTGTCGTCGTACGAACAGGCGATGCGCCAACGATTGAAACTCCTTCGCGGCGACCGCCCCGCTGATCCCGCGTGGCTGCGAGCCCAGGAACAAACCATGGCGGCGCGGGGGATCGCGGTTGCCGCGGCACGCGCTGATGTGGTGGCCCGCTTGGCCGGTGTCGCGGCCGAAAACTGGGGTCCATTTCCGGGCGCTGCCATTGCCATCGATGGCGAAGTCGATGCCTGGCTTTTCGATAGCCCGGCCTTGGAAGCCGAGGACCGCTTTCGCGCCCGCCTGTCCGAAGATCGTGACCGCGACGGACGCCTGGGGCGAACCCATACGGGGCCTCATTTAAGCGATCTTCTGGTCCGTCATCAGCCGAAGAATGAAGCGGCGGCGCGATGTTCCACAGGTGAACAGAAAGCACTATTGATTGCGCTTGTACTAGCTAATGCCAGAGTCCGCGCCGCTGAGGATGGCGGCGTCCCATTATTGTTATTGGACGAGGTCGCCGCGCACTTGGATGCGAAACGCCGCGATGCGTTGTTCGACGGACTTTTGGGCCTTGGCGCCCAGGCCTGGTTCGCCGGCACCGACGTGGAAACCTTTGCTGGCTTGGCCGGCGCCGCACAGTTTTACAATGTTGAAGATGCCCAACTTATCGAAACGCCGACCGCCGGCACCTGACGACCTACCTTTGATGGAAGACGAACGGAAACCTTATGAGTGATGAAGTCCCCAGCGACGACGAACATAACGAAGACCTGACATCGGCCGCTCCGAACAATGACGATTATGATGCCGATTCCATCAAAGTTTTGCGCGGCCTGGAAGCCGTGCGCAAACGGCCCGGTATGTATATCGGTGATACGGACGACGGCTCGGGCCTCCACCACATGGTCTATGAGGTTGTCGACAACGCCATCGATGAAGCCCTGGCCGGGCATTGCGACCTGGTTCGGGTAATCTTAAATGGCGACGGTTCGGTCACGGTCACGGATAACGGGCGCGGCATTCCGGTCGATATCCATACTGAAGAACAGGTCTCGGCGGCGGAAGTCATCATGACCCAGCTACATGCCGGCGGGAAGTTCGATCAAAACTCTTATAAGGTTTCGGGCGGTCTGCACGGCGTCGGCGTATCGGTGGTGAACGCGCTGTCTGAATGGTTGGAATTGAAAATCTACCGGGACGGCAAGGAACACCACGTGCGCTTCGCCCATGGAGAAACGGTGAAACCTTTGGAAGTCGTCGGCGACGCGCCGCTCAAGGACGGCGAGCCGGTCACCGGCACCGAATTGACGTTCCAAGCCTCAACGGAAACCTTCACCATGACCGACTATGACCGGGGCACGCTTGAGCATCGGCTCCGCGAGTTGGCGTTCCTGAATTCCGGCGTCGCCATGAAGTTGATTGATGCCCGCGAGGTCGATCATGTCGAGATCGACTTGCATTATGAGGGCGGGTTGGCGGCCTTTGTTGAATACCTGGATCGCTCGAAACAGGCTTTGCATGAGAATTCGATCGTCGTCCTCAGCGAGCGCGACGAGATTGTTGTCGAAATGGCGATGCAATGGAATGACAGCTATCACGAGACGACGCTGTGTTTCACCAACAACATTCCGCAGCGTGACGGCGGTACGCATTTGGCTGGATTCCGCGGTGCCTTGACCCGGATGATTAACAACTATGCTGCCAGTTCCGGCATGGCCAGTAAGGCGAAAGTTAATATTACCGGCGACGATGCGCGCGAAGGCATGACATGTGTGTTGTCGGTAAAGGTGCCCGATCCGAAGTTTTCTTCTCAGACCAAGGATAAACTGGTGTCGTCCGAGGTCCGCCCGGTGGTCGAGAGCCTTGTTGGCGAGGGATTGGACCAATGGTTCGAGGAACACCCCACGGACGCCAAGCGGGTGATCGGCAAGATCGTCGAAGCTGCCATTGCGCGTGAGGCCGCCCGCAAGGCCCGCGATTTGACGCGGCGCAAGGGCGCGCTGGATATCTCATCATTGCCGGGTAAACTCGCCGATTGCCAAGAACGCGACCCGGCCTTGTCTGAATTGTTCATCGTCGAGGGTGATTCCGCCGGTGGATCCGCGAAACAGGGCCGCAACCGTAAGAATCAGGCGATCCTGCCGCTCCGCGGTAAGATCCTCAATGTCGAGCGCGCACGGTTCGACAAGATGCTGAGTTCGACGGAAATCGGCACGCTCATTACGGCCCTTGGGACCGGCATCGGACGCGAAGATTTTGACGCCGACAAATGCCGCTACCACAAGATTATCATCATGACCGACGCCGACGTTGACGGCAGCCACATCCGCACCTTGCTGCTGACTTTCTTCTTCCGTCAGATGCCGGAAATCGTTGAGCGTGGCTATCTCTATATCGCGCAGCCACCGCTGTACCGCTCAAAGCGCGGTAGTTCGGAGGTGTATCTGAAGGACGATCCGGCATTGGGGGATTATCTGTTCAACGCCGCTATTGATGATGGCGCGGTATTCGAAAGCTATGACGGCCGCCAAATCGCCGCGCAAAACCTCAGCGAAATCCTAGATGAAGCACGTTCTATGAAGACCTTGATTGAGCGCCTAGCGCGCCACGTACCGCCTAGGATCATCGAACAGGCGGCCATTTCCACGGCGCTGGATCCGGAAATTCTATCCGACCACGAACGCGCCGCGCAAACCGCCGACTATTTGGCGAAACGCTTGAACAAGCTTGAGCCGGTCAATGAAAAGACCTGGGAAGGCGTGTCTTTAGATGACGGTGGGCTGGCCTTTACCCGCACACTCCGCGGTGTCGGCGAACGCCACGTTATCGATAGCGCCTTGATCCGTTCCTCCGATGCCCGACGTCTCAATGACAAAGCGGCGAAATTGTTCGAAAACTATGGTGATCACGGCAAGCTTGTCCACAAGGACAAAGAGCAGGCCATTGCCGGTCCCAGGACCCTGGTCAATGCGATCATGGATCTTGGCCGCAAGGGTGTGTCCATGCAGCGCTACAAAGGGTTGGGAGAAATGAACCCCGATCAGCTCTGGGAAACCACCCTTGATCCTGACGCCCGTTCGCTTTTGCAGGTCCGCGTCAACCACACGGATGACGCTGAGGACGTGTTCTCGACCCTGATGGGCGACATCGTTGAGCCACGGCGCGAATTCATCCAGAAAAATGCTCTAAAGGTCGCGAATTTGGACGTTTGAGCAATGGTTGTCCGTAGCATTAACCCGATGCTAACGCCACTAGCGCCATAAGGGCGGATGGCGAAAAAAGATGACAGCGGTTCGCACTGGTTCTGGACGCTTTTTAAATGGGCGGCCACGGCGGGTGTTTGGTCGGTCATCGCGGTCACTGGCATTTGCGCTTGGTACGCCACCGACCTTCCCGATATCGATGATGCTTTGAACGCGACCCGGCGTCCGACGGTGACGTTGTTGGCTGCTGACGGGACATTGTTGGCAACGCGTGGTGATCTTTATGGCGTGCCGTTGCGGGTCGATGATTTGCCCAAGGCTCTGCCACAAGCCGTTCTGGCCACCGAGGACCGGCGTTTCTATGACCACTTCGGCCTCGACCTCATTGGTATAGCCCGGGCTGCCTATAGAAATGCCAAGGCGGGACGGATTGTCCAGGGTGGCTCGACGATCACCCAGCAGGCGGCGAAAAACCTATTTCTGACGCCAGAACGGTCCTTGAAACGCAAAGTTCAGGAATTATTGTTGGCGCTTTGGATCGAACATAAGTTTTCGAAAGATGAAATCCTGACGATCTATCTGAACCGGGTTTATCTGGGAGCCGGGACATACGGCGTCGATGCGGCGGCCTGGAAATATTTTTCCAAGCCGGCAAAACAAGTGAACACCTACGAAGCGGCGTTAATTGCCGGATTGTTGAAAGCCCCCAGCCGGTACAATCCGCGCGCCAACCCGAAGCTCGCCCATAAACGCACCACGCAAGTTCTCATGAACATGGTTGCCGCCGGATACCTCAGCGCGGCCCAGGCGAAAGCGGCGGCCAAGGGGAAAAGCCGGCAACGCACGGGTACCAGCGCCCGAGGACAATACTTCATCGACTGGGTGCTCGATCAGGTCGCCGATTACCTGGCGCCCGGTGACCGTGATATCACGGTCAGGACGACGCTTAATCCAGCCCTTCAACGTGCCGCCGAGCTGCGATTGGTGCGTGCGCTGAATACACACGGGAAAAAAGCCGGCGCCAGGCAAGGCGCGATTGTTGCCCTGGCCACCGACGGCGCTGTCCGAGCCTTGGTTGGTGGACGCAATCACGGCGTCAGCCCTTTCAATCGCGCGACCCAGGCGTTGCGCCAACCTGGTTCGGCGTTCAAGCCGATTGTCTTTCTGGCGGCTCTGGAAGCCGGCCTCGACGCTGGTGATATGGTCGAGGATGCACCCATCAAAATTGGCGATTGGGCGCCCAGGAATTTCAATGGCAAACACCTGGGCCGGATCACCTTGGCGAAAGCGTTGGCTGGATCGATCAATACGGCGGCCGTTCGTGTTGCCCAGAAAGCACACTTGCCCCGCGTTGCGGAAGTTGCGGGAAGGTTGGGAATCCCCGGCGATATTCAAGCGACGCCCAGCCTAGCGCTGGGTACCCACGATGTCCGGTTGATCGATCTGACGGCGGCCTACGTGCCGTTTGCCAACGGCGGCATGGCGGCATGGCCATTTGGAATTGCCAAAATCAGCGATGGTGATGGCAGTGTCCTCTATGAACGCACAGGATCGGGCCCTGGACGGGTTATTGAGGCGCGCCATGCGGCGGCCATGAACCGGATGCTGGCTGGTGTGATTTCCAACGGCACGGGCCGAGCGGCACGCCTCAAGCGTCCAGCCGCCGGCAAGACCGGGACCAGCCAAAACCACCGCGACGCATGGTTTATCGGCTATACGGCGGACCTGGTCACGGGCGTCTGGATTGGCAATGACAACGCCCAACCGATGAAGGGTGTTACCGGTGGCGGGCTGCCGGCCCGCATCTGGAAACAATTCATGACCGACGCTCACCGAGGGCGCGGTGCGCGCGGCTTGCCCGGTGTCGACGGGACCTCGATATCTTCTGGCGGGCGCAAAACCGTAGCCAAGAAATCGCCGGCGAAACCGAAATCAACAGAACCGAGCTTGTGGGACCGGATCATCTCGGTGGTGAGTGGTGATAACTAGGCACCAAATTTATGCCGCTGACATCGCCAGCCTAACGCCACCCGATCCTTGCGCCACTGGCCCGTCACGAAATTTATTTGATGACTTTGCCACGGTAGGGGAAAAACGCCGGGACACGTTTGCGGTAGGTGCGGTAAGCGTCACCATGGAGACGTTGAAGCCGCCTTTCTTCAAAGCGGCTACCGATGACCAGATACCCTGACCCCCATACCGCCGTGGCCAATCCGAAATCATTCCAAGCCGCACCCCAAAGAACCAGGAATACCGCACCGTATAGCGGGTGGCGCACATAGGCGTGGAACCCGTTTGTCTTCAGGGCTTCATCATCGACAACCATCGCCGCGCCGGTTTGCGCGGCGCGAATTTGTGCTAGACCGGAAAACTTACCCAAATCGTAGGTCCGCAGCACCAAAAACACCAACGCCCAACCGCTGACGGCCATGACGGTCATGAACGTCCAATCCCAGCCCTGCAGGCGGAACCGAGGCAAGCCGGCGAATGCCCAAGCTCCGAAACCGAAGACGGCGAACAAATGAACGGCGGCGATGATATTGTATGCAAGGCGTCGGGCCGGGCCAAAGACGGTCGCCATGCGCCGGCGCATGGAAACACCAGCCAACCAACTATGGCTGAGCGCAAAACTCAGCCAAGCCAGCATATAGCCCGCGTGGGCGATATCTTTTGAGACGTGGATGGGTTCGTAATTCACGCTGGGCCCGCGCTTCAGGCCGGGTCCGCATTCATCCGCGCAATTGTCGCGGTGGTCGAAAATCCGTCTTCAAGGTCAGCCAACACAACCTCGCCGCCCCAGCTTTTGACCTCGCTCGCGCCGACCACGTCGGCGACCGCGTAATCGGCGCCTTTGATCAATACATCGGGCTTTAAAGTTTTAATCAGCGCCATCGGCGTGTCGTCGTCAAAAATCACGCAAAGATCAACGGAGCTTAATGACGCCAGCACCGTCGCGCGGGCGGCCTCGTTTTGGACAGGCCTTTCCGGGCCCTTCAAGCGCGCCACCGAGCCATCCGAATTCAAACCGACAATCAACCGGTCACAAGCTCGCCGGGCCTGACTTAGCAATGAGATGTGGCCGGGATGCAACAGATCGAAACATCCGTTGGTGAACCCTACCTTTAATCCTTGGCGGCGCAATACCTCGACCCGGTCGCGGGCTTGCTCGACGGCCAGTAGCTTTGCCTCGGCGCGTGAAATATCCTGATGATGCAAGGTCGCGATGACGTCGGTCAAATAGGCCGCTGCCGTGCCGACCTTGCCGACAACAATACCGGCGCAGATATTTCCCAGCCGCGCCGCGTCTATAAGATCAGCTTCTGCCGCCAGGGCGCCTGCCAAGGTCGCGACCACGGTATCGCCGGCACCTGAAACATCAAAGACCTCGCGGGTTTCCGCGGCCAAGTGTGTGGTGCTTTGGTCGCTGACCAGCACCATTCCATCCTGACTTAATGTGACCAGTACGGCATCGAGGTCATGCGCGCTGCGGAGATCACCGGCGGCCGAGGCGGCCGCGTCCGCATCATCAACGTTGCCGCCGCTTGCCTCCCTGAGTTCTTTTCGGTTTGGGGTAATTAGGCTAGCACCCCGGTAGATGGCGTAATCGATGCCTTTGGGATCGACGATCACGGGTTTGCCTTGGGCGCGCGCTAGGTCGATCAATTCAGCCGCGCGGCCGTTGGCGAAGACGCCTTTGCCGTAATCGGAAAGCACCACGATTTGATGTTCCGCCAGTGCCTCTTCGACGATTCGCATCAGCGTGTCACCGGAATCCGGATCGAGCGGCTCGGATGTTTCGGCGTCAGCGCGCAGCATTTGCTGGGTGCCGGCGAGGAACCTCGTTTTGATCGCCGTCGGCCGGCTGGGATCAATGACCAACCGGGCCGTAGCGCGGCCGAGTCCGCGAAGCTCGGCCTCGATTTGTTGGCCGGCGGCATCTTCGCCGACCACTGCCGCCAAGGTCACTTGTCCGCCAAGGGCAACAATATTGCGGGCCACGTTGCCGGCGCCGCCAAGCATCGCCTTTTCGTCCGAAATTCGAAGCACCGGCACCGGGGCTTCCGGAGAGATGCGTTCAACCTCGCCGCTGATGAACCGATCCAGCATGACATCGCCGACGCAAAGCACCCGCGCGCCGGATATGCGCGATACCAATGCAATCAAATCGGCGGTACCGGTCATGATGAACTCACCTTCATACCAATCCTAATTCCAATTCCAGCGCGCCGCAGAGCATTTGGCCGAGCGTAATGTGCATTTCTTGGATGCGCGCCGTGGTATCGGATGGCACGACAAGAAATGGATCAGCGAATTCGTGCATGCGCCCGCCATCCTTGCCGCCGAACCCGGCGGCAACAGCCCCCATTTCGCGGGCTTTTTTCAGGCCACGGATGATGTTTTCACTTTGTCCGGATGTGGAAATACCGATGGCCAGATCACCAGGTTTGGCTAGAGCTTCGACCTGGCGGGCGAAAAGCTCCTCGAACCCCAGATCGTTGCCGCAGGCGGTCAGTGCCGAGGTATCCGTCGTCAGCGCAATGGCGGCGATGGCGGCGCGGTCGGTTTTATACCGGATGGTCAATTCCGTCGCCAGGTGTTGACAATCAGCGGCGCTGCCGCCGTTGCCGAACAGCAAAATTTTGCCGCCACTGCGAATGCTGTCGGCGGCAATATCAAGCAAACGTCCAAAGGGCTCCATGAGGGCAGCGCGCGTCGCATCGACGACGGCTGTATGTTCATCGAACTCGCTTTCGAAAAAGGCGTTTGTGTCCATGGCTTCAATGGCTCCAATAGGGTTTTGAATTTATAAATCCACTCGCGTGCCGCTACGCAGGCTTTCCAAAACGGCGATCGTTGCGGCGCTGGTTTCGATCAGTTCGGCTTCGTCTATGGGCGCCGGGCCGCCACCGGCCACGGCAGCTGCAAAGGCCTTTAGCGCGCCATCGAAGCCTTTATCCTGGGCGCCCTTCCAAGGCGCTGTGTTTGAACCGCCGGCGATTTCCAAGCTACGGAAATCATCGATTACATACGACCCGCTGTCGGCGAAGGCCTCAATGCGTTCCTTGCCGGCGCTACCGTCGCCGCGCGCGGTATAAACTATATTTGCCAGACTGCCGTCAGCGCAGCGCAGCGCAATGGCGACATCGTCGCAGGCGCCGTCGGTCAGTTGCGCAGCGTTGGCCTGAACCGAAACAATGGGTGCGCCGATTAGAAACCGCGCCAGATCAATGAAATGACAGGCTTCGCCTAGGATGCGACCGCCGCCATCGTCGGTGTGCACCCAATGGTCTCCGTCCAGGGCGCCGGCATTGATCCGGAGGGCCAGCACCTTCGGGCCCGCCGCCGCAGCCAAGGCGTCCCGCAAGCGGAGCGCCGCCGGCGCAAAGCGGCGATTGAAACCGACCTGGAAGAAACGGCTGCCGTCGTTGGCCGCATTTCGCGCTTCGACGACATTGTTCAATTCATCCATGCTCAACGCCAAGGGCTTTTCCACCCATACGGATTTTCCCGCTGCCAACGCTTTAACAGTTAGTTCAGCGTGACTGTCATGACGGGTTGCAATCAACACGGCGTTGATCTCGGTGTTTGAGAACACCGTATCGGGGTCCGTCGCCGATTGGGCAAACTCAAAATTACCCTGGCCGTGTTCAGCGGTCGCCCCGCGCCCCGTCACCAAGGTATGGAAGGACACGCCGCTTAGCTTGCTCAATGCCGGCAGCAGAACGGACTTGGCGAAATTTCCGGCGCCAATGACGCCTAGGACACAACCGCTGCCAGCGACGCCTTTAACCGCATTGAAATTCGGCCGAACAACGCTTTCGTCCGCCTCGGGATAGGACAGGACGACGCCCAAATGTGCCTCGTCACTGCCGGTGACGAGATCATATGCCGCTTCCGCACCGCTGATGGTAAACCGATGACTGATCAAGGCCTGCACATCGAGGTGCCGTACCAAGCGCGGCGACATCAAGCGAAGCGTTTCCGCCAAATTCTCGGTTTCCGTCCAGCGCACCCAGCCTTCCGGGTACTTGACGCCGCGGGTCTCGAAATCGTCATCATAGCGCCCTGGTCCGTAGGACCGGGAAACAATCACATTGAGTTCTTTCTTCATGAATTCGGCGTAGGGAAACGACGTACCGGTCAGGCCAACCATGACGACGCGGGCGCGGTCACGGGCGATCGCGGCAGCGGTCTCGAAGGGCTCGCTGGACTGTGTCGCAGCGGCAATGATGATCCCATCGCAACCGCGCCCATTGGTCATTTCACGAACCACGGAATTGATATTATCCGCGCCCAGGTCGCAGGCCGCTTCGGTGCCCAGGGATTTTGCAAGGCTCAGCCGATCTGTATCGTAATCCAGGGCGATGACACGGGCGCCGCTTAGACTCAGGAACTGCGAAGCCAGCTGCCCGACCAGACCGCAGCCCACGACGGCGACAACATCGCCCAGTCCGGCGCCAAGATTTCTGACCGCATGCATGGCGATGGCGCCCAACGTGCCGAAGCACGCCTCTTCATCGGTGACGTCAGCTGGTATCGCAGCGGCCAAGTTTTCCGGCACTGCGTTAACACCCGCATGGTTGGCGACGCCGGCGCCGGCCATGGCGACGCGTTCGCCAACCCGGAATCTACCTTCCAGTCCGGCGCCTACGGCGATCACTTCGCCGGCCGCCGAATAACCCAGCGGTAGCGGCTTATCAAGGCGCGCCATGACAGTTTGAAAGGTCGCCTTCAGCCCGTCGCGTTTGGCCTTGTCGACAACCTTTTTGACCAGATCGGGTCGCGCCCGAGCCTTGCTGGCCAGTGACTTCTTGGCAAACTCGACGACCATCCGTTCGGTGCCCGCGGATATCAGCGATGCGCGGGTGCGGACCAGTACATGTCCGGGCTTAACCTGCGGCGCCGGAACATTCTTGAGCGCCAAGCGGCCGGTGCGGCGGCTTTGGATAACCTGCTTCATGCGCTCTTTTACTCCCTTTTCGCCTGATGATGCAAAGACCTGATTCCATTGGAGAAATGATCGAAATGACTTTGTTCCTCGGCGCCACCGCGCTATGAAGCTTGGATGTGCGGAATAGTTGCCCTTTTCGCCTATCATCCTGATGCTCCGCCCATTGCCTTGGGGGAGCTTCTGGAGGTCAACAAGGCGATGATGCGCCGTGGCCCCGACGGCGGCGGTCACTGGATTTCAGACGACAGCCGTGTCGGTCTGGCACACCGCCGGCTGGCCATCATCGATCCTGACCCACGTGCCAATCAGCCGATGGCGGCGGATTCGCGTGGCGGTACCCGGGGGCGGTTTCGGATTACCTATAATGGCGAGATTTATAATTTCCGCCGGCTGCGTGAAGCGCTTGTTGATGAAGGCGTAAATTTTGTCACCCAATCCGATACGGAAGTGCTGCTCAGACTTTATGAGCGCGACGGCGCGGCAATGGTCAAAAAATTGCGCGGCATGTTCGCCCTGGCGATCTGGGACGAAGCCGAGCGCCAATTGTTTCTGGCCCGCGATCCTTTTGGCATCAAGCCACTTTACTATGCCGATGACGGCCGCACCTTGCGTTTGGCGTCGCAAGTCAAGGCACTGCTAGCCGGCGGTCACGCTGGCAACTCGGGGCCAGATGCCGCAGGGCATGCCGGTTTCTTTTTGTTCGGCAGCGTTCCTGATCCGCATACGCTTTACGCTGACATCCACGCCCTGCCGGCGGGCCACACGTTGACCATTCAGGCCGATGGCAGTCGCCATGAGCAGCGGTACTTCAATCCCGTCCAGATTCTGAAGGACGCGGAAGCAGCCAAACCCGTTAGCGATGAATTGCCGCTGCGCGAGATGCTTCTCGACAGCGTTCGCCATCATTTCGTCGCCGATGTGCCGGTCGGCGTGTTTCTTTCCGCCGGCCTCGATTCGACCACCATCACCGCGCTGGCCTCGGAAAGCCAACAAGGCGAGATCAGAACCTTTACGCTGGGGTTTGACGAGTATGCGGACACCGAACGTGACGAGGTGCCCTTGGCCGAGGACGTGGCCAAGCGTTATGACACGAGCCAATCGACGGAGCGCCTGGCGCGGCTGCATTTTGATGGCGCGTTGCCGGATCTTTTGAAATCCATGGACCAGCCCAGCATCGATGGCGTGAATACCTATTTCGTCGCCCGGGTGGCAGCCCATGGCGGCCTCAAGGTCGCCTTGTCAGGCCTCGGCGGAGATGAATTATTCGCCGGCTACGACACCTTCACCCAAGTGCCGAAACTGGTCCGGGGATTGGGATGGATGCCCGGTATTGGTAGTTTCGGGCGCGGGTTCCGGGCGGTGGCGGGATCGTTGATGGGGCCTATGCTGGCACCTAAATACGCCGGGTTGTTTGAGTTCGGCGGCACCTATCCTGGTGCTTATCTTTTGCGGCGCGGCCTCTATATGCCTTGGGAATTACCAGGCGTCATGGACCCGGATCTAGCGGCCGAGGGATGGCGTCAGTTGGCGCCGCTGGTGCGCCTGGCCGACGATATTGACGGTCTGGCCCGCCCCGCCAATAGAATTCGGGTGCTGGAGACATGCTGGTATATGAAAAACCAATTGTTGCGCGACGCCGATTGGGCGGGGATGGCGCATTCGCTGGAAATTCGCGTACCTTTTGTTGATGCAGATTTGTTTCGTGCCGCCGCGCCGGCCTTCGGCGCGGGCGCAGGTCCGAGCAAATTGGATATGGCCGCGACCCCAATCCCGGCCTTGCCCCCCACTGTTTTGAACAAACCGAAGACCGGTTTTTTCGTGCCCGTGGACAAGTGGCTGCGCCGCGCAGGAACCAATGGGGCGGGCCTGCGCGGTTGGGCGCGGAAGGTCCATGGCGCGCAAAGCGGCAAGACTTTGGGCATGGCGCCGTAAACACTAACTGGTTTGCCCAAGTCTGGTTTGCCCAATCTGGTTTGCCATGGCTTCGGCTTCGGCTAATGTTTACGGATTGGCGGGACGGGAGGTTCGGTTGGATCGGCAATCGACATTCGATGTCATCGTAGTCGGTAGCGGTGCGGCCGGCTTAAGCGCTGCCTTGGCGGCCGCCGTCGATGGTGCCCGCGTCCTAGTGATTGAAAAGGCTTCAGTTATCGGCGGCACCACGGCCATGTCGGGGGGGTGTATCTGGATACCCGGCCATCATCACATGGCGCGCCTTGGTGTTTCGGATACACGCGCTGCGGCGCTGACTTACATTCGCGCGGTGTCGCCGGAAGGCTGGCACAATACGGATGAGCCATTGTGGTCGGCGTTTGTGGATCGGGCGCCTGAGATGTTGAAGTTCGTCGAAGACCACAGCCCGACCCGCTTCACGCCGAACCGCGACCCCGACCCTTATGCCGAGGCGCCGGGCGGCATGGCGTTCGGCCGCAACGTGTCGGCGGCGCCGATCCGGGCCGCCGCCGCTGGTCCCTGGCGCCGCCGCATCCGCTCACCGTCGGTGGCAATCCGGCTGAATTACGAAGAACTGGTTGATACCTTTTTTTACGCCAACCCGAAAAAATGGGCGCTGAAGTTCGCGCCGCGCCTGATTTGGCGCCAGCTGCGCGACCTTCGAACCCGAGGCAATGCACTAACCATCGGTCTATTGCGGGGGTGTTTGGACAACGGCGTTACCATCTGGGCGGACGCCACGGCGAATCGTTTGACCATGATGGAAGGCCGGGTTATTGGCCTGGAAATGACGCACGTCGGTGAGCCTCTCCAGGTTCATGCGGGGCGTGGGGTCGTCCTGGCCAGTGGCGGGTTCGAATGGAATGCGGAGATGATGGCCGAACATTTTCCGGGCCCTATCGAATGGACGGCCAGTCCATCCACCAATACCGGGGACGGCCAGCGCATGGCCGCCGAAGCCGGCGCCGAACTGGCGCGGATGGATCAAAGCCTGATCATGGGAACAACGCCGGTAACTTATGAGGGGCGCCTGCAGGGATTACCGGCGGCCGATTACTTCCTGCCTCATTCGATGATCGTCAATGCCCTCGGCCGGCGTTTCGTCAACGAAAAGCAAATGAATGTCGGCCTGGCCTTCGCTGAAATTGAACCCGCCACAGGAACGCCAAAGCATCTACCCGCATGGCGTATTTACGATGGTCAGTTTGCGGCCAAGTATCCGCATGCGTTGCCGAAGAAATCGGTACCGGGCAATCATTTTCAGGCGAGTTCATTGGAGGAGTTGGCCAAACAAATTGATGTCGATGCGGCGGGATTAGTCGCGACGGCGCAGCGGTTCAGTGAATTCGCCCGAGTTGGAGTCGACGATGATTTTGGACGAGGAGCCACGCTGTGGGACAAAAACCGCGGCGGCGACCCGGCCCATCAACCGAACCCGACACTCGGCACTATCGAACAATCGCCGTTTTATGCCATGCCCTTTAAGGCAAGTTTCCTGGGCACCAAAGGTGGTGCCAGGACCAACGTGCATGCCCAGGCCCTGCGTTCCGACGGCATTGCCATTCCAGGCCTCTATGCGGCGGGTAATGTCATGGCGAACAGCTTTGGTTCTAAAGGCGTGGGGGCCGGGACGACGTTGGGCCCTTGCCTTACCTGGGGATATATCGCCGGGCGGCATGCGGCGGGGGCAGGTGCGTAATGGCTGAAAACGCATGGTATCTGATACAGTCCGGTGCCGACGAACAACACGGCCCTGTTTCCGATGCCGACCTATTGGTCTGGATGGAAGGCGGCCATGTGCAGCCTGACTATCTTTTGTGGCGCGACGGGATGTCGGGATGGGAGCCGGCCGCCGTCTTTCTTGATCTTTTCGCCGAAACAACTTCCGATCGCGATGGGCCGGAAAACCCGATGGCTCCAGAAGCCTCCGCCGAACCCGCGCCGGCCGATCCGCAAATCAGCGATGATGGCGCGCATGCATTGGGGAAACTCGCAGCCGAAACTGAAGCGCCGTCCTTCGGGCCGTTCTTGGGGCGCAAACTCAACATTTCCGAACCCGACCTTGCCGACTTCACGGGGACCAATCCGGAACCATTTCTGGCTTACCGTCAAAAATTGATCAACAACGCCGGCGGTTTCGCCGTTTCGTTCACCTGGCCGGCGTTATTCATTCCTGCGGCTTGGCTTGCTTATCGCCGGCTATATGGATGGGCAGCGATATATTTTGTCTGGATGATCGCCCAAGCCGTCCAATTGGAAGTAGCCTCGCCATTCACCTGGCATCTCATGGGCGTGACGGCGCTGTTTCATCTGGCGCTTTGTATATTTGGAAAGGGGCTGATCATCCTGTCCGCCGATAAGGCTGCGGAATTAGCAAACGGTGCGAAACTTCATGCCGTCGACCGGCAGACATATCTGCAGGCCAATGGCGGGGTCTCGAAGCTCAGTTTATGGATTGTGGTTGTGGCTTACATCGTGATGGCGTTGGTTCAATTCGCCATTGCCTACCCGCCGGCCCGTAACTTCTTGCAGTTTTAGCCGTCAATCGCGTCGCGGAAATAGGCAACAGTTTTGGTTAAACCTTCGGCCAAAGCGATGCCTGGTTGCCAATCAAGTTTGTCCTTGGCCAGCGTAATATCAGGGCAGCGCTGCATGGGATCGTCTTCGGGCAGCCGCTTGAAGGTGAGTTCCGATTTCGAGCCGGTTTCCGCGATGACCTTTTCGGCCAACTCTTTAATTGTAAATTCTCCGGGGTTGCCTAAGTTCATGGGTCCGGTAACGCCGTCGGGCGAATTCATCAATCTGATCAGGCCGTCGACCAAATCATCGACATAACAGAACGACCGCGTTTGTAGCCCGTCGCCATAAACGGTGATCGGCTGGCCGTTGAGCGCTTGGACGATAAAGTTGGAAACGACCCGGCCGTCATTGGGATGCATATTCGGGCCGTAGGTATTGAAGATCCGCGCAACTTTTATATCCAGGCCGTGCTGGCGCTTGTAATCAAAGAACAAGGTCTCGGCACAGCGCTTGCCCTCGTCGTAGCATGACCGAGGACCGATGGGATTGACGTTGCCCGTATAGGTTTCGGGCTGGGGGTGGACATGTGGGTCACCGTAAACCTCACTGGTTGAGGCCTGCAGGATGCGCGCTTCGGTCCGCTTCGCCAGGCCCAACATGTTGATGGCGCCGTGCACACTGGTCTTCGTCGTTTGCACTGGATCGTATTGATAGTGAACCGGTGAAGCCGGGCAGGCGAGGTTGTAGATTTGGTCGACCTCGACATAAAGCGGGAAGGTCACATCGTGGCGCATCATCTCAAATCGGGGCTCGCGCAGAAGATGGGCGATGTTGTCCTTGGTGCCGGTGAAGAAATTATCGACACAGAGCACATCGTTGCCTTCGGCGACGAGACGGGTGCAAAGATGGGTGCCGATGAAGCCGGCACCGCCGGTGATCAGGATGCGTTTGCGGTCTGGCATGACGATATGGAAGCTCCCGGAAAATGCGGCCAGAAACTAACATTCCGGCTGTGGTGGAGCAATCGGGAAACGCGTGTCTGTTTAATCAGGTTTGCAGGAACCGGCGTTCGTCGCCTTCCAGGACGATGCAGGTCAGACAACCGCTTCGATAAGCAAACGTGTCGAGACAAATGCGGTTGGTGCGGATAACCGGCTCGAAATCCGGAGTGTGGCCGTGGATCACAAATTTTCCAAAATCATCATTGGCGTGCAGAAAGGGGCCACGAATCCATATCAGATCTTCGTCATCCTGTTGGTCATAGGGGATGCCGGGCCTGACTCCGGCATGAACGAACATGTAGTCGCCTTCAACGTGGCTCAGCTTCAGGCCTTGAAAAAAATTCAAATGTGACGACGGTAGAATTTCGATCAGCGAAGTGCGAATTTCCGCAAGATTGCCGGCGGTCCCGAATTCTCCCGTGCTTTCGATGCCGTAGCTGGCGAGAGTGGCCATACCGCCATTGAACACCCAGTTGTCACCCGACCCCCCGGTTTCGACAAATTTTAGCAGAAAATCTTCGTGATTACCTTTCAGGTGGGTGATTTCAAAACCATCCAAGGGTGCATCAATCAACGTCTCGACGACTTCGAAGGATTGCCGACCGCGATCAATGTAGTCGCCCATGTAGACCAATACATGGCGTTCCGTCGGCCGCGCCGCCGCGTCATGGGCGATTTGATCATGCAGCATTTTCAGCAGGTCATAGCGACCGTGAATATCGCCAATAGCATAGACGCGCGTTCCCGTCGGCACGGCCGGTGGGAAAGGCGGTGGATCGATGGCGATAGCATGTGCGGATGTGTTCATGAAGCCATTATGCCCGAAAAGCTTACAGGTTTATGATGGAATTCGATAAGATGATGTATGGAGAGCACCGTGGCGCGGGTAATTGGATTTTAATGGTTCTCACCTAGTATTCGTGACACGCTGAGAAAACTGCGAAAAACCTGGAAAAGCGGATAATTTAATGGCGGATTGGGGCGCGGCCGCTGGTGGTGCGGGAGACCTCAACAATACTGAGGAATCGCTGCTTCTCGACCGTTTGAATCGGATCGAGCTGAACTCGGCTGGATATTTTGTCGTCCACATGAACCTGTCCGGACTTCGGCCCAACAATAAACATAGCCATTTTGTCGAAATCGCCGCTCGGACCTTCGATATCATTGTCGACAACAATGATGCGACGTTGTTTTCCATGGCCAACAAGGACTTGGCGTTGCTGTGCCGCAACCTGGATGTCGACGACGTCGACAATGCGGTTGAAAAAGTCCGCGCCCTATTCAGCGAAGATCCGTTGACCGAATTAGACGACAGCGGTTTCGAGGATAATTTTTCGACCTGGTATGATTTGTCGAACCCCGAAGATTTCGCCGCTTTTTTTGCCGTGGTCACGGACCTAGCGGTGGAGGCCGAGCACCGGCTTGCGGAAGAGGCCGACCGCCAGGACAAGGAGCAGCAAAAAGGCCAACCGTTAGAGCCGGAGAACCTTTCCGAGATCAATAAGAAGATTCAAAGCATGCGGGTTGCCGACATGATCAAGCGTCAGGCGTGCTTGCAGGTGAGCCCGGGCGGCGGCGGTGAATTGGTGTTTTTCGAGTTATTTATTGGAATGACCGAGATCAAGGAGCGTGTCGCGCCGGACATCAATCTGTTCGCCAGCCCGTGGCTGTTCCAGTATTTGACCGAAACACTCGACAGACGCCTATTGGCGGTTCTCGTCGAGGAGGATTTTGACGAGGTTACCGAACCGTTGAGTATCAACCTGAACATATCAACGGTATTATCGCGGGAGTTTCAGAACCTCCACCGCGCCGTCAACGGCAACATGTCGAAGGTTGTCGTTGAGTTCCAGATTATCGACATTTTCGCCGATATGAAGAGTTACACCTATGCCCGTGATTCCTTGCAAGAGCGCGGATACCGGGTGGTTGTAGATGGGCTTAACCCCTTGTCTCTTCAGTATTTTGAACCCGCTGATTTGAAGTCTGATTTCATCAAGATTTCCTGGGGGCCGGAGTTTACCGGTGACGAGGAAGAAAGCCGCCTTGCGGAAATTAAGGAGGTTGTCGACAAAGCTGGTAAGGAAACGATGATTTTGGCCCGGGTCGATTCGGAAAAAGCGGTAAAATGGGGCCTGAATATTGGAATTAGCCGGTTCCAAGGTTTCTTCATCGACAAATTGGTGCAGGTGATTGGCTGCGGTCGCGGCACGGCCAAACCTAAGCCGGCGGCCGCCAAAGCTGCAGGCGGAGCATAGGTCATGGCGGATTCCGGCGACGGTCAGAAACGCCTTCCTAGCCAGGAAAACTTGCTGCTCGATTACGTCCGGCGGCTGGAAAAACACAAAGCCGGCCGGAAAGTCGTGATCCTGCATCTCTCGGCACTGCGCCCGTTCAATCGCCGTGATCAACATATCCGCGCGGCCGCCAGTAATTTCGATCAATTGATATCGGATATGACCGGCCAGTTATTCACTCTGAAGAACGCCGACATTTATTTCATCTTCAAATCGGAAGCGTTGCCGCAGGTTGAAACCCTAGTCCAGAAAATTAAGTTTCTGTTCGACGATGACCCTCTGGTCGCCGAGGAAGACAAGCAAACACAATCCTTCGCCTCATGGTATGACGCCGACGACGATTTTCCGGCCATCCTCAATCTTGTGCAAAGCGTCGCCCAATCGGAACAGGAACGCCAAACGGCGGTCCGAGCCCGCATGGATGCACGGGCTGCACTAAAGGCCAAGCAGCAGCAGGGCGAGCCGCTGACACCGGAAGTGTTGGCCCGCGTTGAGACGGCATTGGTGCGGGCAGATCTTTCGAACTTGGTGCGCCGTCAATTTGTTTGCGAGGTCGATTCGAAGCTTGTGCCGACCCAAAGCTTCAGCAAATTGTTCGTTTCAATTCAAGACTTGCGCGAGACCTTGCAGCTGGGCGTCAATTTGGTGGCCAACCGTTGGCTGTTTCAACACCTAACCGAAACGCTTGACCGGCGGATGCTGTCGATGCTGACGAAAACCGACGGCATATCGATTTCCGGCGAAATCAGTTTCAACATCAATGTGGCGACGATCCTGTCGAAGGAATTCCAGATTTTTGATGACAATATTGCGGCGTCCCGGCGCGGACAAATGATCATCGAATTGCAGAAAGAAGATATTTTCTCGAACCTTTCGTCTTTTATTTTTGCCCGCGAGTTTGTCCAAGACAAAGGCTATCGTGTCTGTCTCGACGGCATGACGTTGGATACGGTGACGATGATTAAACGCGATCGTCTGGGTGTCGATATGACCAAGCTGGTGTGGAGTCCTGACCTGGTTGACGGCGGCGAGGAGGTACACAAACTGCTTAAATCTATGGTCAAACACGAAGGCGAGGAAAAATTCATCCTGATCCGTTGCGACAACCGCGAGGCGATTGATTTCGGAAAATCCGTCGGCATCAACCGGTTCCAAGGCCGTTTTGTTGAAAACCTCATCGCCGAGGATGGACGGCGGCGCGGATTACTTCGCCTGAAACGCCGGATTGAGCGGAACTAAGCTCTTTTTCCCTTAGTGGGTGGCGGCGTCTTTGTCGCTAACGCCGGCCTCATCGAAAGTCGCCATGCCGCTATGACAGGCGGCGGCGGACTTGAGCAGACTGACGGCAAGCACCGCGCCGGATGCTTCACCGAGGCGCATGTTCATATCCAATAGCGGCGGCATGCCCAGCAAATCAAGAAGCCGGACATGCCCTGGTTCGGCTGATACGTGTGCCGCCATGCAGTGATCCAGGGCGCTCGGATTGGCTGCCGCCAAGGACGCCGCCGCCGCGCCGACGACGTAGCCGTCCAGAAGCACCGGTACCCGGTGCATGCGCGCCGCGACAATGGCGCCCGCCATGGCCGCCAGTTCCCGACCGCCGAGATGCCTTAGTGCTTGTAATCCATCCGCCAAATGCACCGCATGTTGGCGAACCGCATCGCCGACGGCATCCATCTTCATACTGAAGGCGTCGCCGGCGACACCGGTGCCCGGACCGGTCCAATCCTTCGCGTCGCCGCCATAAAGCCCCATGGCCAGCGCCGCGGCGCTGGTTGTGTTGCCAATGCCCATTTCACCGACACACAGCAGATCAGCGCTTTCAGGGACCGCCTCCATGCCGCGCCGAACAGCGGCCATGAAATCGGCCTCGCTCATCGCAGGGCTTTCAGTGAAATCCGCCGTCGGCGAATCCAGATCAATGGCAATGACCTGCAAGTCCGCGCCCACGGCCTTGCAGAGCTGGTTCACCGCAGCGCCACCTGCCTCGAAATTGGCGACCATTTGCGCCGTCACTTCCGGTGGGTAGGCGGAAACCCCTTTGGCGACGACGCCATGGTTGCCGGCGAATACCCTGACCGCGATGTTCTCGACCTCAGGCGGATGCTGCCCCTGCCAGGCTGCCAGCCAGTGGGCAATGACCTCAAGACGGCCAAGTGAGCCCGGCGGTTTGGTCAATTGCGGCTCGCGCGCTTCGGCCGCGCCAAAGGCGTCCGCGTCGGGCCCCGGCAGCTTGCCCAGCAACTGATGAAAGGTTTTGATGTTTTTCGGAGTCTTGAATCCACTCATACAGAGAATTTCGCAGCCCCTGGCGATCTTGTCCATGGGCTCGTTCAAAGCCGTGCTCAAAGCTGGGCTCATGGACCCATTCGTGGCGCCAGTGACGGTGTCAGCGACTTTTCTTTACCGTGCAATCGATTAACCTGTCGGCTTTCCGCAGATCAATGGTTTCGGAGAGATGTCCGTGGACGACCAAGACCGCCAGAAATTACTCGATCGATTGTTCTACGGCTGGGGCCGTGATGTCGCAGTCGCCGGCGCCTTTTTGACGCGCTTGCCGTTTCGGCCAGGCGGGGATGTTGCTATGTCGGACCTGGGACCGGCCAGTCGGGCGTTTCCGCTGATAGGTTTGTTAGTCGGCGTTTTCGCCGGCGGTGCGCTGTGGCTTGGTGCCAAGGCCGACCTGCATCCGTTGGCTTGCGGTTTTATCGGCCTTACCGTCAGCGCCTGGATTACCGGTGCGCTGCACGAGGACGGATTGGCTGATTTTGTTGATGGTATTGGCGCCCGGACACGAGAGCGGCGCCTTGAAATCATGCGCGATTCCCACATCGGGACGTTCGGCGTGCTGGCGCTGGTTTTCAGTGTCGGCGCCAAAGCGGCGCTGTTGGCGGGCTTCTTGGGCCCCGGATTGGCGGCGACGGCATTGATTGCCGCCGTTACCATTTCCCGGGCACCCATCGCGGTAATTATGTGGCGTCAGGCGCCGGCCCGAAAAGACGGTCTGGGCCGTGATGCCGGGCAGCCGACGAGTGCCGATGCCACCATTGCGATGGCATTGGCCGCGCTTTGTGCCGTTTCGTTGTTGGGTTGGGCGGTCGGCGGTCTTGCTGTGATGATGGCATTATGTGCCGCTGGCATGGTTGCGTGGCTTGCCCGCAAGCGCCTCGGCGGCTATACGGGCGACGTTCTTGGCGCCGCGCAGCAGGCTGCTGAGATCGCCGTTCTCTTGGCCGCCGGAGCTTACGCCATATGACTACTGTCACCAGTTGGTGGTTCGTCCGTCACGCTCCCGTCATTGGGGTCGAAGGCAAGATTTATGGCTCCGACGATGTCGAATGCGATGTTTCCGACACCGCGTCATTTAAAGTCCTGGCCGGCAAACTGCCGTCTGAAAGTGTCTGGATGACGTCGCATCTGACGCGCGCAAAATTGACTGCACGTTCCATCGCCGAGGCCGGCCTGAAAACACCTGACCCCGTCATTGAAGCCGATTTGGGCGAACAGGACTTCGGTCGATGGCAGGGGTCAAGTTGGCAGGAGATGGAGGACGGTGATCCGGAAGGTTATGCCAAGTTCTGGGAAACACCGGCCTCCAGTGCGCCGCCCGGCGGCGAAAGTTTCGCCGACTTGATCGCGCGCACCGGCGCCGTCATGGACCGGTATACGGAAAGTCATGCGGGCCGCGATATCGTTGCCGTTTGCCATGGCGGCACCATTCGCGCGGCCATTGCTCACGCGCTGCGCTTGAGCCCGGAAATGGGCATGTCGTTTAGTGTCGGCACCCTGTCCATGACCCGCCTCGAACACGTCGAGGGCGGACTGCTCAGAGGCCAGGGCGGCGTTTGGCGCATCGTGGGTATCAATCAGCCGTCCAGCCCGCACGAAGACGGAGTGATTAGATGACCGCCGCTTTGCCCTTGGTCACCTTGGTGCTGGGCGGCGCGCGGTCCGGCAAAAGCCGTTTTGCCGAGGAAATGGTCGAGGCCCAAGGAAACGGCCTCTATCTGGCGACCGCCCAGGCTTTCGATGAAGAAATGACAGAGCGTATCGCCAAGCATCGCAATCGGCGTGGTGACAACTGGGAAACCATCGAGGAAATCCGCGAGATCGTGGCTGTGCTGGAACGCGAGGCGCGTCCGGACCGGCCGATCCTGGTTGACTGCCTCACGCTGTGGCTATCGAATTTATTGTTCAACGACTTGCACGCCGGCGAGGAAATTCAAAAGCTCGCTGATCTATTGCAATCGGGCACTTTACGGGGCCCGGTGGTTTTCGTATCAAACGAAACGGGGCTTGGCGTGGTGCCTGACAACCGCCTATCCCGAGTATTCGTAGACGCCCAGGGCGACCTCAATCAACTGGTCGCCCGACTCGCCAATCGCGTCGTCATGGTGACGGCCGGCTTGCCCAATGTATTAAAGGACCAGACATGAAAATTCCCGCAACCGTCATTACCGGCTTTCTCGGCGCCGGCAAGACCACGCTGATCCGCCATATCATGGCCAACAATGCTGGCAAGCGGATTGCTTTGGTGATTAATGAATTTGGCGATCTTGGGATCGATCGTGAACTGGTCACCGGTTGCGGCATTGAGGGTTGCGAGGACGAGAACGTCGTGGAGTTGGCGAACGGTTGCATCTGCTGCACCGTCGCCGATGATTTCCTGCCGACCATCGAAGCGCTTTTGAACCGGCCCGAGCCGCCCGATCATATTGTTATTGAAACGTCAGGCCTGGCCCTGCCGAAACCCCTGGTGAAAGCGTTCAATTGGCCGGAAGTCCGATCAAGGGTCACCGTCGATGGGGTCGTCACCGTGGTTGATGCACCGGCGGTCGCCGCCGGCCAGTTTGCCGATGATCCGATTGCTGTCCAGGCGCAACGCGAAGCCGACGAAATGCTCGACCATGACAATCCCTTGGAAGAAGTGTTCGAAGACCAATTGCTGTGCGCGGATATGGTGCTGTTGAACAAGACTGATCTGTTGGATGCGGCCGCCCTGGATGCGGTCCGTGCCGAGGTCAAAGGTGGTGTCGACGTGCAAGTCAAACTGGTTGATACGGTGCAGGGCGTCATCGATACACGGGTGTTGTTGGGCATCGGTGCCGGGGTTGAGGATGTCATTGAAGGCCGTTGGTCGCATCACGACGCGGAAGACGACCACGACCACGATGACTTCGAAAGCTTCACGGTTAGTCTCGGTGATATCGATGATCCGGCCGAATTGGAAGCGCGTATTCAGACCGCGGCGGTCGATCATGACATTTTGCGCGTCAAAGGTTTCATTCATGTGCCCGGTAAGGACATGCGCCACGTCGTCCAGGCCGTCGGCGCCCGCGTGCAGCGTTATTACGACCGCCCCTGGGCGGATGGCGAGGCGCGGACGACGGAACTGGTCGTCATCGGTCAGACCGGCCTCGACCACGCAGCCATTACCAGCGCACTTGGCGCCGAAGGCTAAATGCACCTGCTTGCCGCCCAGCCTGGCGGGGTGTCCGATGGCTCGGAAGCCGTCGATCTTGGCCAGACGCCGGGTGACATTGTCGTCATCTCGGCGGCGGATACGGAATTGTCTCTGATTGCGCAAGCGCGGGCGGAACATCCGGCAGACGGTTTCCCCAGCCTGCGTCTGGCCAATCTCATGCATCTTGGCCACAACATGTCTGTCGATCTGTATGTTGAGAATGTCATTGCCGATGCCAAGCTGGTGGTCTTGCGGCTATTGGGCGGGCAGGGGTATTGGCCCTACGGGTGTGACCAGGTTGCCCAGGTCTGCGCCGCCAACAAAATTCCTGTCGCTTTCCTGCCGGGCGATGACCAACCGGACGCAGAACTTGCCGATCTTTCGACCTTGGATGCCGACGCCCAACACCGGCTCTGGCAGTACCTTGTCCATGGCGGGCCGGAAAACGCCCTCGATTTCGTCAATTACGCTGCCGATCTGATCGGTTATGACTGTGAATGGCAAGAACCTCGGCCGCTGGTCCGCGCCGGACTGCATTGGCCGGGCGCGGCGAACACGGACTTGGCCCGGGTGCAATCGAATTGGGTCGAGGGGCGACCCGTCGCGGCCCTGGTCTTCTACCGGGCACTGGTTCAATCGGGGAATCTTTGGGCCGTGGAAGCGGTCATCGAAGGATTGGCGACGGCAGGCCTCAACCCATTGCCAGTATTTGTCGCCAGTCTCAAGGACCCGATCGCCGCGGCGACGCTGGAAACCCTACTGGCAGACGCACCGCCTGCGGTGATCATCAACGCCACCGGCTTTGCCGTATCGGCGCCCGGCCAAGATCGAACACGAGGCCCCTTCGATTGCGGCGGCGATGATGGCGGCCCGGTCGTTCTGCAAATGGTGTTTTCAGGGGGCAACGAAGAGGATTGGCGCACCGGCACGCGCGGCCTCGGCGCGCGTGATATATCCATGAACGTGGCGCTGCCGGAAGTCGATGGCCGGGTGATGAGCCGCGCGGTCTCATTTAAAGGCAGCGTGCGCCGTGACCCGCTGACGGAAACCGACATTGTCCGCTATGAGCCCGTGCCCGACCGCATTGCCTTTGTCTGCCAATTGGCCCGCGCCTGGGCGGAGTTGCGCCGGACGCCGGCCCAGGACCGCCGCGTCGCTCTGGTGTTGGCCAATTATCCGAACCGCGACGGAAGGCTGGGGAATGGCGTCGGCTTGGACACGCCGGCGGGTGCTATTGAATTACTGAATGCCATGGCCACCGCCGGCTACCAGGTCAACGACATACCGGCTGACGGCGACGCCCTGATCAATCACCTGATGGCTGGCCCGACCAACGATTTTGCCGTCCTG
Source organism: Rhodospirillaceae bacterium (assembly GCA_018665815.1). Classification (GTDB taxonomy): domain Bacteria; phylum Pseudomonadota; class Alphaproteobacteria; order Rhodospirillales; family Casp-alpha2; genus UBA3470. The sequence goes on from JABJBP010000137.1 coordinate 48,450, forward strand.
GACCGCCGCGAGATCCGCGAAACGCTGTCCATGGCGGACTATCAGATTTTCTTCGGCGGTCTGCCAACATCGGTTCAGGACGCAGTCCGTGAACGCTGGGGCGCGCCGGAGACCGACCCGTTTTATCGTCCAGGTGAGGTCGATTGTGGGCATTTCGCGATCTCGGCGTTCCGGTTGGGTAATGTCGCGGTCTGCCTGCAGCCGGCGCGCGGCTACAACATTGATCCGAAAGAAACCTATCACGACCCGGATTTGGTGCCGCCGCACAACTACTTGGCGGTTCATGCCTGGATGCGGGGCGAGTTCCGCGCCCATGCCGCCATTCATTTTGGCAAACACGGAAATTTGGAATGGTTGCCCGGCAAGGCGCTGGCGTTGTCCGAAGAATGTTTCCCGGAAGCCGCCCTTGGGCCCTTGCCGAATATTTATCCGTTTATTGTCAACGATCCCGGCGAAGGCACACAGGCGAAGCGCCGGACCAGCGCCGTCATCGTTGATCACCTGACGCCGCCGCTGACCCGCGCCGAAAGCTATGGGCCGCTGAAGGATCTGGAGCAGCTGGTCGATGAGTATTACGAGGCCTCGGGCGTTGACCCCCGGCGTCTCAAGGTTCTCACGCGCGACATTTTGGAGCTCTGCCACACCACCGGGTTGGATGCCGATTGCGGTGTTGCCGAGAACGATGATGACGATGCTGCACTCGGCAAGCTCGACAATTATTTATGCGAACTGAAGGAAATGCAGATCCGGGACGGTTTGCATATATTCGGCAAAACCCCTGATGGTCGCTTGTTGACGGATTTGCTGGTGGCGTTGGTCCGCGTGCCGAGAGGCTCGGGCGAAGCCGGCGACGCGTCGCTGCACCGGGCGATGGCCGATGATCTGGGCCTTGAGTTTGATCCGCTTGATTGCGATATGGGGGCGGCGTGGACCGGCGCCAAGCCCGATGTGTTGGCAACCTTCGGCGAAGGTCCTTGGCGCAGTGTCGGCGATGCCGTCGAGCGGTTGGAGGAACTCGCCTCGGCAACCGTCTCCGGTGATATGGCATTGGCCGATGCGTTACCTGGTGCGCGGTCAGCCAGCGCCGCCGTTCTTGATCAGTTGCAGAACCAGATTGGACCGGCAGTGGAATCTTCCGGCGCCGCCGAGATCAGTGGCGCATTGACCGCCTTGTCCGGCAGTTTCTTGGAGCCCGGCACATCGGGCGCGCCGACACGCGGCCGGCCGGATGTCTTGCCGACGGGGCGGAATTTTTATTCCGTTGATACCCGTACCGTACCGACACCGGCGGCCTGGCAACTGGGTTGGAAGTCGGCGACCTTATTGGTCGAGCGCCACATGCAAGATCACGGTGCTTGGCCGACAACCTTGGCCCTTAGCGCCTGGGGCACATCGAATATGCGGACCGGCGGCGATGACATCGCCCAGGCGCTCGCCTTGATGGGTGTGCAACCGACCTGGGATACGGCCAGCCGCCGGGTCAATGGGTTCGAGGTCATGCCGGCCAGCGTGCTCGGGCGGCCCCGGGTTGATGTGACCTTGCGGATTTCGGGGTTCTTCCGCGACGCGTTTCCGGCGCTAATTGATCTGTTTGATTCCGCCGCGCGCGCCGTCCAGGCCCTGGATGAACCTGATGAAACTAATCCCACCGCGGCGCGTGTGCGCGATGAAACAGCAGTTTTGGTGGCTGGCGGCTTGGATAAGACCGAAGCTGCAAAGCGCGCCGGGTTCCGGGTGTTCGGATCCATGCCCGGCGCCTATGGCGCCGGCCTGCAGGCGTTGATTGATGAACGCGGCTGGGAAACAGATGCGGACCTGGCTCGCGCCTATGTCGCGTGGGGAGGCTATGCTTATGGTTTGGGCGCCGAGGGCGCGGCTGAGCACGGGCTGTTTGAAACGCGGCTGAAGTCCGTCGAAGCGGTGGTCCACAACCAGGACAATCGCGAACATGACCTTTTGGATTCTGACGATTACTACCAGTTCGAGGGCGGCATGACCGCCGCAGTCCGCCATCTTTCCGGCACACAACCCGAGGTCTATCACATGGATCACGCCCGCCCGGAAACGCCGCGCGCGCGGACCTTGGCGGAAGAAGTCGCCCGCGTAGTGCGGGCTCGCGTCGTCAATCCGAAATGGATCGAAGGCGTGATGCGCCACGGCTACAAGGGTGCCTTTGAAATGGCGGCGACAGTGGATTACCTGTTTGCCTTCCAGGCCACGGCACGCTGCGTCGCCGATCATCATTTCGATGCTGTCTTTGAGGCTTATTTGGACGACGACAAGGTCCGCGAATTTCTGACTGATCACAATCCGGCGGCGCTCAAGGAAATGACGGAACGCTTGTTGGAAGCGCAGGACCGTGGCCTGTGGTCCCCCCGGCGCAACGATACGCGGGCCGCTCTTGAGGCCTTGGCGGACCCGGGCCGGGCTGCTTCGTGAACACCTTGTCGCCGACGCTGCGGTCGGGACTTTGGATGATGGGTACGATGGTGTCCTTTGCGGCCATGGCCGTCGGCGGACGCGAACTGGCTGATGATCTAAGCACATTTCAGATTCTGTTTTGGCGCAGTCTCATTGGGCTGGTGATCATCACGCTGCTGCTGACGCGCTTTGGTTGGGCTCAGATAAAATCTAAAAATCTCAAGGTTCACGCGTTCCGCAGTGTCGTTCATTTCGGCTCACAGTATTGCTGGTTCCTAGCGATCTCATTGATCACCCTGGCTGAGGTCGTGGCGTTGGAATTCACGACATCGATCTGGACGGCGCTCTTGGCGATGCTGTTCTTAGGCGAAGGCATGAGCCGCATGGGGGTCGCCGCCATCACCAGCGGGTTTGTCGGCATGCTAGTGATCGTGCGCCCGGGCGCCATCGAGGTAGGCGTTGGTGCGCTGGCCGGCCTGGGGGCTGGGTTCGGCTATGCCGTAGCGCTGACTGCCATCCGGTTTTTGGCGCAACGCGACACGCCGCTTTGCATCTTGTTTTATATGATGGCCTTGCAATTGCCGATGGGGTTGGTGCCGGCGCTGGACGGTTGGATTTGGCCCGCCCGCGATATTTGGCCCTGGGTCGCCCTGGTCGGCGTCACCGGTTTGAGCGCGCATTACTGCATCGCTCGGGCGATGACCTTGGCCGACGCGGCGACGGTGACGACCTGGGGCTTCCTGCGTCTACCCTTTGTTGCCGCCATCGCCTTCGTGCTTTACGGGGAGTTGCCCGAGCTCTGGGTTGCCTTGGGCGCAACCCTGATATGCGCGGGTATTTACCTGATCGTGCGTGACGCGGACGCCAAAAAGGCCTAGATATGCGCCATGACTGATGACCAACACACACCGGTGATTTCGAAGTCCACGGCACTGATCCGGGGGTTTTTCAAGCGCTGCCCAAATTGCGGCGATGGCTCTGTGTTCAGGGCTTTTCTGAAGCCTGTTGATGCCTGCAGTGTCTGTGCCGAACCCTACAGCCATATCCGCGCTGATGATTTTCCACCCTACCTGACCATCGTTCTGGTCGGCCATATCATCGTGCCGTTGGTGCTGATCGCCGAAAAAATGTTCGTCCCGCCGATCTGGGTGCATATGGTTTTGTGGCTACCGCTGACCATCGGCTTGATGCTGTGGTCCCTGCCGCGCCTCAAGGGTATGGTGCTGGCCTGGATGTGGATGCTGGGCCTCACTGGCACTGAACACCAAGGTGTCGAGCCCGGCGCGTAGATACCACCCTCGAATTCCTGTCTGCCCTCACAAGATTAATCTTCTTTCTTCGGCTCTGGCATATGCAGTGTGCCATTCGCAACAAATGCCTTGAAGGCAAAAGCGAAGGTGACGTCGTGGACGGCGTCTTCCCATTCGTCGGTTTCCGCATCCAGGCGTTTGACGATAACGTTGCCGACGTCGCGCCCGTAGGCGATGAACTTGGTATCGTGGACCGAGTTTTGCCCGGCGATCCAACTGAGTACCAGATCATCACGTTCGATGATGCCTTTTTCGCGTAGCAATTTTAACGTCCAGGCTTCATTGCCGACGACGACGACCCGATCAAAGGCTGCCACGCCTTTCGGCAGCCCATAGATTTCTAGGCCCTGGCCCGGACTGGTATCCATCCGCACATAAGGCGTGGTGCCGTAGGGCCGGGCTTTCGGGCGGTTCGGGACCAGCACACGGCCATCGGGATGGGTTTCAACAAACCGGCCGAAGGCTTCGACGCGCGACGCCAACGGTTTCAGTTTGGCGCCGGTCAACTCACCGATGATCGCCTCGCCAGTGAACTGCTGCCACCACGATCCCGTCATGTGATCGTACATGACCATGTCGAAATGGCGCAGCCGACCGGTATTGCCAAAGACAAGGTTTTGGCGGCCGTCGTCGGATTCGACGACGCGTTCAAAAACCACGCCGGAATTGCACAGCGGGCAATAGCTGACCAACAGCGGTGTGTCGCCGACCCGGTCGTTGACGATTTCATGCCACAACATAATGCGCAGCGGATAAGCCCGGGCATCGGAACCCACGACGACGCTCAATACCGGTTCCAGTGGACCCAGGCCACGCACTTTCCTGGCCGGAATAAATGTTGGTTGCGTGATCGTTGGAATCGAATCTTTGGTTGCGCCATCTGATCGGATTTCCGAAAATTCAATCGAATGCTTGGTGAAATCCGTGTTGGGAAACTCGTTCGACCAATACTGAACGCCGTCGGCGGCAATCGTGATGTCCGCCGACAGCAGCATTGCGATAGCTGCCAGCATGGGGCCAGAACGGCGGAACGGACGGCGGAGTCTTGCGCTGATCATGACCAGGATGCTACCCAACGGACACCGCCCGCACAAATGAGAGTAACGTGATATGAGCGCCAAGAAGAAAGACGACATGACCGACACCGAGCTTGATCAGCGCCACGCCGAAAAAATGGCGAAGAAAAAAGCCGCTCGCGATAAGATTATCGCCGGCAAAACCATCGAGAAAGGCTTGTTGATCGTCCATACCGGGAAGGGCAAGGGCAAGTCGACAGCTGCTATGGGCTTAGCCGTGCGTGCCATCGGTAACGGCATGAAGGTCGGTATCGTGCAATTTGTTAAAGGCGTGTGGGAAACCGGCGAGCGCGTCGTTTTGGATAAGTTTCCCGAGCTTTGTGAGATCCGCGCCATGGGCGAGGGCTTCAGCTGGGAAACCCAGGATCGTCAGCGCGATATCGCGGCGGCTGAAAATGCCTGGCAGATGTCGAAGGATATGATTTTCGACGAAAGCTTCGACATGGTGATCCTCGACGAGCTCAACATTCCGCTGCGCTACGACAATCTGGACATCAACGACGTGGTCAAGACGCTCAGCGAAAAACCCGAAATGACCCACGTCGTCGTCACCGGCCGGAACGCCAAGGAAGAGCTGTTGGAGGCCGCCGATCTGGTCACCGAGATGACCATGGTCAAACACCCGTTCCGGGCTGGCGTGAAGGCGCAAGTCGGCGTCGAGTTCTAGAGTATCGTGGCGACCGAGCGAACCTTTCGCGCCTTAATGGTTCAGGGGACCGGCTCGGATGTCGGTAAGTCGATGCTCGTCGCCGGGCTGTGCCGAGCTTACGTCAAACGCGGCCTGAAGGTCGCGCCGTTCAAACCGCAGAACATGTCGAACAACGCCGCCGTCACGCCAGATGGTGGCGAGATCGGTCGCGCCCAGGCCCTTCAAGCACGTGCCGCCGGGGTGCCATTGTCAGTACATATGAACCCCGTTTTGCTGAAGCCGCAGTCCGAAATCGGCGCCCAGGTCGTCGTCCAGGGCCGCGTCGAAGGCAATGCTCTGGCGCGAGATTATCACGAACTTAAACCGAAGTTGTTGCCTCGGGTGCTGGAAAGTTTTGCGATCACCGGCGCGGATGCTGATCTGGTGATTGTCGAAGGAGCCGGCAGCCCGGCCGAGGTAAATTTACGCGAAGGTGACATTGCCAACATGGGCTTTGCCGAAGCCGCGAACGTGCCTGTCGTGCTGGTCGGCGATATCGACCGCGGTGGGGTCATCGCTTCAATCCTCGGCACATTCGAATTGCTCACCGACAATGAGGCGGCGTTGACGAAGGGCTTCGTCATCAACAAATTTCGCGGCGACGTCAGTTTGTTCGATGAAGGCGTCACCATTTTGGAAGACCGCACGGCGCGATCATGCTTCGGCGTCGTGCCGTATTTCACCGAGGCCCGCAAACTCCCCCAGGAAGACGCCATGGCCTTGGATTACCGGGCGCGTGGCGAAGCGAATGCGGGACGCATTAAAATCGCCGTGCCGCGCCTCGCCCGCATCGCCAATTTCGATGACCTCGATCCGCTGGCCGCCGAGCCCGACGTGGCGTTGGAGATTATTGATCCCGGCACGCCGCTGCCCCTGGACGCCGATATGGTCTTAATTCCAGGCTCCAAGGCGACGCTCGCCGATCTCGGCCAAATCCGCGACGAAGGCTGGGATATCGATATCTTGGCCCTGCATCGGCGTGGCGCGACCATCGTCGGACTTTGCGCCGGCTATCAAATCCTCGGCCACACCGTCGCTGACCCCGACGGTACCGAAGGCCCGCCGGGCGAAGCGCCGGGACTTGGTTTATTGGACATCACCACGGTGCTCGGCGGCGATAAGGCGTTGGTTGAGCGTGCCGGGCGCGAGCTTGCCAGCGGCGAGGCGATCACCGGCTACGAGATGCATATCGGTGAAACCACCGGCGCCGGTACTGCGAATCCTTGGTTGGGGCTCGACGACGGTCGCCCGGAAGGTGCGCGGTCCGCCGACGGCCGAGTCATGGCGTGCTATCTGCACGGCCTGTTCGCCGCCGACGGCTTCCGCCGCGCCTTCCTCAGCAATCTCGGCGGCGAGAGTTCAGGCGTCGCCTACGAAGCCGAGGTCGATCGCGTGCTGGATGAACTTGCTGACCATTTATCGGCTCATTTGGATTTGGATGGTATACTGGCGGTGGCAGAATAAGAGGATGTTGCATGACCAGATCGCCAACGCGGGTGTTCAAGAATTGGAAAACTGCACTTTTAGGCTTGGTTCTCATCGAGGGATTGGTGCTGGGCATTCTTTGGGCGAGATATGATTTCGACGTACCGACCTTACTCATGATCGGCGGCATGCTGTTTATCTTTTGGGGATATGTAGCCTGGGTTTCCGACGCAGAGGGCAGCAAGGGGGAACTCGGCGGCCATGACGGATCTGGCGGTCTCTCTTAACTCGGCATGCCGATCCGCACCAGTGTCAGACATGCCACAAACGCGGCATTGACCAGATTGGCGGCGACGTAGAGATAGAGCGCGAGGTGGATGTCTTTAGGCGTCACACGGGCTTTGCCGTCTCCCATCCAGGCGCCATCGATGACCTTGTCGGCGTATTTTCGGGGCCCCGCCAGGGCGAGATCCAGCGCACCGGCGAGCGGTGCTTCGGTCCAACCCGCCGTCATCGAGCCGTGTTTCGGCGCGTCGCGGAGCATGGCTTTTAGGGCCCGGCCGGGGTTCGCGGTAGGCACGAAGACGGCGGCGAAGACGATGAACAAACCGGCTAATCTGGACGGGATGATGTTCAACACATCGTCCAGGCGGGCCGCCGCCATGCCGAAGGCTTTGTAGCGCTTGTTCTTGTAGCCGATCATCGAATCCATCGTATTGACGGCTTTGTATATGCATAGCCCCGGAAGGCCGAACAGCACATACCAGAACACCGGGGCGATCACGCCGTCGTTGAAGTTCTCCGCCGCCGATTCGATCGCCGCGCGCGCGACCCCGTGTTCGTCCAGCTCCGACGGGTCGCGCCCGACGATGTGGCGGACGGCGCTGCGCCCGGCCTCAATGTTGTCTTCGAGCCCCGTCGCCACCGCTTTGACGTGATCGTAAAGCCCGCGTCCGGCCAGCAAGGCCATGATGATGAACAGCTCAAACGGCCAGCCCCAGGGATGGGTCAGGCTGACCCAGGCAATGCCGTACCCAATGCCGCCGGCAACGGTGATGACGAAAACCGTGACCAGGGCGCCGCGAATCGTCCGATCCAGCTGGGAGCGTTTTTCCCGGTTCAGCTTGGTATCGAGAAAGCCGATGAGGTTGCCGATCCATGCGACTGGATGACCGGTGAACCGGAACAGAAATTGCGCATCACCCAGATAGGCATCCAGCAGCAAAGCCAGCAAAAGCAGGACCATCGGGTCCATGCCGGTCACACTTTCCGCCATGCCAAAGCTGAACATTCGCCGAGAATGCCGATGCGAGGCCCGCGCCGTCAACAAAAGAGTCCGTATTTTCAAAGGGTTTTTCCGTATTAATTCGGTATGGCTGACGCTGAACAGGACCTGAAAATCCCGGATGAGAATGCGCTCGCCGACGATGCGCAAAATTTGCTCGGCGATGAGACGGATAAACTCGGCGAAGGCGTGGCCGATGCGCCGGCGCCAGACATCGTGAGCGATGCACCAGACGCCGTCAGCGACGCGCCAGAGAAACTGGTCGAGGCGGCGCCGAAGATGGCAGCGGCGGATGGCGATGCGGCCACTCAAACCCCCGCCGTTGGCGAGGCCTTCGAACAATTGGCCGAGGCTTTCATGCAAGTCGTGCACGCGGTGCCCATTTGGATGAGCGTCTTGCTGGTCGTTGTCTTCGCCATCGGTATCGGGGTGCTTTTCGGCATGATGATCAGCCGGCGCGGCGGCGCGGCACCCAAAACCCATGCCCCGCTACCGACGCCTCGTCCGGCCCCGCCGGCGCCGGAAAACCCGGCGATGACGGCGTACCGGGAATTTCTGGAAGCCAAGGACGTCAGCGCCAGCGATCAGGATTCTAGGCTTCGCGATTTCGCCCAGGCCTTCAAGGACATGCGCCAGGGTCTTCGTGATCTGACGCCGGGCAACACCGGCCTCGAAGCCCGCGCCGAAGACGCGCGCGTGGCGCTGGAAGCCGGCCAGTTCACCGAAACCCTGAATATTCGCCATGCCATCGGTGACGCCGAGCATGCGGATGGCGTCGAGGCCAGGGCGGCCGCATTGAAGTCGCTGATTGCCGCGGCGACGGCGAAAACGGTGGCCGGCGATCTGCACATGGCGCATATGGATTACACCGCCGCCACCGAACAGTTCGAACAGGCCGCCGACACCTTGCCGCCCGGCAACGATGAAGCGTTGGCCGAAGTCCTCAACAAGCATGGCACCGCCGCCTATCAGGCCGGTGAGCACGTCTTGGCCATCGCGTCCTTCGAGCAATCCCTCGATCTGCTGCAGCGTCATTTGGGCAAAAACCACCCGGACGTCGCCGCGGCGCTGAACAATCTGGCGCTGCTGCATTATTCACGCGGCCAATACGAAGCCGCCGAACCGCTTTATCAGCGCTCCCTAGCCATCGATGAACAGACGCTCGGCAGTGACCATCCGGGCGTCGCCACCGATCTCAACAATCTAGCACTTCTGTATAAGAAGACCGGCAACCTGGAAGCCGCCGAGCCACTGCTCAAGCGATCCTTGGAGATCAAGGAAAAGAACTACGACCCCGGCCATCCCAGTCTGGTCACGGGCCTCAAAAATTACGCGTCCGTGCTACGCGCCCTCGGCCGTGATGACGAAGCCGCGCCTTATGAAAGCCGGGCGACGACGCTGCCCCCCGCAAGGAACCGCGCGGCTGAATAGCCCCATGCGCTGGATCATGGGCGCACCGCACTTTTCTCGCCTCGTCAAATCTGTATAGTCGGCCCGTCGGATGGGGCCGGAGGCCATGACCAGTCCTCACCGGCAGGGGTGTTGGACCATCCGCATCCCCATCGGAACGCTCGAAGGCAAGGACCAGGCGAGATGACGAAAATCACTGCCCCCGCCCCCGTCAGGGGGACGCGTGATGTTTGATTACATCAAGGACCCGAAAGAAATTTATCGGCGCTCGTTTGAGACGGTGCGCGCCGAAGCCGACTTGTCTGGACTTCCAGAGACCTTACACACGATTACCACGCGCCTGATCCATTCTTGCGGCATGCCTGACATCATTGGCGATCTGGCCTGGGGCGGTGATCCGGCGGGGGCGGCGAAGGCGGCCATTGCGGCCGGCAAGAAGATTCTGACGGACGCCGAAATGGTGCGGTCCGGGATCATCCAGAAACGCCTGCCTGCCGACATCACAATGATCTGCACCACCCATTCACCGGTTGCCATGGAAGTCGCCTTTGATAAGGCGACGACGCGTTCTGCCGCCGCCGTCGAACAGTGGGCGCCTTATTTGGACGGCGCCGTGGTGGTCATCGGTAACGCACCGACGGCGTTGTTCCGATTGCTGGAAATGTTGGCCGAGGGGGCCCCGAAGCCAGCCGCCATTTTCGGCTTTCCGGTCGGCTTTATCGGTGCCGCTGAATCGAAGGAAGCGCTGATCGAGCATGCCGGCGATGTGCCGTACCTGACGCTGCGTGGCCGCCGCGGCGGTAGCGCCATCGCGTCAGCGGCAATTAACGCGCTCGGCAGTGATCCATCGTGAGGCTGCCAAAATGAGTTCCTGGATTACCATTATTGGCATCGGTGAAGACGGCCTTGATGGCCTCAGTCCCCGCGCGCGGGAGATCATCAACGCAGCCGAAGTTTTGGTCGGTGGTGATCGCCATCTTAGCATGATGCCGGCGACAGACGCCGAAAGTGTCAGTTGGGGTAAGGATTTCGATCACGGCGTCAAGGCGATCCGCGCCCATGAGGGCCGCCGGGTTGTGGTGTTGGCATCCGGAGATCCCATGCATTTTGGTGTCGGCGCGACGCTCTCGAAGCGCTTTGGTCTGGATGCGTTGGAAATTATCCCGGTCCCCGGTGCGTTTAGTTTGGCGGCGGCGCGCATGGGATGGTCGTTGCCGGACGTGACGTGCTTGACCGTTCATGGCCGCGCACTGGCCAGCGTCAATCTTCACCTGAGGCCGGGCGGGCGGCTGTTGATATTGAGTTGGGACGGCACGACACCGGCGAAACTCGCCGCGTTGCTGAACGACAAGGGTTTCGGTGATAGCGTGCTGAGTGTGCTTGAGCACATGGGCGGCGCCGACGAGAACACGATCTCATCGACCGCGTCGGACTGGTCCCTTGAGACCACGGCTGACCTCAACACCATCGCTGTCGAATTGGTTGCCGGGCCGGACGCCGTCTATTGGCCGCGCGCCTCCGGCCTTCCCGAGGAAGCCTTCCGCCACGACAACATGATCACCAAGCGCGAGGTTCGCGCCGTCACGTTGGCCCAATTGGCGCCGATGCCGGGTGAAACCTTGTGGGACGTTGGCGCCGGCAGCGGCACGGTCTCGGTCGAATGGCTGCGCCTTGAGCCCACGGCCCGCGCCATCGCCATTGAGCGCAATACCGGGCGCGCCGCCAACGCGCGCCACAACGCCAATGAGTTGGGCGTGCCGCGCCTGGACGTGATTGAAGCCGATGCGCCGGCGGCGTTCGATCAAATTGAAGGCACCCCCGATGCAATCTTTGTCGGCGGCGGCCTGTCGGCTGAATTATTAGAGGTTTGCTGGGCACGGTTGCGCTCGGGCGGGCGCATGGTCGCCAACGCGGTCACCCTCGAGGGCCACGCCGCGGTAATGGCGCAGCGCGACGCGCACGGCGGACGGTTGAGCGAAATTTCCATCAGCCGAGAAGACGCCGTCGGCCCGCGCCACGGCCTCAGGCCGATGATGACTGTCATGCAACTGATTTCGGAGAAGACATGAGCGGCACACTCTACGGTTTAGGCGTCGGCCCCGGCGACCCGGATTTGATTACCCTGAAGGCCTTGCGCGTCCTGGAACGCGTTCCGGTCATCGCTTATCCAGCACCGGAAACCGGCGACAGCCTGGCCCGGACTATCGCTGCGCCGCACATCCCGGAAGGCCGTGACGAAATCGTTATTCGCACGCCGATGGTGCCGGGCAAATTCCCGGCCCACGATGTCTACGACCGCTACGCCGAAGAAATCAGCGGCCATCTGGCGGCGGGCCGTGATGTGGCGGTGCTGTGTGAGGGTGATCCGTTCTTGTATGGCTCGTTCATGTATCTGTTTTCCCGTCTTGCCGATGACCACGCCATGCAGGTGGTGCCGGGCGTGTCGTCGTTGGGTGCCTGCGCGGCGGCGGCCGGGGTGCCACTGGTGTCGCGCAATCAAGTTTTAACTGTCGTGCCCGGTCCCTTGGACGAAGTCGAGCTGGAGGCCCGCATCAAGGCCTCGCCGGCGGTGGCGATCATGAAGGTCGGACGGCACCTTGATAAAATCCGCCGCGTCCTCGGCCGGCTGAACCTGATGAACAACGCCCACTATGTCGAACGTGCGACCATGGACGAGCAACGGGTCATGCCGTTGGCCGAATTGAACGGCAAGGGGGCCCCATATTTCTCCATGGTTTTGGTGCGCCACGGCGAAGACGAGGCAGGAATTTAATGTCAGGACAATCTACAGATTTTTCGGGTTTGGCCTTTGTCGCGTTGACCCGTGACGGTGGTGAATTGGCCGGACGTTTGGCAGCATCGATACCCGGCGCTGAGGTGCATGGCCTGCAAGGCCGCGTTGATGGCGTCGATGTCAGCTTCACAGAAACCATTACCCATATGCAGGCATTGTTCACCGCTGGGCGGCCCATTGTCGGCGTTTGCGCGGCGGGCATCGTGATCCGTGCGCTGGCGCCGGTGCTCGGTGATAAACATACAGAGCCCGCCGTTGTGGCCATGTCGCAGGACGGCAACAGCGTCGTGCCTTTGCTCGGCGGCCATCATGGTGCCAACCGATTGGCGCGCGCATTGGCGGACGCCGCGGGTGGCCACGCGGCGGTGACAACGGCCGGCGATATCGGCCTGGGGATTGCTCTGGATGATCCCCCCGCCGATTGGACCGTCGCCAATCCGAGCGGTGCCAAACCGGTGGCCGCGGCCTTGCTGGCGGGTGAGCCGGTGCGTTTGAGTGTTGAAGCCGGCGATGCGGCGTGGCTCAGCGATGCGGGGCTGACGTTCGCCGAGAGCGGCGATCAGAAAATTCGCGTCACGGACCAGGCCGTGGATGACAGTGCCGACGCACTGGTTTTGCATCCTCCGGTGTTGGCGCTCGGCATCGGTTGCGAGCGTGGGGCGGCGGCCGAAGAGGTCATAACGCTGGCTGAGGAAACATTGAACTCAGCGGGCCTCGCCAAAGGGGCAGTGGCTTGCGTCGTGTCGCTGAACTTGAAAGCCGATGAGGCCGCGGTGCACGCGACGGCGGCGCATTTCGGTGTGCCGGCAAGATTTTTTGATGCCGAAACGCTGGAAACTCAAACCTCACGATTGGCCAATCCTTCCGATGTGGTTTTTGCTGAGGTCGGCTGCCATGGAGTTTCCGAAGGTGCTGCGTTGGCCGCGGTCGGCGCTGATGGCGAACTGGTGCAGCCGAAAATGAAATCCGCGCGCGCGACCTGCGCAGTGGCGCGGGCTCCGGTCAATATTGACGCGCAGGCCGTCGGCAATGCGCGCGGCCGTCTCAGTGTTGTCGGTATTGGCCCCGGCGCGGAGGGATGGCGGACCCCGGCGGTAACCCGCGCCTTGCGCGAATGCGATGAAGCGGTCGGGTATGGATTGTATCTGGATTTGGTCGCCGAGCTTATCGCCGGCAAACCGCGCCACGATTCGAAGCTCTCGGAAGAAGAAGCCCGGGTACGTATCGCTTTGGAGCTGGCGGCGGAGGGCAAGCAGGTCGCGTTAGTGTGTTCCGGCGATGCCGGTATCTATGCGCTGGCGACATTGGTATTTGAGCTGTTGGACCGTGAGGACCGGGGCGATTGGAACCGGCTTGATATTCGCGTTGAGCCTGGGGTGTCGGCCATTCAGGCCGCCGCGTCACGCATTGGTGCGCCCATCGGCCATGACTTTTGCACGATTTCCCTCTCTGACCTGCTGACGCCATGGACGGAAATTCAGCGCCGCCTCCGAGCCGCCGCATTGGGTGACTTCGTCGTTGCCTTTTATAACCCCGTCTCACAACGCCGCCGCACGCAATTGGCCGAAGCCCAGGAAATCCTTGCGGCTAAACGCCCGGGCGACACGCCGGTCGTGCTGGCCCGCAAATTGGGGCGTGACGGTGAGGACATTCAAGTCATCCGCCTCGATGAGCTTACCCCTGATCACGCCGACATGCTGACGCTGGTGCTGGTCGGCAATTCGCAATCGCGCCATATCGGGCGCGGCGAAGGCAACTGGGTCTACACGCCGCGCGGATATGCAGCTAAGATGGCGGCCACCGACGCACCGAAGGGGGAAGACATATGCGCATCGTGATTGCGGCTTTAACGGCCTGTCTGCTTGCCGGGGGGGCGAACGCTCAACAGACACCACCGCCACCGCCTTACGCTTCATCGTCATCGAGCGGGGTATTACAAAAAATCGGTGAAGCCGTTTTTTCGGCCGTCGAGAAAAAAGCCATCGAGGAATTTTTCGGCCATTCGGCGACGCCGACAGAGCGGGTGGTCATAGACACCGCGCGGACTGTTATCCGCAGTGCGACCGGCCAGCCGTCGCCGCAATCGGCGGGCCAAACCAGCCAGGTCGAAAAAGACGATGACGACGACAGTTCGTGGAAAAAGAAAAAACACAAACACAAGAACAAGGGCCGGGGGAAAAGCAAGGGGCGCGGCAAACAGAAAGGCCTGCCGCCGGGTTTGGCGAGGCGCGGCGAATTGCCGCCGGGCCTGCAAAAACGTGCCGCCAAGTATGGTTCCCTACCACCGGGTTTGGCGAAGCGCGAATTGCCCACCGATCTGGCCGCCAAGCTGCCGCCGCCTACGCCGGGCACGGAACGCATGGTTGCGGGCAGTGATGTTGTGCTGATTGATCGGGCAACGAACGTCGTTTTGGATGTGCTTTATGATGTCGTCGCCGGCGCGACGCGGTAGGAAATTTCAAGCGACGAGGGAGTTCGAATGACTGTCCATTTTATTGGCGCCGGGCCGGGTGCTGCCGACCTGATCACGGTGCGTGGCCTGAAGCTCATACAGACATGCCGAGTGGTGCTGTATGCGGGCTCCTTGGTGCCCGAGGCCATCGTTGCCGAAGCGGCAAATGATGCCCATGTGCTTGACACAGCGCCGATGAATCTTGATGAAATCATTGCCGAGATTGAGACCGCCCATGCTGCTGGCCATGATATCGCTCGGGTGCATTCCGGTGATCCGTCAATCTATGGCGCCATCGGCGAACAGATGCGCAGATTGGATCAGCTCGATATTCCCTGTGATGTAACGCCGGGCGTCTCGGCATATGCCGCCGCCGCCGCCGCCATGAAACGCGAGTTGACACTGGCCGGTGTCAGCCAAACCGTCATCCTGACCCGCACCGCGGTGCGGTCTTCCGAGATGCCGGAGGGTGAAGACCTGGAGACGTTGGGCAAAAGCGGTGCGACATTGGCGATCCATCTGTCGGTCAACAATTTGGTCAAGGTTGTCCGCGAATTGACACTCCATTATGGCGCTGATTGCCCGGTCGCGGTTTGCTACCGGGTCGGCTGGCCGGACCAGGAAATCATCGAAGGTCGCCTCGATGATATCCGTGACAAGGTGAAAGCGGCAGGCTTTACCCGCACGGCCCTGATTATGGTCGGCCGTGTCCTCGACCCAGCAGCCTTCGATGACAGCCGTCTGTACGCCGCCGATCACCACCATGTATTGCGGCCGAGGAAGACGTCTTAGCCCGTCCGCCAAGCCACCTTTAAAACGTCACGTTATAGGTCAACAAGGTGCCGAAGACATCGGTATCGA
The DNA here is from genome assembly GCA_018665815.1 of Rhodospirillaceae bacterium. Taxonomy (GTDB): domain Bacteria; phylum Pseudomonadota; class Alphaproteobacteria; order Rhodospirillales; family Casp-alpha2; genus UBA3470. The sequence goes on from JABJBP010000137.1 coordinate 64,172, forward strand.
GCCCGGCGTTCCAGTTCCCATAGTCAATCCCAGCGCCGCCGTCACGTAGGTGCGGTCCTGGTCCGCGGTTCCCTCCGCGTCACTGAGCAAGATGTATTCGGCCAGCGGCTGGACGGTGATGTCGCCGATCTTGAATTCGTAGGACCCACCGAGCGCGACGCGGCGTTCATTGTCGGCGTTCTCGGTATCGTTGGCGTGATGGACATAGGCTGCGTGGTAGGCGAACCCGGGAAGCGCCGGGAAATAGCCACCGTCCAGCGCCAAGGCGATGGATGAAAAGTCGCCCGTGTTGCCGAGGCCCCCGTCGCCTTCGCGGGTTTTCCGGCGCCGGGTCAGGGCGCTTTCGGCCAATCCGGAAGTGTCGAGAAAAAAGGTTTGGGCGGTGAGCGTATGTTTCCTGCCGTCGCCGAAATCATGGCGTAGGGCGCCGAGAACACTGATGGCCTCGGCGATCTCGTATTCTTCGGCTAGATCGGTGCCGAAGACACCGGGCGTTGCATCCCAAGCCTTGCCGAAATTGACACCCATCTTACCGCTGGAGAGATGCACAGGCCCGGTCTCGTAGTCCAGCGTCAGCACTTCCACGAATAGGCCCTGATCGGCGAAAGTGCGGTCCTCGCCCTTGATCGGCGGCTCTTGGACCTGTTCCAGCACCAACCCGGTGTTGATGGAGACGGCATCGGTCAGCGCCAACGTGAGAGCGGATTCGATCTTCATGAAGAGATTGTTGAATTCCTCCGACGTATCGTCGGAGGAGAAGGCCAGATCGTTCTGGACCTCAAAAGCGATGGTCCCAGATAATTTCGGTGAAATGGCCCCATCGCCCGCATTGCCGGGTGATGGGGAAAACGCTGTAAGCCCAAAAATGAGCGCAAGGGAGAGGGATTGAAGAGTGGGTATGCGTCGCATGATGGCGGTCCTCCGTAGTGGCTGCCGTGTTAAAACAACAATCGCCTCTACGGAAACCGCACCTTCAGCCAACCCCGACCGACGGATGAGCGATATCTAGCATTGGCTGGTTTCCTGGCTCGCGGGTCGTGGCTACAATTCGACCTTCCCGGTTACCCAGTGGTCGTCTTTGTGAATTGCAGCTACCCGTTTACAGTTGCGGGGGCAGCTACGGATCAGGCGCCGTTAAGGTCCGCCCTTCCGTATTCCCATTTAATCCCCGGACATGTCTGTCGGGAACCAATGCTGCGCAAAAGATAGAAGGCTTTACGCCGGGCTGTCAATCCGGGGACAGAGATGGCGTTGCGACCGCCAAAGTCATTTCACCGCGCAACCAATCGACAAACCCGGTGACATCCGGGCGTTGCCGGCTCCAGTCGGGAATGAGCACGCTGTATTTGTGCGGTGCCGGAACCAGGAGATCGAAGGGCGCCACCAAGCGACCGTTTTGGATGTCTCGGGTGACCAAGGCTTTGTGTCCGATGACAACGCCTTGTCCCGCAACTGCGGCCTCGATCGCCATGCTGTAAAGCGTAAATCCAGATTCCTGGATGATGGTTTCCGTGGGCAAACCGGCGGCCTCGAACCACAACGGCCAATCGTTTGCCCATTGCGTGTCATAGAGTAATCGGCAGCCGATGAGATCACGCGGGCTTTGGAGGTCGGACATTTTTGCCAGTTTAGGGCTGCACACCGGGAACATATCGTCACGGAACAATGCGATATTCTCCAACTCGGGCCGGCCCTCAAGTTCATAATGCAAGGCCACATCAAAGTCGCTCCGGTCAAGCGCCGAGATTTCCGGCGCGACGGACAATTCGATTTTCATCTCAGGGCGCGTGTCCTGGAATTGTGACAATCGCGGTGTCAGCCATTTTTCCGCCAAGGCGGGCAGCGCGGCGATTCGGAGCGTCGCGTCCGGTTCGACACGTTGCGTGTGCGTCGTGGCCGCAGCAATCATGTCGAGCGCCGGGCCCAAGGCGTCTTTGTAAGTGCGTCCGCGCACGGTCAACCGCACACCTTTCGGGTGGCGTTCAAAGAGCTGGGCGCCGAGGCGCAGTTCCAGGGATTTGATCTTCTGGCTGATGGCGCCGGCGCTGACGCCCAGTTCGTCGGCGGCCAAGCGGAAGTTTTCGTGGCGCCCGGCGGCCTCGAAGGCCCGGACCCAATTGAGCGGCGGCAGTGCGCGGTTCACGGCATATCCTCAAATTAAGGCTGAGATTTTCTAAGCCATTGCAGAGATATACTGGTTTGCCGGGCACTGGTCTAGCTTCGATACTCCGGTACTCGTTTCATGATCTTCAATTACTTTTCCCATCAAAGGATTCCCGATCGATGACCACCGCACCCCATGAAGGATATTTTGACCAAGGCCTCGCCGCCATTGATCCCGATGTGCATGCCGCGCTTATTGCGGAAGAGGACCGCCAGCGTGACGGCGTTGAGTTAATCGCATCTGAAAACATCGTCAGCCGCGCCACCTTGGAGGCGTTGGGCACGGCCATGGTCAACAAGACGGTCGAGGGCTATCCAGGCCGGCGCTATTACGGCGGGGCTGCGCATGCCGACGTGATTGAAACGTTGGCCATTGATCGCGCCAAGGCGTTGTTTGATTGTGGCTACGCAAACGTGCAGCCGCATTCGGGCAGCCAGGCTAATCTCGCGGTCTTTCTGGCTTTCCTGAAGCCTGGCGATACGGTGCTCTCCATGGACCTTTCGGCCGGTGGGCATTTGAGCCACGGCTCATCGGCCAACCTGACCGGCAAATGGTTCAACATCGTCCATTACGGGGTGCGGCCCGATGACGGTCTGATCGACTTTGACGAGGTTCTCAAGCAGGCGGGAGAACACCGGCCGAAGATGATCATCTGCGGCGGCTCCGCCTATCCTCGGGCTATCGATTTCGCCCGCTTCCGCGCCATCGCGGATGAGGTCGGCGCGGTTCTATTGGCCGACATGGCGCACTTTGCCGGGCTTGTGGCCGGCGGCCAGCATCCAAGCCCGATCCCGCACGCCCAGGTGTCCACGGCGACGACCTATAAGAACCTTCGCGGTGTGCGGGGCGGGCTCATTCTTACTAATCAGATGGACCTGGAACGCAAACTCAATTCCGGCGTATTCCCAGGGGTCCAAGGCTCGGTGATCCTGAACGCGGTGGCCGCCAAGGCCGTGTGTCTGGGCGAGGCGCTCAGGCCGGAGTTCAAGGACTATGCTTTGGCCGTGCTGACCAATGCCCGCGCCTTGGCCGCGACGCTCATGGATAACGGCATTGATGTCGTCACCGGCGGCACTGACACGCCGTTGATGTTGGTTGATCTCAGAAATCTGGGCCTTACAGGCGCCGAAGCATCGGAAAGCCTGGAGCGTGCCGGGTTGACCTGTAACAAGAACGGCGTTCCCGGCGACACCCAGCCGCCGACGGTCACATCAGGCCTTCGGTTCGGTGTCTCGGCCGGCACCACCCGAGGGTTCCGTACCGCCGAGTTCGAGGCCGTCGGCGTGATGATCGCCGATGTGCTGAACGGCTTGGCTAAGGGGAAAAGCGATATGCCGGCCTTGGAAGCGGCGACAGCGCGGCAGGTCACGGCCCTGACCGCAAACTTTCCGATTTACGAGAAAGGCTGAGCAATTATGACGAAGCCTAATTTTTTGTTCATTCAGGCTGATCAGCTGGCGGCGCGCGCCCTGCCCGTTTATGGAAATACCATTGCCAAGACGCCAAACATTAACGCTTTGGCGGCCCGTGGTGTGACTTTTGAGCACGCGTATTGCAATTACCCGCTTTGCGCGCCGTCGCGGTTCTCAATGATATCTGGGCTTTTAGCCAGCCACGCCGGCGCTTACGACAACGGTGCGGAATATCCCGCAGCGCTGCCCAGCTTTGCACATTACTTGCGGCTTCTTGGGTATCAGACCTCGGTATCGGGGAAAATGCATTTCATTGGTCCTGATCAACTGCATGGGTTCGAAGAACGTGTCACAACGGATATTTATCCCGCCGACTTCAATTGGACGGCCAATTGGAGCATCGATGACGGCGGCGAAGATGAAGGCGAACGCCTGCTGGCGGCGGCCGGCGAGGTGAACGGCGTCAGGCGGTCGGGCGTTTTCGAGCGCACCATTCAGTTGGATTACGATGACGAAGTGGCGTTCCGCGCACGACGGAAAATTCATGATCTGGCGCGCTCAGATGATGAGCGACCGTTTTGCCTATTTGTGTCCTTCACCCACCCTCACGATCCGTTTGCCGTGACGCAGGAATACTGGGACCGTTACCGCCACGAAGAGATCGATATGCCGGCCATTCCGGCGATGCCCCGCGAAGACCTGGACCCGCATTCACAGCGTTTATATGATCACATCGGTGTGGCAGACGCCGCGATGACCGAAGAAGACGTGCGCGTCGCCCGCCACGCTTATTATGGCGCGGTGAGCTATGTCGATGATCAGGTTGGGCGCCTCATTGACGCCTTGCACTCGACCGGGTTCGCGGAGAACACCGTGATCATTTTCTTGGCCGATCATGGCGAGGCCCTGGGTGAACGGGGTCTTTGGTTCAAGCGGTCATTTTTTGACTGCGCCCTGCAAGTGCCGTTGATCGTTGCGGCGCCCGAAATGCATGAACCCACGCGGCGTGCGGAAAATGTCTCCCTAGTTGATTTGTTCCCAACTGTGATCGATTTGGCCGACCCGGCGGGCGGGCTTGCGTCGGTTGAAACGCCGTACGATGGCCGCAGCCTTGGGTCGCTGCTGCGCGGCGAGGACGAGCTCGCGACGCCCCACGTGATTGCCGAATTAACTGGCGAAGGCTCAGAAGCGCCGGCTGTAATGGTGATGGAGGGGGCGTTCAAATACATCCATTGCAAAACTGATCCGCCGCAACTCTACGACCGGGCCACCGATCCCCATGAACAACACAATCTAGCCGGCCAAGACGCCACCGCCGAGATCGAAGACAGATTGGCCGCGTACGTCGCCGAGAATTGGGACTTGAAGGCCCTGAAACAGAAAGTCATCGACAGCCAGGTGCAGCGTCGCGTCGTCGACCGCGCACACGCTATGGGCCTGACACCGGCCTGGGATTATGACCCGGCAACCCCCAAGACAATCCCGGGAGCAACCCCGGGCAGCCAGCGATACTTCCGCGCATTAGTGGCGAACCCCAGCGCGTCCAATTACAACGATGATTTTGATGTGCGTGCGCGCGCTGACGCAGAGCGCCCGAATATTCGGAATTTTCCACCCGTTAAATAGAACGGTGATGGCTTACAACTGACTTAGTATCCAAGCTAATGCGGCTTCCACTGAATCCACTTGATTGCCCGGCACGGGGGGCGGTTGCTGGATGAGGATGATGGGCAGGCCGAGGTCGAGGGCGGCAGTGATTTTCGCCGGCAGCGGGCCGCCGGCATGCTTGGAGACCACTGTGTCGATCTGATGTTCGACCAGAAGCGCTTTCTCGTCATCCAGAGTGAACGGCGGGCGGGCCAGGATAATCTCGTGCTCGGTCAATGGTAGCGGCTCAGTGGGGGCTTCGATCAATCGGACCAGGAACCAGGTGTCTGTGGCATCAGAGAACGCTTCGATGTCCTGAGTGCCGGTGGTCAGGAAGGCCCGCCTGGCAAAATGTCCGACAGCGTCGGCGGCGGCGGCCATGTCGCTGACTTCCGTCCATTTGGCGTTGGTCTGCAGGCGCCAGGGCGGCCGGGCCAGTTGTAGGCGTTGGGTTTCGGTGTTCACACAGGCATCAAAGGCGTGATCAGATATGCGCTCGGCGAACGGGTGGGTGGCATCGACGACCAGATTGATGCCGGTGTCCTTGAGGTACGCAGCCAATCCCTGGGTGCCACCGAAGCCGCCCTCCCGGATCGTGCCGGGTGGATCGGAGGGCCGTTTGGTGCGTCCTGCATAGGATGTGATGACTTCGACCCTCATGGGCAGCATGGTGACGGCTAGCTCCGCCAATCGCCGGGCCTCACGGGTGCCGCCGAGGATCAGGACTTTTCGGGTTTTATCCGGCACGGCCGATCTGCCCTCCGGTGCGGTCAAAGACCAAGACTTCCAGTTCCACATCGCCTGATAAGGCTGCTAGCGCGGTTTCCCTGGCGCCCAGAGCGACGCGGTCGCCCAACGCCCGGTCCAGCGGCAGGTCAAAAGTTTTAGCCAACTCCAAAACCTCCATGGCGGTGTTTGCAGTCTCGGCTTGGCGGCAAGCGTTATCATCGCCGCCCAGATCGGCAAGCTTGCCGGCCAGATCATCAAAGTCGACCGATGAGCGCGACGAATGTAAATCCATGTGGCCCTGGGCGAGCTTCAATAACTTAGCGAAACCGCCGGCGATGGTAACTTTTTCGATGGGATGCTGTCGCAGGTACTTCAACAAGCCGCCGGCGAAATCACCCATGTCGATGAGGGCCCGATCGGACAGCTTATAAAGATCCCGCACGGCGGCTTCCGAGGTCGAGCCCGTGGCCGCGGCAATGTGGGTGATGCCACCGGCCCTAGCCACATCGACACCGCGGTGGATGGAATGGATCCATGATGCACAGGAATACGGGATAACCACGCCTGTGGTCCCCAGTACCGACAAACCGCCCTTAATGCCGAGCCGCCCGTTCATGGTTTTCTCGGCCAAAACCTGGCCGCCGGGAATGGAGATGGTGACGATCACATCACAAGCATGTCCTAAACGTTCGACGGCGGCTTCCAGGTTGGCAGTGATAATCTGGCGGGGCGCAGGATTGATCGCCGGCTCTCCAACGGCCAGCGGCAACCCTGGCAAGGTCACCGTGCCGACACCGTCACCGGCGCGGAAGGTGACACCGCTGTCGGCGGGGCCCGGTTCCACCAGGGCAATGATCTCGGCGCCATGGGTGACGTCCGGGTCATCACCAGCGTCTTTAATGATTCCGGCCTGAAATCCATCTCCCGCGGCTTCAGCTCGCGACAGCGCAAACGTGGGCGTTTCGCCGCGCGGCAGGTTGACGCTCACGGGATCTTGAAAATTGCCGGAAACCAAGGCTTCAAAGGCGGCGACGGCCGCCGCCGCCGCGCAGCAACCGGTGGTCCAGCCTTTTCGCAAGGTTCCCTCTGGTTTGCGATTGGTCATGGGTCTAATGTAGACTCTGGAATTCGCTATGACGAGGCTATGAATCGTGGCCGAGACAGAAAATAAAGACCCGGCGCCCGGCAATGACGCCGAAGCCGATGCCAAGAAATCGAATGCGGCGGCAAAGCCTGCCCCGCAAGGCGGTGCTTTTGGTTGGATCGTGTTGGCGGTGGTGCTGATCGGTGCCGGGATTCTTGTTTATGCGGGCGGCGCCTATCTTTCCGGCCAAAAGGTTGCCAGCGGCGCCAAAACGACAAAATCATCAGGCGTGCCGGCCATCGGTGGCCCCTTCACGTTGACCGACCACAACGGCAATGAGGTCACCGAACGCAGTTTCCGGGGCAAGTATATGCTGGTGTTTTTCGGCTATACGTTTTGCCCGGATGTCTGCCCGACGACACTAACTGATGTGTCGACGGCACTCGATATTCTGGGTGTCGAAGGCGAGAAAATCGTGCCGGTGTTCATTTCCGTCGATCCGGCCCGCGACACGCCCGAGCACCTAAAGGAATATGCGACATATTTCCACCCCCGGCTGGTCGCGCTGACAGGGACACCGAAACAAGTCGCCGCGACGGCGAAGGCGTACCGGGTCTACTATGCGAAAGCCAAATCCGAGGGCTCCGACCCCAACGATTACCTGATGGACCACTCCTCGGTAATTTATCTGATGGGGCCGGATGGGAAGTTCCAACAGCATTTCAGCCACGGTACTGACGGCGAAGCCATGGCCAAGCGGATACGTGAACTCCTCTCATGATCGGCAAATGACAGGCAATGCCGCCGGCTTGATTATTGCCGCACCGTCGTCGGGAAGCGGTAAAACGGTCGTGACCTTAGGACTGCTGAGGCAGTTCGCGCGAACCGGTGTCGCCGTATCGTCCGCGAAAGTCGGCCCCGACTATATCGATCCCGCTTTCCACGCCATCGCCACCGGACGGCCGTGCCGGAACCTGGATACCTGGGCGATGCGTCCGGCAACGCTAAGTAGCGCGATCGAAACCCTGGC
>JABJBP010000138.1 GCA_018665815.1 Rhodospirillaceae bacterium
GTGGTGAACTTGATTGCGCCGATCGCCATGGATGACGGCCTGCGCTTTGCGATCCGCGAAGGCGGCCGTACCGTCGGTGCCGGCGTCGTCGCCGAGATTATGGAATAAGGTATTTGGCGCCGGGCGGCTTTAGGCCTCGAACTTGCTTGGGTTGCCCGACCCACACATATATTGAAAGAAACCAATCACGCGTTGTGTCATTAGGGGTATAGCTCAGTTGGTAGAGCGGCGGTCTCCAAAACCGCAGGTCGCGGGTTCGAACCCTGCTGCCCCTGCCAATTTTAGCACTTCGATGCAGACGTAGAAGGAACGAAATAAAAATGGCTAAAGCCAATCCTGCTCAGTTCGTTCAGGAAGTCCGCCAAGAAGCGGCGAAGGTCACGTGGCCGACGCGTAAGGAATCTGGCATTTCGACGGCGATGGTTTTCGTGTTTGTGATCGTATCGGCGCTTTTTTTCATGCTTGTTGATTGGCTTTTGCAAATCGGCGTTCGTGCCGTTCTCGGATTTGGGGGCTGAGCGTCATGGCACAGCGTTGGTACGTCATTCACGTCTATTCAGGGTTTGAAAAGAAAATCGCGCAATCGATTGAAGAGCAGGCGCGTCTGATGGGCATGGATGACCAAATTGAACAAGTTATGGTGCCGACCGAAGAAGTGGTTGAAATGCGACGCGGCGCGAAAATTAGCTCAGAGCGAAAATTTTTCCCGGGTTATGTCTTAATTCGCATGGACTTGTCGGACGAAACCTGGCATTTGGTCAAAAATACGCCGAAAGTTACGGATTTTCTTGGCGGGCAAGGTCGTCCGTCACCGATCAGTGACCGAGAAGCCGAGCGAATTTTGTTTCAGGTCAAAGAAGGTGTCGAGCGGCCGAAACCATCTGTCACGTTCGAGATTGGTGAACAGGTCCGAGTCTGTGATGGCCCGTTCAATTCGTTTAACGGATTGGTTGAAGACGTCGATGACGAACGGAGCCGCCTCAAGGTCGCGGTGTCGATTTTTGGCCGGGCAACGCCGGTTGAGTTGGAATATTCGCAAGTCGAGAAACTTTGACGAAATACCGGCTTTGGCCGGGACGTGTGGGAGGCCAGCCATAGGCCGTACCACGCACTCAGAGAACGGCGTTTGCGCCGGAAATTGAAAAGGAAGCTGAGGATAAATCATGGCGAAAAAAATTGCTGGGTACATCAAATTGCAGGTGCCTGCGGGACAAGCGAACCCGTCTCCGCCCATCGGTCCGGCCTTGGGCCAGGCTGGTTTGAACATCATGGAGTTTTGCAAGGCGTTCAACGCGCAAACGCAAAACATGGAAGCGGGCATTCCGATCCCATGCGTCATTACGGCGTATGGAGACAGGACATTTTCTTTTATTACGAAAACGCCGCCGGCCAGCTATTTTCTTAAGAAAGCTGCAGGCCTTCCGAAAGCGGCAAGTACAACAGGTAAGGAAATCGTTGGATCCGTCACCATGGCGCAGGTCCGCGATATTGTTGAGCAGAAAATGCCTGATCTGAACACCACGGATGTTGATCAGGCTTGCAAAATGATTATTGGCTCCGCCCGATCCATGGGCATCGAAGTGGTAGGTGCGTGATGGCAAAATCGGGTAAGCGTCTTGCGAAGGTCCGCGAGGGATATAACCGCGAAAGTCACTATGCTGTTAATGATGCCGTAAAAATCATCAAAGATGGCGCGGCGGCTACAAAGTTTGATGAGACTGTTGAGCTCGCAATCAATTTGGGCGTTGATCCGCGCCACGCCGATCAGATGGTTCGTGGCACCGTTTCGTTGCCGCATGGCACTGGTAAATCATTGCGCGTCGCGGTGTTCGCTAAAGGCGACAAGGCCGATGAGGCGACGAGTGCCGGTGCTGACCTTGTTGGCGCCGATGATCTGGCGGAAAAAATCCAAAACGGTGAAATCGACTTTGATCGCTGCATCGCGACACCGGATATGATGGCTGTGGTCGGCAAATTGGGGAAAATTCTTGGCCCCAAGGGCATGATGCCGAACCCTAAACTTGGCACCGTGACGCCAGACGTGAAAACGGCGATCCAGGCGGCGAAAGCCGGACAGATTGAATTTCGGGTTGAAAAACAAGGGATCATTCATGCCGGCGTCGGCAAGGCGAGCTTTAGCAGCGAGGCGTTGGCGGAAAACATTTCCGCGTTTATTGACGCCATCTTCAAAGCGAAGCCGACTGGCGTCAAGGGCACCTATATGAAGAAAGCGAGCGTCAGCTCGACGATGGGGCCGGGCGTGAAGTTAGATATCGCGGGTTTGGGTTAAGCGACCCGTTAAAAGGATTTTTGTCGGAACGAAAGCTCCGGTGAAAAGGGAAGGGGTCTTGTACCTTTTCCCACCTGTCCGAGACTATAGGTGCTGGTTGCTGGTTTTCCGGCAATTGGTTTAAGAGGAATTCCCGCCTATTGAGACAGTGTTGAACCGTTTGTGGACTTTTGCCGGCATCCGGCACCTTGAGCGGCTTGGGCTGATGCACTGGACAGGCGAGTCGATTCTCTTGAATTGGCCAGCCGGCTGGTTCTTAAGAGGATCAAAGTGCAACGGCGATTGCTCAATGACGGGCAATCGCCATCGACTGGAGACGATCAGTGGACCGAACAGAGAAAGAAGACCTGGTCGCCACACTTCACCAGACGTTTGACGAGTCGGCCATGGTCGTCGTCACCCATTATTCCGGGTTGACGGTGTCCGAAATGGGCGATCTCAGAGATCGTATGCGTGAAACTGGCGCCAAGTTTCGAGTGACGAAAAATCGGCTCACCCGTCTTGCCTTGAAAGATACGAAGTTCGAAGCCTTAAGTGACATGTTTACCGGTCCGACCGCAATTGCGTATTCGGATGACCCGGTGGCTGCCGCCAAGGCCAGTGTCGAATTCGCCAAGGAGAACGATAAACTCATCGTTCTTGGTGGCGCGCTTGGCGAGGAAATGCTTGATGCCAGTGGTGTCAAAGCTCTGGCATCTTTGCCATCCTTGGACGAACTTCGAGGAAAATTGGTGGGTCTGTTGGTCAGCCCCGCAACGAAGGTTGCCCAGGTGCTTCAAGCACCGGGTGGTCAAGTTGCCCGGGTGATTGGCGCCTATAGTGCACAAGGTGGAGAAGCGGCTTGAGCCGTTGTTTCCAGTATTAACAGAGTTCAAGCCAAAGGAGCGATAACATGGCTGATTTAGAGAAACTTGCTGACGAACTTTCGAGCCTCACCGTTATGGAAGCGGCTGACCTTTCGAAGCTTTTGGAAGAAAAATGGGGCGTTTCCGCCGCTGCGCCGGTTGCGGCTGCTGCAGCGCCGGGTGCCGGCGGTGACGCCGGTGGCGCAGCCGAGGAAAAGGACGAATTTGATGTCGTTCTGGCGTCCTTCGGCGAAAAGAAGATCAACGTGATTAAGGAAGTCCGTTCGATCACTGGTCTGGGCCTGAAAGAAGCCAAGGAATTGGTTGAATCAGCGCCGAAAGCCGTGAAGGAAGGCGCCAAGAAAGACGAAGCTGAAGAGATCAAAAAGAAACTCGAAGAGGCTGGTGCCACTGTCGAGCTGAAATAATTTCGCAGTTTGGTGCAACTATGCACCATGCATTGAGATTTTGAATACCGGCGTACCGATGGGTTTCCATCGGTACGCCACCGAATTACGAATTTTACATCTGCCCGAATAGACCTTACCGGGGTCGAGAAAGCGGATGTACTCGCCACTGAGGGGCGCCGGGAACGGCTTTGGCCGTAGGAATAGGCATCCCCACCGTAAATAGTTGAGGCTCCCCCGCCTGAAGGCGGTGTTTGGTCGGGAGTGGGCCTTTAGACATAGCAAGGTAGGGATACTGTAATGGCGAACACCTTTACGGGCCGCAAGCGCGTACGTAAACACTTTGGCCGTCTCCCCGAGACTGTCGAAATGCCCAATCTGATCGAGGTCCAGAAAACCTCGTATGAGTCATTCTTGCAACGTGAGGTGCCAGACGCCGAACGTGATGAAGCAGGTTTGCAGGAAGTCTTCAGATCGGTTTTCCCTATTCATGATTTTTCTGAGCGCGGTACGCTTGAATTCGTCAGTTACGAATTCGAGGAACCGAAGTACGACGTTGAGGAATGCCAGCAGCGCGGCATGACCTATGCGGCGCCGTTAAAAGTGACGCTCCGCCTTGTCGTTTGGGATATTGATGAGGAAACAGCGGCCCGCTCGATTCGCGACGTCAAGGAACAAGACGTCTATATGGGCGATATGCCTTTGATGACGTCGAACGGTACATTCGTTGTCAACGGTACCGAGCGCGTGATCGTTTCACAGATGCACCGCTCGCCCGGTGTGTTTTTCGATCATGATAAGGGTAAGACGCACTCATCAGGTAAGTTTCTGTTCGCTGCGCGGATCATTCCGTACCGCGGTTCGTGGCTAGATTTCGAATTTGATGCCAAGGACCTTGTATACGTCCGGATCGACCGCCGCCGGAAACTTCCGGTAACGACGTTGCTTTTGGCACTGGATAACGAGAAGACGTCGGAGAAGCGCGCCAAACTTGCGGCGAAGGAAAAGGAAATTGAAATCGAGGATATCGAAGGCATGTCGCCCGAAGACGTCCTTGCCTATTTTTATAACACGGTACCTTTCGCGAAAGTTAAGCGCGGCTGGAAAACCCCGTTTGAAGCTGATCGACTTCGCGGCATGAAGCTGACCCATGACTTGGTCAATGCTAAATCAGGGCGGACGGTTGCCGAGGTTGGTAACAAAATGACGCCGCGGCTGCTTCGGCAATTGGCCGAGAAACTTGATGAAGTCCTGGTGCCGGACGAAGAGTTGATCGGCCGATATATCGCCGAAGATGTTATCGATGAAAAATCAGGCCTCGTATATGTCGAAGCCGGCGACGAGATTACCGAAGAAGTCATGGAAATGTTGACGGAAGCCGGTATCGAGGAAATCAACACCTTGGCCATCGATCATGTCAATGTTGGTCCGTATATCCGCAACACACTGGCGGTTGATAAGAATACTTCGCGCGATGAAGCGATGATCGATATTTATCGGGTCATGCGCCCGGGCGAACCGCCAACCTTGGAAACAGCGGAAAACCTGTTCAAGAGCCTGTTCTTTGATCCCGAACGCTACGATCTTTCAGCGGTTGGCCGGGTTAAAATGAATGCACGGCTTGGTTTCGAGACCGAAGATTCGATGCGCGTCCTGCGCAAGGAAGACATTCTCGAAGTCGTGCGCACGATGGTTGAAATGAAAGACGGTCGTGGCGATATTGATGATATCGATCACCTCGGCAATCGGCGGGTTCGCTCCGTCGGTGAGTTGATGGAAAATCAGTACCGGGTCGGCTTGCTTCGGATGGAGCGGGCAATTCGCGAACGGATGAGTTCCGTCGATATCGATACGGTCATGCCGCATGACTTGATCAATGCGAAACCGGCTGCGGCGGCGGTACGGGAATTTTTTGGCTCATCTCAGTTGAGCCAGTTTATGGATCAAACCAATCCACTGTCCGAAATCACCCACAAACGCCGTCTGTCCGCACTTGGACCGGGTGGATTGACGCGTGAGCGTGCCGGTTTCGAAGTTCGCGACGTGCACCCGACCCACTATGGCCGGATTTGCCCTATTGAGACTCCGGAAGGCCCGAACATCGGGCTGATTAATTCCTTGGCGACGTTTGCCCGAGTGAACAAATACGGGTTCATTGAGACGCCTTATCGCAAGGTGATTGACAAAAAAGTCAGCAAGGAAGTCATCTATCTTTCCGCCATGGAAGAAGGCCGCTACACCATTGCCCAGGCCAATGAACCATTGGACGACAAGGGCAGATTCGCCAATGAATTGGTGAGTTCGCGCAAAGGCGGTGAATTCGTCATGTCGATGCGCGATGACATTGAGTTTATCGATGTCTCGCCAAAACAGTTGGTATCGGTGGCTACCGCATTGATTCCGTTCCTGGAAAACGATGACGCCAACCGGGCCCTTATGGGGTCGAACATGATGCGCCAGGCGGTACCCTTGATCCGCAGCGAAGCACCCTTGGTCGGTACCGGCATGGAAGATCCTGTCGCCCGGGATTCCGGCGCGACAGTCGTTGCACGACGAACGGGGATCATCGATCAGGTTGATGCGACGCGTATCGTGGTGCGGGCAACCGATGAAGACACCGCCCACACGGATACAGGTGTTGATATCTACAACCTCCAGAAGTTCCAGCGTTCCAATCAAAACACCTATCTGCATCAGCGGCCTTTGGTAAAGGTCGGCGACCGCGTTCAAGCTGGTGATTGCATTGGTGACGGGCCTTCGACGGATCTTGGCGAATTGGCGCTTGGCCGAAATGTGCTTGTCGCCTTCATGCCATGGAATGGTTACAACTTCGAAGATTCGATCCTGATCTCCGAACGCATGGTGCGTGATGATGTGTTCACTTCAATCCACATTGAAGAGTTCGAAATCATGGCCCGTGATACCAAGTTGGGCCAAGAAGAAATCACCCGCGACATTCCGAATGTCGGCGAAGAGGCTCTGAAAAACCTCGACGAAGCCGGTATCGTCTATATCGGTGCGGAAGTGAAACCGAGTGATATTCTGGTCGGCAAGGTTACGCCGAAAGGCGAAAGCCCGATGACCCCGGAAGAAAAATTGTTACGGGCGATCTTCGGCGAAAAGGCTTCCGATGTCCGTGACACGTCGCTCAGATTGCCTCCTGGTGTATCAGGCACGGTTGTTGAAGTGCGGGTATTCTCGCGCCGTGGCGTTGATAAAGATGAGCGCGCCATGGCTATCGAGCGCGCGGAAATCGAACGATTGGCTAAGGACCGTGATGACGAGCGGGCAATCCTTGAGCGTAGCTTCCAGGCACGCCTGACGGGCTTGCTGTTGAATAAGAAGGCAGTCGGTGGCCCGAAGGGAATCAAGGAAGGCGTCAAGCTGACCGAAGAATTGCTTGCGGAATATACGGCTGGCCAAATGTCGCAGATTGTCATCGCAAATGACCGCGCGATGAAAGACGTCGAGACCTTGAAGAGCCAGTTCGAGGCCGACATTGCACGCCTCGAAGCGCGTTTCGATAACAAGGTTGAGAAATTGCAGCGTGGCGATGATTTGAGCCCTGGCGTGATGAAGATGGTTAAGGTCTTTGTTGCGGTGAAACGTAAACTACAGCCCGGTGATAAAATGGCCGGCCGTCACGGCAACAAGGGTGTGATATCAAAAATCGTGCCTTCTGAAGATATGCCCTATCTTGAAGATGGCACACCCGTCGACGTTGTTCTAAATCCGCTTGGCGTTCCATCACGGATGAACGTTGGACAGATTTTGGAAACCCATATGGGGTGGGCATGTCGTGGTTTGGGTGAGCAGATTGGCGAAATGCTTGATGCAGCACGCCAAGCCAATAGTTACACGAAGCTGAAAAATCATCTCAAAGATGTTTACGACGCGACGGAATTCAAAAGGGATATTTCACAGTTGGATGATAGTGGAATGGACGAGTTGGGTGAAAATCTTCGCAACGGCGTGCCGATAGCGACACCGGTGTTTGATGGAGCACGCGAGGCGGAGATTGATGAGATGCTTGAAAAAGCGGGCCTCAGCAAATCCGGCCAGTGCACCCTGACGGACGGACGGACCGGCGAGCAATTCGACCGCCCCGTTACGGTGGGCTACATCTACATTCTGAAGCTTCACCATCTTGTTGATGACAAGATCCATGCGCGTTCCATTGGGCCGTACAGCTTGGTTACCCAACAACCTTTGGGCGGAAAAGCCCAGTTTGGTGGCCAACGCTTTGGTGAAATGGAGGTTTGGGCACTTGAAGCTTATGGCGCTGCCTACACATTGCAGGAAATGCTCACGGTTAAATCCGATGATGTTTCCGGTCGCACCAAGGTCTATGAGGCCATCGTACGTGGTGATGACACATTCGAGGCCGGCATTCCGGAATCGTTCAACGTCCTGGTCAAGGAACTTCATTCCCTTGGCTTGAACGTTGAGCTCAATTGAACCGCTGAAGCCTGAGGAGTAGAAATTATGAACGAATTAATGAAGATTTTCGGTCAGCCACAGGGTACGCAACGGTTCGATCTCATCCGAATTTCGATTGCTTCGCCGGAACGGATCCGCTCGTGGTCATTTGGGGAAATCAAAAAGCCCGAGACGATCAACTATCGGACCTTCAAACCCGAACGTGACGGTTTATTCTGTGCCCGTATCTTCGGGCCGACGAAGGATTACGAATGCCTTTGCGGTAAGTACAAGCGGATGAAATACAAAGGAATCATCTGCGAGAAATGCGGTGTTGAAGTGACATTGCAGAAGGTGCGGCGGGAACGCATGGGGCATATCGAACTGGCTTCGCCAGTCGCTCACATTTGGTTCTTGAAATCATTGCCTAGCCGCGTCGGATTGCTTGTGGATATGACGCTCAAAGATCTCGAAAGAATTCTTTATTTTGAGAATCACGTCGTCGTCGAGCCTGGTCTAACGCCGCTTACCTTGCATGAAATGCTGACGGAAGAGCAGTATCAAAATGCCGTCGATGAGTATGGCGAAGATGCGTTTACCGCAGGTATCGGCGCGGAAGCCATCCGCGACATGCTTGCGGCCATCGACCTTGAGGAAGAACGCGACAACATTCGTGTCGATCTCAAGGAAACAAAATCCGAGGCAAAGCGTAAAAAACTGGTGAAACGCTTGAAGCTTGTCGAAGCGTTCATGGAATCGGGTGCGCGACCGGAATGGATGATCCTTGAGGTTGTGCCTGTCATCCCGCCTGAACTTCGCCCGCTGGTACCGTTGGACGGTGGCCGGTTTGCGACGTCTGATTTGAACGATCTGTACCGGCGCGTGATCAATCGAAACAACCGATTGAAGCGGTTGATTACATTGCGGGCACCCGAAATCATTGTCCGCAATGAAAAGCGGATGCTGCAGGAAGCCGTTGACGCGTTGTTTGATAATGGCCGCCGTGGCCGCGCCATTACCGGTGCCAACAAGCGCCCGCTGAAATCTTTGTCTGATATGCTGAAAGGCAAGCAAGGCCGATTCCGCCAGAACTTGCTTGGTAAGCGTGTCGATTATTCCGGGCGTTCCGTCATCGTCGTTGGTCCGGAACTGATGCTTCATCAGTGCGGCTTGCCGAAAAAGATGGCGCTCGAATTATTCAAGCCGTTCATTTACTCAAAGCTTGAGCTTTATGGCATGGCGACGACCATCAAGGCCGCCAAGCGGATGTTAGAGAAGGAACGCCCGGAAGTTTGGGATATCCTCGAAGAAGTTATTCGTGAACACCCTGTTCTTCTGAACCGTGCGCCGACATTGCACCGCCTAGGTATCCAAGCGTTCGAGCCGGTGTTGATTGAAGGTAAAGCCATCCAACTGCATCCACTCGTCTGTGCCGCATTCAACGCGGACTTCGACGGTGACCAAATGGCCGTTCACGTTCCGCTGAGTTTGGAAGCACAACTCGAAGCGCGGGTTCTGATGATGTCGACGAATAACATCCTCAGCCCAGCTAATGGCAAACCGATCATCGTACCTAGTCAGGACATCATTTTGGGGCTTTATTACCTGACGATGGACCGGGAAGGTGAAAAGGGCGAAGGCATGGCGTTCCTGGACATTGGAGAAATCGAGCAAGCGCTCGCATCCGATGCCGTGTCCATTCACGCCAAAGTACAAGCGCGGTATGTAACCGTCGACGAGAACGGTGATCCAATCACGGTGCGTGTTGAGACGACACCTGGTCGGATGATGCTGGCGGATATTTTGCCGCGAAGCGCCAATGTACCTTACGGCCTGATCAACCGGCTGTTGACGAAAAAGGAAATCTCAACGGTCATCGATGAGGTCTACCGCCACTGTGGCCAGAAGGAAACGGTGATCTTCGCCGACAGAATGATGGGGCTTGGGTTCAATTATGCCTGCCGCGCCGGCATTTCATTCGGCAAGGATGATTTGGTCATTCCGGAAGCTAAGGAACCCTTGGTCTCCGAGACCGAGGAAAAGGTCAAACAATACGAGCAGCAATATCTTGATGGCCTGATCACTCAAGGTGAGAAATACAACAAAGTTGTTGATGCGTGGTCACACTGCACGGACCGTGTTGCTGATGAAATGATGAAAAAGATCACGGCGGACGATTCCAACGAACCGGTAAACTCGGTCTTTATGATGGCACACTCCGGTGCGCGTGGTTCTGCCGCGCAAATGAAACAGTTGGCTGGTATGCGTGGCCTGATGGCCAAACCATCGGGTGAAATTATCGAAACCCCGATCATTTCCAATTTTAAGGAAGGATTGACGGTTCTCGAGTACTTCAACTCAACCCACGGTGCCCGCAAAGGCCTTGCTGATACCGCCTTGAAGACTGCGAACTCCGGTTACTTGACACGTCGTTTGGTCGATGTGGCGCAAGATTGCATCGTCAACGAGGAGGATTGCAAAACAAAGGCGGGTATCACGGTCAGCGCAATCGTTGAGGGTGGTGAAGTCGTGTCGCCTCTGTCTGAGCGTGTTCTTGGACGTACGGCGGCCGACGATATTTGTCACCCAGAATCTGGCGACGTCATGGTGGCAGCGAACAAAGTCATCGACGAAGAAGATTGTGTCGCCTTGGAAGAGGCGGAAGTCGAATGGATCAGGCTTCGTTCCGCATTGACATGCGAGACCATTGATGGCGTTTGCGCCAGTTGCTATGGCCGGGATTTGGCCCGCGGCACGCGCGTGAACATGGGTGAAGCAGTTGGCGTTATTGCTGCCCAATCCATCGGTGAGCCTGGCACACAGTTGACTATGCGGACCTTCCACATCGGTGGCGCGGTGCAACGTGGCACCGAGCAATCGAATGTCGAAGCCGCGGTGACCGGCAAAGTTCAATTCTCGAATTGCAGCACTGTCAAAAACTCCGAAGGTGTGCAGATTGTCATGAGCCGCAACGCGGAGCTTGTACTGATCGATGGCCAAAAACGTGAGCGGGCGCGGCACCGAGTGCCTTATGGGGCAAAGTTGATCACTAAGGACAAGGCATCCGTAGAGCGTGGTCATAAGTTGGCTGAATGGGATCCCTATACTTTGCCGATTATTTCCGAGAAGGAAGGTATCGCCAACTTTATGGATTTGATCGACAACGTGTCGGTGACTGAAAAACTCGATGAGGCTACTGGTATCGCTTCGAACGTTGTCGTCGATTGGAAACAGCAGCCGAAGGGCGCCGAGTTAAAGCCACGTGTCACGATTCGCGATAAGAAAAATAACGTGCTGATGCTGGAAAATGGCCTCGAAGCTCGGTATTTCCTGTCGGTGGATGCGATTTTGTCCGTCGAAAACGGCCAAGCGGTCCATGCCGGTGACGTTCTAGCACGTATTCCGCGCGAATCGGCGAAAACACGAGATATTACCGGTGGTTTGCCTCGGGTTGCGGAACTGTTTGAAGCCCGCAAACCCAAAGACCACGCGATTATCGCTGAAAATGAGGGCCGCGTTGAATTTGGCAAGGATTACAAGAATAAACGCCGAATTGTCGTCGTTCCCAGTGAAGGTGATGATGAGCCGAAGGAATATCTGATCCCGAAAGGTAAGCATATTTCGGTTCAAGAAGGGGATTATGTGAGAATCGGTGATCCGTTGATGGATGGTAATCCGGTTCCGCACGATATTTTGCGTGTTTTAGGGGTCGAAGCCTTAGCTGAGTACCTGATCAACGAAATCCAAGATGTCTATCGTCTGCAGGGCGTTCGGATCAATGATAAGCACATTGAAGTCATCGTTCGGCAGATGCTGCAGAAGATTGAGATCACTGACGCCGGCGAAACGACGTACCTGATTGGTGAGCAAGCTGATCGTCAGGAGTACGAGAAAATCAATGCTGATACAAAATCCGATGGTGGCAAACAGGCGACATCAGTCCCGGTTCTCCAAGGGATTACCAAAGCCAGCCTGCAGACCCATTCGTTTATTTCCGCGGCATCGTTCCAAGAAACCACCCGTGTGCTCACGGAAGCTGCGGTTTCCGGCAAGGTGGACCACTTGGTCGGCCTCAAGGAAAACGTCATTGTCGGGCGCCCAATTCCGGCCGGTACCGGCTCGGTCATGAATCGCATGCGCGCTGTGGCTCATGAACGTGACGGAGAAATGGAGGCCCTAGAAGCCGAAAAAGAGGCCGAATTGCCCGCTGAGCTTGGCTTGGAAGCAGTGGCCGAAGAAGGGGCCGCGTGAGCTAAAAGTTGATCGGAATTTGCGTCGATTGAGGAACGGCGACTGAAGGCTACTTCAGTCGCCGTAACTCTTTAAAAAATCGACATTTAATATGCTTGACGGCCTATGAGGCCCTAACTATATTCCCGGCCACAGCGCGAGGGTTGGTGGTAGGCCTCAGCGGTCTAGACGTAACCTTGACGCGTTTGGAAAGAAAATTTGGTATACGCGCCATTGGGCGAACTGGGCGAGGCCTGGGCGCGTAAGACTGTCGATACCCCGGTGGGGTTGCGCCTGTTGATTTGTTAAGTCAACGGGGTGCTCCCAGGGTGCGATGGTCTGCATTCGAGTGTTGGGCCCCGATTGAAGATTGGACGACGAGTATGCCGACAATTAACCAGTTGATCCGCAAGCCGCGTAAGCGGCCGATAACGAGGAACAAGGTGCCGGCGCTTGAGGCCTGCCCGCAAAAGCGCGGCGTATGCACTCGGGTGTACACAACGACGCCTAAAAAGCCGAATTCGGCGCTCAGGAAGGTTGCTCGTGTGCGGCTGACAAATGGTTTCGAAGTTACCAGTTACATCCCTGGCGAAGGTCACAATCTGCAGGAGCACTCGGTTGTTATGATCCGCGGTGGTCGTGTGAAGGATTTGCCGGGTGTTCGTTATCACATCATTCGCGGCACGTTGGATACGCAAGGCGTGTCTGATCGCCGCCAGCGGCGCTCCAAATATGGCGCCAAACGGCCGAAATAGGCGAGTTGAGGAATTAGAATATGTCGCGTCGTCATGCCGCCGAAAAACGGGAAGTTCTTCCCGATGCGAAGTTCAAGGATTTGGTTATTACCAAGTTCATGAACTGCCTGATGAAGGATGGTAAGAAATCCGCCGCCGAGAGAATCGTATACGGTGCCCTGGACATTGTCCAAAGCAAAGCCGGCAATGATCCTGTCGCGGTATTTCACGAAGCCATCGACAACGTAAAGCCGACGGTCGAAGTGCGTTCGCGCCGCGTAGGTGGTGCGACTTATCAGGTGCCCGTCGAAGTTCGCCCGGAACGTCGCCAGGCCTTGGCGCTTCGTTGGTTGGTCGACAATGCGCGCAAGCGTTCGGAAAACACCATGATTGAGCGTCTTTCCGGCGAGCTTTTGGATGCGTCCAATAATCGCGGTGCATCGGTCAAAAAGCGCGAAGACACACATAAGATGGCAGAGGCGAATAAAGCCTTCTCCCATTACCGTTGGTAAGAGTTTAGGCGGAAGATCAAGAAGAATGGCCAGAACCACTCCCCTCAACCGCTATCGCAATATCGGCATCATGGCACACATTGATGCGGGTAAAACCACGACGACTGAGCGGATTCTGTATTACACCGGTAAATCCTATAAAATCGGCGAAGTCCATGACGGCAATGCCACAATGGACTGGATGGAACAGGAACAAGAGCGTGGCATCACGATAACGTCAGCTGCGACGACGACGTTCTGGAACGATCACCGGATCAATATCATTGATACGCCGGGCCACGTGGACTTTACGATCGAGGTCGAGCGCTCACTGCGCGTATTGGATGGCGCCGTCGCCGTCTTCGATAGTGTCGCCGGCGTTGAGCCGCAGTCCGAAACCGTTTGGCGCCAGGCCGATAAGTACGAAGTGCCGCGGATTTGTTTCGTCAATAAGATGGATCGAATCGGTGCCGATTTTTATCGCTGTGTCGATATGATCGAAGATCGCCTTGGTGCAAATTATATCGTTCTGCAGTTGCCTGTCGGTTCCGAATCCGAATTGAAGGGCGTGGTCGACCTGATCCAGATGAAGGCGATCATTTGGAATGATGAAAGCCTCGGCGCGGAATTCCATGTTGAAGACATTCCCGCTGACATGGCGGAGCAGGCTGCTGAATACCATGAAGCCCTCATCGAAAAAGCCATTGAGGTCGATGATGACGTCATGGAAGCCTACCTTGAGGGCAACGAGCCCGATATCGATACGCTGAAGCGGTGTATCCGCAAGGGTACCTGCGATGGCACGTTTGTTCCTGTCTTGTGTGGCAGTGCCTTTAAGAACAAAGGCGTGCAGCCTTTGCTTGATGCCGTTGTCGATTACATGCCGAGCCCGACCGACGTTGAGGCAATTAAGGGCATCAAAGTCGACAGTGAAGAGGAAATCGAGCGCAGCAATTCCGACGACGGGTCGTTCTCCGCATTGGCCTTCAAGATCATGAACGATCCGTTTGTCGGTTCGTTGACGTTTGTCCGCATTTATTCGGGCGTTATCGAGAGCGGTAAGAGCATCATGAATACCGTCAAAGGTAAGCGCGAGCGGGTCGGGCGGATGCTTTTGATGCACGCGAATTCCCGTGAAGACGTAAAAGAAGCGCGTGCCGGCGATATTGTTGCTCTCGTGGGGCTTAAGGAAACAACGACAGGCGATACATTGTCTGATCCGGACGATCAGGTGATTTTGGAACGTATGGAATTCCCCGACCCAGTGATTGAAATCGCTGTTGAGCCGAAAACCAAAAGCGACCAAGAAAAAATGTCGACCGCGTTGGCCCGATTGGCCGCCGAAGACCCGTCCTTTCGGGTTGCGAGCGACCCGGATAGTGGCCAGACCATCATCAAGGGCATGGGTGAGCTACACCTTGAGATCATTGTTGATCGCATGCTTCGTGAATTTAAAGTCGATGCAAATATTGGTCAGCCTCAGGTCGCGTATCGTGAGACGATTTCTCGCGCCGCTGATATCGATTACACCCACAAGAAGCAAACGGGTGGTTCCGGCCAATACGCGCGGGTTAAGATTAAGTTCGAACCGGTTTCTGAAGGATTCGAATTCGAAAGCAAGGTTACAGGCGGTAATGTGCCTCGCGAATTCATACCTGGCGTTCAGAAAGGCCTAGCATCCGCGATGACGGCCGGAATTCTGATGGGGTTTCCTGTCACTGGCGTCAAGGCGACACTATATGACGGCGATTCGCACGATGTTGATTCAAGTGTAATGGCTTTTGAAATCGCTGCGCGCGCGGCCTTCCGTGAAGGCTGCGAGCAAGCCAAGCCCCAACTGCTTGAGCCAAAAATGCGGGTTGAGGTGGTCACACCTGAAGAATACATGGGCGATATCATTGGTGATTTGAACAGTCGGCGTGGCCAAGTTGGTGGGATGGATCAGCGTGGCAATGCGCGGGTCATCAATGCGCAAGTGCCGTTGGCCAATATGTTTGGTTACGTTAACACTCTGCGCTCCCTTTCACAGGGCCGGGCACAGTTTACGATGCACTTTGATCACTATGAGGTGGTGCCAAACCAGGTTTCGGAAGAAATCCAGGCGCGGCTTGCCGGTTAATCAACAAATTTAACGAAGTTAGATAAGTACGGAGCACGACCGATGGCGAAAGAGAAGTTTGAGCGTACGAAGCCGCATTGCAACATTGGTACGATTGGTCACGTTGACCATGGCAAGACGACGTTGACGGCGGCGATTACGAAGGTTTTAGCTGAGAGCGGTGGTGCTGAGTTTCAGGCGTATGATGCGATTGACAAGGCGCCAGAAGAGAAGGCCCGCGGGATTACGATTTCGACGGCTCACGTTGAGTATGAGACGGAGAACCGTCATTACGCGCACGTCGACTGCCCTGGTCACGCTGATTATGTGAAGAACATGATCACGGGTGCGGCGCAGATGGATGGCGCGATTTTGGTTGTGAGTGCGGCGGATGGCCCGATGCCACAGACCCGCGAGCATATATTGCTGGCGCGTCAGGTTGGTGTTCCGGCGTTGGTTGTTTACATGAACAAGGTTGATCAGGTTGACGATGAAGAGTTGTTGGAGCTTGTGGAGATGGAAGTCCGCGAGCTTTTGAGCAGCTATGATTTCCCTGGCGACGACATTCCGATTGTTAAGGGCACGGCGCTGGGCGCGTTGGAAGACGGTGATGCGTCGACGGGTAGCGATACGATCAAGGAGTTGATGGCAGCGGTTGATGAGTACATTCCGCAGCCGGAGCGTCCGAAGGATCAGCCTTTCTTGATGCCGATTGAGGATGTGTTTTCGATTTCGGGCCGTGGCACGGTTGTTACGGGCCGAATTGAGCGTGGTGTTGTGAATGTCGGCGAGGAGATTGAGATCGTCGGTATCAAGGACACGACGAAGACGACATGCACGGGCGTTGAGATGTTCCGCAAGCTTTTGGATCAAGGTGAGGCCGGTGACAACGTTGGTGTTCTTCTTCGCGGTACGAAGCGCGAAGAGGTTGAGCGTGGTCAGGTTCTGGCGAAGCCGGGTTCGATTACGCCGCACACGAAGTTCAAGTGCGAAGCCTACATTCTGACGAAGGATGAAGGCGGTCGTCACACGCCGTTTTTCTCGAATTATCGTCCGCAGTTTTACTTCCGGACGACGGATGTGACGGGGACGGTTGAGTTGCCGGAAGGCACGGAAATGGTGATGCCGGGTGACAACATTGCGATGGTGGTGAACTTGATTGCGCCGATCGCCATGGATGACGGCCTGCGCTTTGCGATCCGCGAAGGCGGCCGTACCGTCGGTGCCGGCGTCGTCGCCGAGATTATGGAATAAGGTATTTGGCGGCCCCATTTTGGGGCCGCCAATTTTTATAGGGCAAGGGTCATGGACCAACAGAATATTCGCATCCGATTAAAAGCGTTCGATCATCGTGTTCTTGATCAGTCCGCAAGCGAGATTGTAAGCACGGCCCAACGCACTGGTGCGACCGTTCGTGGTCCCATTCCGTTGCCGACCAGAATTGAGAAGTACACTGTTTTGCGCTCACCTCACATTGATAAGAAGTCGCGCGAGCAGTTTGAAATTCGCACCCATAAGCGGGTGTTGGACATTGTTGACCCGACCCCGCAAACCGTAGACGCGCTGATGAAGCTCGACTTGGCTGCTGGTGTCGATGTCGAGATCAAACTCTAAGGATAGTGTTATGAGAACCGGTCTCATCGCTCAAAAGCTCGGCATGACCCGCCGATTCGACGAAAACGGCACTCATGTGCCAGTCACCGTCTTGAAGTTGGACAACGTACAGATCGTTGCTCAACGGACGACGGATACGGATGGATACACGGCACTGCAACTGGGTTGGGGTGCCGCCAAGGTTAAAAACGTATCGAAACCCATGCGCGGGCATTTCGCCAAAGCGAAGGTGGAACCGAAGCGTAAGCTGACGGAATTTCGCGTTGCAGATAATGCACTGGTTGATGTCGGCACCGAACTTTCTGCAACTCATTTCGTGCCCGGTCAATTCGTCGATGTTTGTGGCACGTCGATTGGTAAGGGTTTTGCCGGTGGCATGAAACGTCATGGTTTCAAAGGCTTGCGCGCCTCTCACGGTGTTTCTATCAATCACCGTTCTTTGGGTTCAACCGGCCAGTGCCAAGACCCGGGTAAGGTGTTCAAAGGGAAAAAGATGGCCGGGCATATGGGCGCGGTTCGTGTAACCACTCAGAACCTTACAATCGTCGATACCGATCCCGAACGCGGCCTTATTTTGGTTAGTGGCGGCGTGCCAGGCTCAAAAGGTGGCTTTGTTCGGATTACCGACGCCATTAAGAAAGTTCGCCCTGATGATGTGCCTTATCCGGCAGGTTTGAAATCCGACGGGGCACCAGAAGCCGAGGAAGTTGAAGCGCTAGAAGTTGAGGCTGAAGACGTGGTTGAAGCCGATACGGCGACGGTAGAGGTTGAAGCCGCACCGGAAGAGGCGGGTAAAGAAGAATCCGCCGGCGAGGCTGCGCCTGAAGCCGACGAAGAAGAGAAGAAGGAATAGATGGCCATGAAGTGCGACGTCATTGATTTGGCCAATAAGAAGCAGGGCACAATTGACCTGGACGAAGAGGTCTTTGGCCTTGACGTCCGGCGTGACCTTTTGGCCCGTGCCGTGAAATGGCAATTAGCAAAGAGCCAAACCGGCAATCACAAAACCAAGCAGCGCGGCGAAGTCAGCGCGACCAAGGCAAAACCTTTCCGTCAGAAGGGTACCGGTCGGGCGCGTCAAGGCACCTCGCGTGCCCCGCAAATGCGCGGCGGTGGCATTGTTTTCGGCCCGCAGGTCCGCTCACACGCCGTAAAAATGCCCAAGCAGGTTCGCAAATTGGCCTTGAAGACTGCACTGTCTTCAAAACAAGCCGAAGGAAAGTTGATCGTACTCGACGCTGCGACAGCGAAGACGCCGAAGACCAAAGATTTGTCCGCAAAATTGGACACCTTGGGTTGGGGTAAAGCGCTAATTATTGACGGCACCCAAGTTGATGAAAACTTGGCGAAGGCATCACGCAATATCATCGGTTTGGATGTATTGCCGAGCGTCGGCGCAAATGTTTATGACATTTTGCAGCGCGACCTCCTGGTCTTGACTAAGGATGCCGTAGCACAGCTGACGGAGCGTTTAAAATGAGTAAATACAACGCACTACGTGATAAAAAGCCGTCTAAGCAACGCATGTATGAGCTTGTGCGTGCACCGATCATCACTGAGAAAGCGACCCTTTTAAGCGAGTTTAATCAGGTAAGTTTCTGGGTTCCTACGGATTCCAATAAATTTGAAATCAAGGCCGCGATTGAAGGCTTGTTCGACGTCAAAGTGACGAACGTCAACACGCTTCTTCAAAAAGGTAAAACCAAACGGTTCAGAGGTCAGCTCGGGAAGCGTTCTGACCGGAAGAAAGCTGTGATCACGTTGGCCGAAGGCCAATCTATCGACGTGACCACCGGGATTTAGGGAAAGGTCCGAACAATGGCACTCAAATCCTATAAACCGACGACACCGGGCCAGCGCGGTCTCGTTTTGGTCGACCGGTCGGGTATCTGGAAAGGAAAACCAGAGAAATCCCTGACCGAAGGTCTTCGTGGAAAAGGTGGTCGTAACAATAAAGGCCGTATTACAGCCCGGCGACGTGGCGGCGGGCACAAGCGACGCTATCGCGTCATCGATTTCAAGCGCCAGAAATATGATATGGCTGCTACGGTCGAACGGCTTGAGTACGATCCGAACCGCACAGCATTTATCGCACTGATCAAATATGAAGACGGTGAGTTGGCCTATATTTTGGCGCCCCAACGGTTGCGCGAATGTGATCAGGTCATTGCTGGCGAAGCGGCTGATATCAAGCCCGGCAATGCGATGCCGATGCAGAATATCCCGGTCGGTACCATCGTCCATAACGTTGAAATGAAGCCGGGTAAGGGCGGACAAATTGCACGATCGGCCGGTACATATGCGCAAATCATCGGCAAAGACCAAGGTTATGCCCAGCTTCGCCTGATCTCTGGCGAATTGCGGATGATCCGGGCTGAGTGCATGGCGACTATCGGGGCGGTAAGCAATCCCGATCAACAGAATATCAAGCTGGGCAAAGCGGGACGTAACCGTTGGCTCGGCAAGCGGCCGGAAGTTCGTGGTGTCGCGATGAACCCCATTGACCATCCGCATGGTGGTGGTGAAGGCCGTACATCGGGCGGACGTCATCCGGTAACCCCTTGGGGTAAACCCACCAAGGGTAAGCGGACGCGTTCCAACAAGAAGACGGACCGGCTGATTATGCGCCGCCGTCACGCCAAGAAATAAAGGAGACCGGTAGTGCCTCGCTCCGTATGGAAAGGTCCGTTCGTCGATGGGTATCTGCTCAAAAAAGCGGAAGACTCACGCGCATCAGGACGTAGCACGGTGATTAAGACATGGTCTCGCCGTTCAACAATTTTGCCTCAGTTCGTCGGTTTGACCTTTGGCGTTTATAACGGACACAAATTTATTCCTGTCTTGGTTAACGAAGACATGATCGGCCATAAATTTGGTGAGTTTTCACCAACCCGAACCTATCTGGGACACGGCGCCGACAAGAAAGCGAAGAGGGCTTGATCAATGGGTAAAGCCGCAGCGGAACGTCAACTTTCAGATTCGGAAGCCATGGCTTACGCAAAGAATTTGCGGACAAGTCCGCAGAAGTTGAATTTGGTAGCGCAGTCCATTCGTGGAAAGAATTGCGAATCTGCTTTAGCGGAATTGACCTTTTCGCGCCGTCGTATTGCTGGCGACGTGAAAAAGGTTCTCGAAAGCGCGATCGCCAATGCCGAAAACAATCACCAACTTGATGTTGACCGGCTTTATGTGTCGGAAGCGACTGTTGGCAAAAGTCTGGTCATGAAACGTTGGCGTGCCCGTGCCCGCGGCCGCGTCGGCAAGATCATGAAACCATTTTCTAACCTGCGGCTCGTTGTACGCGAGCGTGAGGAGACTGAGTAATGGGTCAAAAAGTAAACCCGATTGGTATTCGCCTTGGCATTAACCGCACATGGGATTCGCGTTGGTATGCCGATGGCGGGTACGGTGACCTTCTTCATGAAGATCTCCGGATTCGCGGATATTTGCGGGATCGGTTGTCACAGGCCGGCATTT
The DNA here is from genome assembly GCA_018665815.1 of Rhodospirillaceae bacterium. Lineage (GTDB taxonomy): Bacteria > Pseudomonadota > Alphaproteobacteria > Rhodospirillales > Casp-alpha2 > UBA3470. The sequence goes on from JABJBP010000138.1 coordinate 20,606, forward strand.
CCAAGGTTCTCATTGAGCGCCCGGCGAAAAAAGCGCGTGTGACTATTCACACCGCGCGGCCTGGAGTGGTCATTGGTAAGAAGGGTGCGGATATTGAGAAGCTCCGCGGCGAGCTTTCGAAAATGACCAATTCCGAAGTTCACCTAAATATCGTCGAAATTCGTAAACCCGAAGTGGATGCCCAGTTGGTTGCCGAAAATATCGCGCAGCAACTGGAGCGGCGCGTATCGATCAGACGCGCGATGAAGCGCGCTGTCCAATCGGCAATGCGCATGGGTGCCGGTGGAATTCGGATCAATTGTGCCGGGCGATTAGGCGGGGCGGAAATTGCGCGGACCCAATGGTACCGCGAAGGACGCGTCCCTCTTCATACGCTGCGAGCCAATATTGATTACGGCGAATCGCCGGCCGTCACGACTTATGGCGTGTGTGGCGTCAAAGTGTGGATTTACAAGGGGGATATCTGGTCCCACGACCCGATGGCTCTCGATAAACTTGCCCAGGAGCAGCAGCCGCAACGCTGATTGGTGCGCCGGATAAGGAAACAGAATAATGCTGCAACCAAAGCGAACAAAATTCCGTAAGGCCCATAAGGGCCGCATCCATGGCAAAGCCAAGGGTGGCTCAGCCCTGAACTTTGGCGCTTATGGGCTCAAGGCCTTATCGCCACAACGTGTCACGGCTCGTCAAATCGAGGCTGCGCGTCGTGCAATGACCCGTCACATGAAGCGTGCCGGCCGAGTGTGGATCAGAATTTTCCCCGATGTGCCTGTGTCGCAAAAACCTGCCGAAGTACGCCAGGGTAAAGGTAAGGGAACACCTGAGTTTTGGGTCTGCCGCGTCAAGCCGGGCCGGATTATGTTTGAGATGGATGGGGTGCCTGTTGAAGTTGCCCGCCGGGCAATGGAATTGGCCGCAGCGAAATTGCCGCTGCAAACCAAATTCGTGACCCGTCTCGGAGAAGGAGGCTAACGCCATGAAAGCTGCGGACGTTAGAGCAAAAAGCGATGATGAGTTGAAGGAGCAATTGCTCGATCTTCGCAAAGAGTCCTTCAATCTGCGATTCCAGGGTGCCAGTGGTCAGCTGGAAAACACCGCCCGTGTACGTGGTGTGCGACGCGACATCGCCCGAATAAAGACGATCTTGGAAGAAAGAAATCAGGCGGCGAGCGCCTCGTAAGTTAAGGAGTTGAAGAGATGCCCAAGCGAATTCTGCAAGGCGTCGTGGTCAGTGACAAAGAAGAAAAAACGGTGACCGTCCGTGTTGAGCGACGCTTTATGCATTCGCTCTACAAGAAGGTGATCCGTCGCTCTAAGAAGTATGCTGCACACGATGAGACAAATGCCTGCAAAGTGGGCGACGTAATTAGTATCCGCGAGTGTCGGCCGATATCTAAGCGGAAACGGTGGGAAGTAGTCGCCGACGGCGCCTAAGCGGCGCTGGTTGGTTGAAAAAAGGACGAAACGATGATTCAGGCCGAGAGCAATTTAGAGGTCGCTGACAATTCCGGTGCACGGCGCGTCCAGTGCATCAAGGTGTTAGGCGGCTCAAAGCGGAAATATGCTTCCGTCGGCGACGTTATTGTCGTGACGGTTAAAGAGGCGATCCCGCGTGGCCGCGTCAAAAAAGGCGAAGTGCTGCAGGCTGTGGTTGTCAGAACCGCAAAAGATATTCGCCGCAAAGACGGCTCTTCGATCCGCTTCGACAGCAATGCCGCGGTGTTGATCAATAAGCAGGGCGAGCCCATCGGTACCCGTATTTTCGGACCTGTGACCCGCGAGCTGCGTGCGAAGCGTTACATGAAGATTATTTCTCTGGCTCCTGAGGTGTTGTGATGGCTGCCAAACTACATATTAAAAAAGGCGACCGGGTTGTCGTCACGACGGGCCGCGACAAGGGAAAGACCGGTGAAGTCCTGAAGGTGTTCCCGCAACGTGCGCGCGCAATTGTTCAAGGCGTCAATAAGGTCAAACGCCACACCCGCCCAAGCCAAACCTCGGCTGGCGGAATCATGGAGAAGGAAGCGGCAATTCACGTTTCCAATCTCTCACATTTGGATCCCAAGGATGATGCACCGACACGTATCGGGTATCGCTTTCTTGAGGACGGTCGCAAGGTACGCTTTGCAAAGCGTTCCGGCGAAGTCATTGATAGCTGAGGACCGAAAAAATGGCACAGCTGCACGAAGATTATAAAAACCGGATCAAGCCGGCCATGATGGAAGAATTTGGTTACCAGTCCATCATGCAGGTGCCGAAGCTTGATAAGGTCGTCATCAATATGGGAGTCGGCGAAGCGTCGCAGGATCGCAAGAAGATTGAAGGCGCGGTCAACGATCTGACGCGTATATCTGGCCAAAAGCCGATTGTTACGCGGGCGAAGAATTCAATCGCGACCTTCAAGCTTCGTGAAGGCATGATTGTCGGCTGCAAAGTGACGTTGCGCCGCGAACGAGCCTATGAATTCCTTGAGCGGCTAGTGAATATAGCTTTGCCACGGGTTCGAGATTTTCGCGGCGTTAACGCCAAGAGTTTTGACGGTAACGGTAATTACGCGATGGGCTTGAAAGAGCAAATCGTGTTCCCTGAGATTGACTATGACCAAGTCGATCAGGTGCGCGGCATGGATATTATTATCTGCACGACTGCGGGCAGCGATGACGAAGCCCGCGCGCTGCTCAAGCATTTCAACATGCCGTTCAACAACTAGACGGCTTACGGAGAGCAATTATGGCAAAGAAAAGCGCCATCGAAAAAAACCTCAAACGCGAGCGCATGGCGAAAAAGTACGCCAGTAAACGCGCTCGGTTGAAAGCAATGGCTAAAGATGAGTCATTGCAACCCGAGGAACGTTTCAATGCCCGCCTGAAATTGGCGGAACTTCCGCGAAATTCGTCGGCGGTCCGAGTTCGCCTTCGGTGCGGCCTGTCGGGGCGCCCGCGTAGCGTTTACCGGAAATTTAAACTCAGCCGCATTGCGTTGCGCGATCTAGCGTCCACCGGGCAAATTCCCGGTATGGTCAAATCGAGTTGGTAGGGAGAAATCAGAATGTCTATGAGTGATCCCTTGGGCGACATGCTGACCCGTATCCGTAATGGACAGCGCGCTGGTAAGAGTTCCATATCTTCGCCGGCATCTCGACTTCGGCAGAACGTGCTTGGTGTGCTGAAGCGGGAAGGTTACATCCGTGACTACGAGCAGCATGAAGTGCGTCCAGGAATTTCGGAAATCGAAATCCAACTGAAGTACCATGAAGGTGAGCCGGGAATTCGTGAAATCAGCCGGGTGTCCACACCGGGTCGCCGGGTTTATTCGAAAATCAAGGATCTCGGGCGCGTATACAACGGATTGGGTATCTCCATTTTGTCGACGCCGCGTGGTGTGCTGTCGGACTCTGAAGCGCGCGACCAAAATGTCGGTGGCGAAATCCTTTGTGAGGTTTTCTAGCGCACGTGAGCTGGATAAGGTAGGAAGACAAGATGTCTCGAATTGGTAAAAATCCGATCACTGTGCCGGACGGCGTAAGTGTTGAAATTGCCGGCGTTATTGTGACAGCGAAGGGCAAGCTTGGCGAACTTAGTACAAGTTTGACTGACAATGTCGTGGTTACCCAAGAAGATAATCAAATTTGGGTTAAGCCAAAAGATGACTCGCGTGACGCCCGTAAAATGTGGGGTACATCCCGCAGCGTGATTGACAACCTAGTGGTCGGCGTGTCCGAAGGTTTCAAGAAGAAATTAGAAATCAACGGCGTTGGTTACCGAGCACAGATACAAGGCAAAAGCCTCAACTTGCAGTTGGGCTTTAGTCATGATGTGAATTTTGAGATCCCGGATGGCATTACCATTAAATGCCCGGATCAGACCCATATTGAGATTAGTGGTGCCGATAAACAGAGTGTCGGGCAGGTGGCCGCGGTCATTCGTGCTTACCGGCCGCCGGAACCATACAAAGGTAAGGGTATCAAGTACGCGGATGAGTATATTCTGCGCAAGGAAGGTAAGAAGAAGTAGTCATGGCGAGTTCGAAAAAACTTTCCGATCGGCGGACACAGCGCACGCGAAAGCGTATCCGTGCTAGGTCGGGTGATCGTCCGAGGCTTTCGGTATTTCGGTCCGGGCGACATATTTACGCGCAGATTATCAACGATGGGGATGGCCGGACAATGGCTGCCGCCTCTTCCTTGGAGAAGACGTTGCGTGAATCGCTTAAATCCGGCGCGACAAAGGATGCAGCGGGCGCTGTCGGAAAGTTGGTTGCTGAGCGTGCTGCCGCGCAAGGGGTCAAGGAAGTCGTCTTCGACCGTGGTGGATACAGATATCATGGCCGGGTTAAAGCCCTGGCTGAAGCTGCCCGTGAAGGCGGCCTGGCATTCTAGGAGTGTAATTGATGGCGGATAAAACAACCCCGCGCGGCCCGAACAGGGGTCAATCAGGCGGCGGACGCGGCCGAGGTCGTGGTGGACGTGACCGGGCGCCACGTGAAGAAGAAGATGAGCTGATTGATAAGCTTGTCCACATCAACCGTGTTGCCAAGGTCGTAAAAGGCGGCCGCCGGTTTTCCTTCGGGGCGCTGGTTGTTGTGGGTGATGGACGTGGCCGTGTCGGTTTTGGAACCGGTAAGGCACGCGAAGTGCCGGAAGCCATCCGTAAAGCGACCGACAAAGCAAAACGAAGCATGATCAGGGTTCCTTTGCGTGAAGGTCGCACGTTGCATCACGATATCAGAGGCCGTTTCGGCGCTGGAAAAGTATTTTTGCGGGCGGCGCCTCCGGGTACTGGTATTATCGCCGGCGGGCCAATGCGCGCTGTCTTCGAAACTATGGGCGTTCAAGACGTTGTTGCAAAATCCATTGGCAGTGCCAATCCGCATAACATGGTGAAAGCCACGTTCGAAGCGCTGGAGCGTTGTGTCTCACCGAGAGGCGTCGCGTCCCGGCGAGGCAAGAAAATTGGCGAAATCGTTGCCAGACGCGGCGATCAACCGGTTACATCCTAAGGCGTGAGGGTATTATGGCCGACAAGAAAGCAACCCTAAAAGTAACCCAGATCGGTAGCCCGATTGGTCGACGAAGTGATCAACGTGCGACCTTGGTAGGCCTGGGCTTGAATAAAATGCATCGGACCCGTGAATTGGAGGATACGCCTTCGGTTCGCGGAATGATTAATAAAATTAGCCACTTGGTTCGCGTCGAGGATGCCGGCTAAAACGATTGTACGCATAGGATTATTGCGATGAGACTTAATGAATTAAGAGACAACGCGAATGCCACGAAATCGCGCAAACGTGTCGGTCGTGGCATTGGTTCAGGCACCGGTAAGACCTCCGGGCGTGGGCAAAAAGGCCAAAAATCCCGCAGTGGTGGCGGCCCGGCTGTTGGATTTGAAGGCGGGCAGATGCCGTTATACCGGCGCTTGCCGAAGCGCGGGTTTAATAACCCGTTTCGCAAGGATTTTGCCATCGTCAATATCGGTGCATTGCAGAAAGCCGTTGATAACGGAAAGCTGGATCCAAAACAGCCAGTGACAGGCGAAGTCCTGCTTGCTGCGGGATTGGTCCGCAAAAGCCGCAATGGGATCCGCCTTCTTGCGAAGGGGGAAATCTCGACTAAATTAGATATACAGGTGGATGCGGCATCGAAAGCAGCAGTTTCCGCGATTGAGGCTGCTGGCGGTAACGTGACACTTCCCGAACCGAAGGCGAAGCCGGAAGGTAAGGGTAAGGCCCGTCACCGTAAGGTGCTGGAAATGAAAGAGCGCCAAGCGGCAGCGGCTGCAGCGGCGGGGTCGGAAAAAGACTAATTACCCGGTAACAATCTTCGGCATTTACCGAGTTGATTGTCAAAACGCCGGTTGACGGGATGAAATAAGCGCCATGGCATCTGCTGCGGAACAACTGGCTGCGAATATGAATTTCGGTGCCTTCGCGAAGGCCACCGAACTCAAAAAACGGATTTGGTTCACGCTTGGCGCGTTGATCGTCTACCGGCTTGGGACATTCATTCCTTTGCCCGGTATCGATCCGTCCGTACTGGCAGATATTTTTAGGCAAAATCAGGGTGGTATCCTCGGCATGTTTGACATGTTTGCGGGCGGCGCCTTGGGCCGTATGTCAATTTTCGCGCTTAATATTATGCCGTACATTTCGGCGTCCATCATCATGCAGTTGATGAGCGCCGTATCGCCGAAAATGGAAGCGTTGAAAAAGGAAGGTGAAAGCGGGCGGAAAAAGATAAATCAATACACCCGCTATCTCACCGTCGCGATTTGCGTGTTGCAGGCCTACGGAATTTCCGTTGGCATCGAGGGCATGTCTTCCAGCCAGGGCGCGGCCGTTGCCACGCCTGGAATGTTCTTCCGTATGTCCGTGGTGATCACCCTGACAGGTGGCACACTTTTCCTGATGTGGTTGGGCGAACAAATTACAGCGCGTGGGATCGGTAACGGCATTTCGTTGATTATTATGGCTGGTATTGTTGCCAATCTCCCCAGTGCATTAGCCGGAACCCTTGAATTGGGCCGTACTGGCGCATTGTCGACTGGTTTCATCATCTTCTTGTTGGTGATGTCTGTTGCGACAATCTATTTCATTGTTTTCGTTGAACGCGCACAGCGTCGGATCATCATTCAGTATCCGAAACGCCAACGCGGTAATAAGATGATGGGTGGTGAGAACTCGCACCTGCCGTTGAAACTCAATACCGCGGGTGTCATTCCGCCTATTTTCGCGAGTTCCATATTATTGATGCCGATTACCGTAATGAGCTTTTCCGCCGGGCAGGGGCCCGAATGGATGACCACGGTTGCTGCATATCTGGGGCGTGGCCAGCCCGTCTATTTGATCGTCTATATTTCTCTCGTCGTGTTTTTTGCGTTCTTTTATACGGCCGTTGTCTTCAATCCGGAAGAGACAGCCGATAACCTCAAAAAGTACGGTGGTTTCGTGCCCGGGATTCGACCTGGTAAAAATACCGCGGAATATTTGGATCGCGTGTTAACCCGATTGACTGTCGTTGGCGCCGGATACCTTGCACTTATTTGTTTGCTGCCGGAATTGTTAATTTCTCGGTTTTCTGTACCGTTTTATTTCGGTGGAACCAGTTTGTTGATTGTGGTCACGGTTACCATGGATACGGTTGCCCAAATCCAGTCACACTTGCTCGCGCACCAATATGAGGGCTTGATCAAGAAATCCAAGCTAAGGGGAAGGCGAGGATGAACATCGCTCTCCTGGGGCCTCCGGGTTGCGGTAAAGGTACACAAGCCAAGCGTTTGGAAGACCGGCTTGGGTATCTTCAGCTTTCAACGGGAGAAATGCTCCGCGCGGAAGTTGAATCGGGTAGCGAACTGGGGAGTGCGGCAAAAGACATTATCGAATCTGGTAAACTCGTTCCTGACGATATGATCGTCGATATGATTTCGAAGCGAATTGATGAACCGGATTGTCAGAAGGGCTTTATTTTGGATGGATTCCCGCGCACCGTCCCGCAGGCCGAGGCGCTGGCTAATTTATTGAAAGAGAAAGATATTCCCCTTGGTTCGGTTGTGGAATTCTCTGTCGATGAAGATGCGATGGTGAAACGAATCGTCGGACGGTTTGCATGTACGTTTTGTGGGCAGGGATATCACGATGACTTTCAAAAACCGATCGTCGACGGCGTGTGTGACAAATGTAATGGTACTGATTTCATGCGTCGGGCCGATGACAATGAAGATACGGTGCGTTCCCGACTAAAGGAATATCATCGCCAGACGGCTCCGATTATCGGGTTTTATGAAAATTTGGGACTTTTGGTGAGCATCGACGGAATGGCTGAAATCGACGAAATAACGAAGAGAATGGAAACGATTGTCCGATGATACCAAGTGGCTGGAATTGGGGCTGAAAACGGGTTTTTTGCGCGTGTTGACTTGCGCAAAACAAACCCTATAATCCGCCTCCCTACCATCCCATCGGACGGTTATCTGTTAAGAACCAAAGTCTAAGGAGACCGAGCTTTGGCGCGCATTGCTGGTGTAAATATTCCGACGGGAAAACGGGTTGAAATTGCCCTGACCTATATTCACGGAATCGGGCGGACAACTGCCCAAAAGATTTGTGTACAGGTGGGAATTCCACCGGAACGCCGTGTCTTTGATCTGACGGACGATGAATTGTCCAGGATTCGCGACATGATCGACCGCGACCATCAGGTCGAGGGCGACCTTAGGCGCGAACACGCGATGAATGTGAAGCGTCTCATGGATTTGGGGTGCTATCGTGGACTACGCCACCGTCGTGGGTTGCCGGTCCGGGGTCAGCGCACCCATACCAACGCGAGGACGCGCAAGGGACCGGCCAAGGCGATTGCCGGCAAGAAAAAAGCAGTTAAGTAGCTAGGGAACAGTCATGGCTAAGGCGAGTACACGCGTACGTCGCCGCGAGCGGAAAAACATTACTTCCGGCGTGGCGCATGTGAACGCAACTTTTAATAATACGATGATCACTATTACTGATGCCCAAGGCAACACAATCGCCTGGTCATCGGCGGGGTCTCAAGGGTTTAAGGGATCAAGAAAATCCACCCCTTACGCAGCCCAGATTGCTGGTGAAGACGCCGGGAAGAAAGCCATGGATCATGGCATGAAGACTTTGGAGGTTCAGGTCAAAGGACCTGGATCGGGACGTGAATCCGCGCTGCGCGCTTTGCAGGCCGTCGGTTTCACGATTACGTCAATTCAGGATGTCACGCCTATTCCTCATAACGGGTGCCGGCCTCGGAAACGACGGCGGGTTTGAGCGGCGATTTCTGACTATTCGGCGGGATTTCGGTAAGTTCGATTAATCCTGTCTTTCAATTGAGCCTAGTAATTGGGCTTTTGGTTCATGTGGCGAACGCGGGGTCACTTCAGTGGTTCAAAAAAACTGGCAGCAACTAATTAAACCGTCGAAATTGGATATTGTCTCAGGTTCCGATCCGGACCGAACGGCGACAATTGTGGCAGAACCACTGGAACGTGGTTTTGGCCTGACATTGGGAAATGCGCTCCGGCGGGTTCTTTTGTCATCCTTGCATGGTGCAGCCGTTACTGCTGTTCAAATTGACGGGGTCTTACATGAGTTTTCATCAGTTCCTGGTGTGCGCGAGGATGTTACGGACATTGTGCTGAATATCAAAGGCATTGGTCTACGTATGCATGTCGCAGGCCCCAAGCGGATGACGTTGAAGAAAACCGGACCAGGTGAAGTCAAAGCAGGGGATATCGAAACCGGCGCAGATATCGATATCATGAACCCGGATTTGATTCTTTGCCACCTGGACAAAGGTGCAAAACTGTCCATGGAGCTGACGGTCGAGTCCGGCAAAGGCTATGTCGCTGCTGCGCAAAACAGGCCCGAAGACAGCCCGATCGGTTTAATTCCGGTTGATGCGGTGTTTTCGCCGGTGAGAAAAGTCGCTTATAAGGTGGACAACACCCGCGTTGGCCAAGTCACCGACCACGATAAGCTTTCGGTGGAATTGACAACGAACGGCGCGGTCACGCCTGAAGATGCCGTCGCCTTGGCGGCGCGAATTCTTCAAGATCAACTTCAACTCTTCATCAATTTCGAAGAGCCGCAGGTTCGTGTCGTTGAAGAGGCGCAGGATGATTTGCCGTTCAATAAGAACTTGCTGCGCAAGGTGGATGAACTTGAGTTGTCCGTCCGTTCCGCGAATTGCCTGAAAAACGACAACATCATTTATATCGGTGATCTTGTCCAAAAGAGTGAAGCCGACATGCTTCGCACGCCGAATTTCGGACGCAAGTCGTTGAATGAAATCAAGGAAGTCCTTGGGCAAATGGGGCTGCATTTGGGAATGGAAATTCCCAACTGGCCGCCGGAAAATATTGAAGACCTCGCCAAACGTATCGACGAGCCGTTTTAAGGCTAAATAAAGAGGGCAATAGCCCCAAGAAAGAAATACCCGCGGGTAAAGTGCAACGCGCGGGATAGAATAGGAGCCAACTGATGAGACATCGCCACGGATACCGTCGGCTTAACAGAACCGCATCCCACCGGAAGGCCATGTTCGCCAACATGGTGGTATCGTTGTTAACCCACGAACAGATCAAGACGACACTGCCAAAAGCCAAAGAACTGCGGGGAATCACTGATCGAATGATTACCCTTGGTAAAAAAGGGTCGCTGCATTCGCGCCGCCAAGCGTCGTCGTTTCTTCGTGATGACGAGACATTGACCAAACTGTTTTCGACATTGGCAGATCGTTACAAAGATCGCCCCGGTGGGTACACACGAGTCCTCAAGGCCGGTTTCCGCTATGGCGATTCTGCGCCCATGGCCGTGATTGAATTGGTAGATCGGGACCCGGATGCAAAAGGCGCTGAAGATCGTGCGCGCCATGAAGCTGAGGTAGAAGCCTTGGGGGATGATTTCGAGGGTTAGTTTCCGAATTCCCGATTTCAGCGTATATAAAAGGCAGCCGGCTCGGCTGCCTTTTTCCGTTTCGGGATGGTAGAATTCGTTGCCGAGAATGAGATGATTACATGCTCTTAAACTTTCAAAACCGCTATCCTGCTGTTGTTCGTGCGAGTCTGGTAATCTTGTTACTTGGTGCATTCGGCGTCGATGCAAAACAGGTGCCGAAAAATCAGAGCCAAATTGCGCTTTCATTTGCACCTTTGGTGAAAAAGGTGGCTCCAGCGGTCGTAAATATTTACACCCAAAAACTTGTTCGGGCGGGCCGCGGAACTCCGTCATTATTTAATGATCCATTTTTTAAGCGATTCTTCGGCGATAATTTCGGCGTGCCGTTCACGCAACCAAAGTCGCGGCGGCAAAACTCTCTCGGATCGGGCGTTATCGTCGACCCGAATGGTTTAATTGTGACGAACGGCCACGTCATTCAAGGCGCTGATGAGATCAGGGTTGTGCTTTCTGATCGCCGAGAGTTCGTTGCTGAGACGCTTGGTATCGACAAGAAAACTGATTTAGCGATCCTGAAAATAGACTCTCGTGGCAAGGCCTTGCCATTCATTGAGATGAACGATTCTGATGAACTTGAAGTCGGAGATTTGGTGCTGGCCATAGGCAATCCGTTTGGGGTTGGTCAAACCGTCACCAATGGCATCGTTTCGGCATTGGCGCGAACCCAAATTGGAAAATCCGATTTGAATTCATTTATCCAAACAGATGCGGCCATCAATCCCGGTAATTCCGGTGGTGCATTGGTATCGATGGACGGCCGCCTCGCGGGGATTAATACCGCCATATATTCGCAAAGTGGTGGGTCACACGGTATCGGGTTTGCCGTACCGTCGAATATGGTACGCGCCGTCGTTCGCGGCGTCTCCGCGTCGGGTAGGTTGGTTCGGCCTTGGTTCGGTGCCACCGGGCAAGCCGTGTCACAAGAAATCGCCGATTCATTGGGCTTGGATAGGCCGTCGGGTGTTCTTGTCAGTGCGGTCTATAAATCCGGGGCGGCAGCGGAAGCCGGCATCGAAGTGGGCGATGTGGTTTTGGCCGTAAACGGCCATGAAGTTAATGACCCTGTCGGATTAAGACACAGAATTGCAACGCTTCCGGTCGGTGAGTCAGCGGCAGTCCGCGTGTGGCGTAGCGGCAAGATTAGAGCCGTGGGCCTTCAATTAGCGCCGCCACCCGAGCAACCACCACGAATGGAAATGGAATTGCAGGGCGATCAGCCTCTATCGGGTGCCGTGATTGTCAATATGTCGCCGGCGTTGGCCGAAGAGATCACGGCCGACCCATTCCTAGAAGGAGTGCTTTTGCTTCGAATAAAGCACGGTTCTCCAGCGAACCGGTTGGGTTTCAGAGCTGGAGATTTTATACGCTCGATTAATAGTCATTCGGTTTCGCGGGTGCGGGAACTGAAAAAACAGCTTGATCGTAAAACGGATCGTTGGCGCATCACTATTCTTCGTAACGGGCGTTCACAGGAACTCGTGATTAACCGATAATTCGATGAGTACATTATTTGAAAATCAGGCCCCTAGGCCTCTAGCCGACCGGTTGCGGCCTGATAATCTCAGCGAAGTCGTCGGACAGGATCACCTGCTTGACGAAGACGCACCTATTGGCCGTATGACGGCCTCGGGAAGATTGATTTCGGTAATATTGTGGGGGCCGCCGGGAACCGGTAAGACCACGATCGCCAGATTGCTTGCCGCCTATACGGATATGTATTTTTCGCCGCTGTCGGCTGTTTTTTCAGGCGTGGCGGATCTTCGAAAAGTATTTGATGAAGCAAAGCAGCGCCGTGAAATGGGGCAAGGCACGTTGCTGTTTATCGATGAAATTCACCGATTTAATAAATCACAGCAAGACGGATTTTTACCTTATGTCGAAGACGGAACCGTCGTTCTGATCGGCGCGACAACTGAGAATCCTTCCTTCGAATTGAACGCGGCGCTGCTGTCACGGGCCCAGGTGTTGGTGCTCAACCGGCTCGACGATGCGGCAATGGAGCAATTAATTTCACGCGCCGAAACGGAGGTGGGTCGGACTTTGCCGACAGACAAAGACGCCCGCGCCGCGCTTCGAGCCATGGCCGATGGTGACGGGCGCTACTTGCTTAATATGGTCGAAGAAGTTTTTAACGTATCTGATTCAATGGAACTTGATACCGCTGCACTATCAAAATCAGTACAACGCCGTGTGCCTCTCTATGATAAGGCCCAAGATGCGCACTACAATCTGGTCAGCGCATTGCACAAATCCCTGAGGGGGTCAGACACCGATGCGGCTCTCTATTGGTTTGCCCGTATGCTCGAGGGAGGAGAGGACCCGCGTTACATCGCACGGCGCCTTGTTCGTTTTGCCGTTGAGGATGTCGGTTTGGCCGATCCGGCAGCGCTACCTCAGGCGATTGCGGCATGGGAAGCGTATGAACGTCTTGGTTCGCCGGAAGGCGAATTGGCGCTCGTTCAGGCGATTATTTATTTGGGCACGGCACCAAAATCAAATTCCGCCTACATGGCTGAGAAATCTGCGCGACGGGCGGCGAAGGAAACGGGCTCCTTGGTGCCGCCCATGCATATCCTCAATGCGCGGACTAGTTTGATGAAGGATTTGGGATACGGTGACGGATATGCTTATGACCACGGCACCGAAGAGGGGTTTTCGGGGCAAAATTACTTTCCCGATGATATGGCAAGGGCCCAGTTCTACACACCCGTTGATCGGGGCTTCGAGCGAGAAATTGCCAAGCGGTTGGAATACTGGGATAAACTTCGAAAATCGACACCTGAAAATTGAATAACCAAAGGACGGCTTCCGTGTCTGTTCAAATGCTAGTGGCCGTTGCAGCGGGTGGAGCGCTCGGTGCCGTAGGGCGATATCTCGTGATGTCCGGGGTTGGTCATTGGATTGGTCACGGATTTCCATACGGTACATTGGCCGTGAACTTAATCGGATCATTTGCGTTGGGCGCTTTGATTGAAATTTCGGCATTGGCATGGTCTCCATCTGAAGAAATGCGGGCATTTCTAGCTGCGGGTGTTCTGGGCGCTTTCACGACTTTTTCGACATTTTCCATGGATACAGTCGTTTTGTGGGAGCGTGGCGAGTTTGTAGGGGCCGGAATTTACGTGGTTTGTTCTGTTGCGCTCGGTGTATGTGGACTGATTGCGGGCATGAGTGTTTTTAGGGCGATATTGACATGAGTGAAGTTAAAATTCGCGCAATTGATTCAGGTGATGACGGTTTGAGATTGGACCGTTGGTTCAAGAAGCATTATCCGTCGTTGTCTCATGGTCAGCTGCAAAAATTATTGCGAACTGGACAGATCCGGGTCGACGGGAAAAGAGTGAAAGCAAATTTAAAAGTTTGCGAGCAACAATCTGTCAGGGTGCCGCCGATTGCCGTTCATGCGTCGGATAAATCGCCAGGTGGCCAGCATAAAAACGTTTCGCGCAAACAGTCGGTTAATCCTGAGACGATTAAAGATCTAAAAAGCAGAATCCTATTTCGCAATGCGGAAATTCTGATATTGGATAAGCCTGCGGGACTTGCCGTGCAGGGAGGAAGCCGAACACCAGTTCATCTCGATGGTATGTTAGATGAGCTGCGTTTCGACGCCGACGAACGACCGCGTCTGGTTCATCGTCTCGACAAGGATACCAGTGGCGTGCTGGTGCTCGGTCGGACCGCAAAGGCGACACGATGGTTGACCGCGCAGTTTAAACACCGCGAAACAAGAAAGCTCTATTGGGCCCTGGTCGCGGGCATGCCCAAACTTTCAAATGGGCAAATCCGGCTTCCGTTGGCGAAATTGCCGGGAAAAGGTGGCGAAAAGATGACTGCAAGTGAAACTGGAAAATATGCTGAGACGAATTACCGGATACTTGATCATGCGGGACGCAATACCGCGTGGCTCGCGATGGAGCCAATGACAGGACGCACTCATCAACTCCGCGCACATGCGGCAATCGCTTTGGAAACACCGATTATCGGTGACGGTAAATATGGAGGTGCAACGGCGTTTGTCGACGGTATCCCCGAAAAATCCCTCCAACTACATGCGCGCGCGTTGCTTATTCCGATGCCTAATGGAGGCCCAATTGTCGTTGAGGCGCCATTACCGAGGCATATGGAAGAAAACTTTCAGTTCTTCGGATTTCATCCGACGCCGGAAAATTCCGACTTTATGGAAAATCTGGGATAATGCCATACGGCAAATCTCGTGCTAATCTGCCGTGTCAGAGAGGAAGTATTTATGCGACTACTGTTGGTCGAGGATCACGAGAGATTTGCCGAATTTGTCCGGCTGAGCGTCGAAAAAGAAGGCTTCACCGTTGATGCTGTGCACAACGCCGAGGATGCCGAAGCGGCGTTTTCGGCTGTAAGCTATGACGTCATTCTGTTGGATCTTGGATTACCGGATTCTGATGGTTTGGAACTTCTTAAAAGCTGGCGCGATCGTGGTGACGAAACGCCGGTATTGATCGTCACTGCGCGCGACGGTGTCGACGACCGGGTGGTTGGTCTCAATTTGGGGGGGGATGATTATCTCGTGAAGCCCTTCGCCATGGAGGAATTGGTTGCTCGGATCAGAGCCTTGTTGCGCCGTCCGGGCGGAGCTTTGGGAACGGTGATGACCGCCGGGAATATCACCTTCGATTCGACCGCCAGGGAAGTCCAGATTGATGGATTTGATGAAGAGGTCTCGTCCAACTCCGTCGAGGTCCACGTTTCCCGCTTGCGCAAGCGATTGGCGGAAGCGAATGCCGATGTCACTATTAATACGTTGCGGGGTGTTGGGTATCTGCTATCCGAGGATCAAGCATCGGAGTCCGAAAATTCGAATGTAAGCTCAACGTAATAATATCGTTATATATACTGTACGTAGGTGATTGCGGGGCGCAGAGGTTTTTTTCAATCTCATGAATGATGAACGGTTAAATCATTGGTATTCTTCTTCGAAGGATGTTTCGTCGCGCCTGGCGGAAACCATCGAAATTCTCGACGACATCACTAGATTAACGTCTGATTGGGTTTGGAGTCTGGATGACGAATTGAATATCAACTTCATATCGGATCGTATATTCGACAGCTGCGGGATTCCGGCCGAGGAAGTCTTAGGAACACGATTAACTGAGTTGGGTAGCTTCATTAAAAGCCCTTCGAAATCGCATCAACCTGATTTTCAAAAACCGTTTCGTGATGTGCCCTTTCAAGTCATTACCCGCGCGGAAACGACACGTAATCTCCTGATCAGTGGATTGCCGGTGTTTTCGTTTGAAACTGGGCAATTTACCGGTGTGCGCGGTATCGCGCGTGACATTACCGATCAAATACAGGCTGAGACGTCATCGAACAGATTGCATTCGGCGATCGACGAAATTTCAGAAGTGTTCATTCTTTGTGACAAAAACGATGAAATTATAACGGCCAATCGATCGGCCCGAACCGTCAATGGCGCGTTTGTCGATAAGCTCGCGCCGGGCACTCCATTTTCAGAGTTTGTCACCTCCATTGCGGAATCTGGACTCGTGTCCGATGCGCGAGGTCGCGAGCAAGCATGGATTGCTGAACGCCTGGAGTTCCACCGAAACCCCGGCCGGCCGTTCGAAGTCCGCCGAGAGGATGGGACGCATTATCTCATCCATGAAGACCGGCTGCCCGATGGCAGTACCGCGACTTTTTCGGTCGATATCACCGAACGCAAGCAAATGGAGCGGTCACTTCAGGAAATCGTCAAACGTCAGCATGAATTTGCCACTGACGTTGCTCATGAACTTCGGACCCCAATGGCCGTGTTGCGAGCTAACCTAGATAGCCTGCCCGATTCCGAGATCGTCAATTCGTTAAAAACAGACGTCGACGCGGTGTCCCGCATGGTCGAGGAACTGGTGGCGGAATCTCGGTTTGAGGAACTTGAGATCGTCACTGATGAGCGCGCCGATCTACTGGCCATAGCGAAAGCGGTGGCGACCTATGTGGCGCCTTTGGCGATCCGCCATGATCGCATGATCTAGGTTACCGGCTCACCGGCAATTTATGTGATCGACCGTGGTCCGGGTGTTTCCGATGATGTGAAAAAATCTGCCTTTACCCATCATCTTCGGGCCGATCGTCGCGGCAGCATTCGTCAGGGTTTGGGAGTAGTCCGTCGGATAGCGGATGCCCATGGAGCGACAGTTGGTATTGACGACGCGCCAGAAGGCGGGGCCGTATTTTTCATGCGCTTTCCCAATCTTGGGGACACCGGGCAATCTGAGTAAATTATTGCGTTCCATATCTTTCCGATGTTCCGTGAGCCGTCTACACTGTGGCGGTCGGAACGGCCTGGAACGCCGGGACGGCATTGAACAAGGGGTAATTCATTGAACGAGGCGGAACACATCCGATTGGCGGTGTTCGATTGCGATGGGACACTCGTCGATTCCCAGCATTCGATTATCGGTTCCATGCACGCCGCTTTTGACGGCCTTAACATGGCGCGTGCTACAGACGAGGCGGTCCGTCGTGTCGTTGGCCTTCCCTTGCTGGATGCAATCGCAAGATTGGTGCCCGATGCCTCGGTGGAAACGGTGGAGCGATTGCGCGACGGCTACAGCGCGGCGTGGCTGGAGATGCGCGACAACGGCGGTTTGGATGAACCGCTTTATCCCGGCACCACCGAAACCCTCGCCGAGCTTGAGAGTACGGGCTGGGTGTTGGGGGTCGCAACAGGCAAGGGGCACCGCGGGCTTGTTGGTACGCTTGAGAAGCACGATGTGCTAGACCGGTTTCAAACCCTTCAGACCGCCGACCGGGCCCGTGGCAAGCCGCATCCGGAAATGCTCATCCGAGCCATGGAAGAAACCGGTGCGGAGCCGGCGAACACCGTCATGATCGGTGATACGACTTTTGATGTGGAGATGGCAGTCGCGGCAGACGTCATGGCCATTGGGGTCTCATGGGGGTACCATGAGAGTAGAGAATTGACAGATGCTGGCGCTTGCACAGTCGTCAATGCATATGGCGAATTGCCGGCGTTGTTAGCAGAAATCAGGGAGAAAAGATAATGAATCGCTGGGTTAAAATTTTATCGGTAATCGGTGTTTTGATGATCGCCGTCGTCGTCGCCGGCGTGGTGATATTGAAATCCATTGATTTCAATGAATACAAAGGATTGATTGCCGAAGCCAAGACGGAAAAGAAAGCTTCTGGTGATTCGGCGCCCGCGAGTACGGAGCCGGCGAAGAAGGAAGAAAGTTCCAATCCGGTCGAAGGACTCACCAAGGGCGTCGGCTCGGGCCTGAAAAGCCTGTTCGGCAACTGAGGTCGCATTGACGGAAAATCCGGCGCGCCGCTTCTACAAAGAAGCGGCCGCCGCCTCTGCAACGCCGCCGGACGCGGGACCGTTCACGGTGACATTGGATGGCCGCCCCGTGAAGACACCGGGTGCCAAGCCGCTATCACTGCCGACGAACGCCTTGGCCCTTGCCGTGGCCGAAGAATGGCAGGCCCAGGACGAAACCATCAAGCCCACCTCTATGCCGATGATGCAATTGGCCTGCACGGCGCTTGATCGGGTCGGGGCGGAACGCGATGCGGTCGCCGCCCGCATAGCCGATTTCGGCAATGCCGACCTGCTTTGCTACCGCGCGACTGAACCCGCCGATCTGGTCGCTCGCCAAACTGA
>JABJBP010000014.1 GCA_018665815.1 Rhodospirillaceae bacterium
CGACAGCGTCGAAATGGGTCAGGAAATCGGCAAAACGAGTAACACCGGCAAAATGGGCCGCAGGGTGCGCCGCGATGCGCTACATTTCGCGATTGTTTACAGCACCCAAGCGTCCTGGACCAATGACGGTCTGTTCGTCGCCCCGAAAGATGGATACTGGATGGACCCGAACGCTTTTTACAGGCGTAATCCGCCCTATGATTCGCAATCCTTGGCGGCACTGCCTGATGATCAAAAACGGGTTGCTGTCCCCTATATGCAACCTGACGGAAACTTTGTGCCGGCGGACACCCGACGAATTTGGCCTTACCCTTGTACGTAACGCATTGCCGGGCGGGATGTACCGCTATGAATTCGGTGTTTTCGTGAAGCCAAGGCTTTCCCCGTTGACTGCGTCCACCATACGAAGAAACGTTCGAACGACACTAGAATGCTGACGCTGTTTCAAGCATACCGCGTCAATTCGGGTTTGAATTTTATGGTCAGAAATCGAAAGTGCTTTGATCCGAGGATCAGGCTGCAATGAAATTTCCGAGATGACACCAATGCCATGGCCTTCAGCGACGGCTTCCCAAACAGCTTCGCGGCTGCCGACCTCCATGACCACATTGGACCGGATTTTCTTTTCTTTAAGCGCTTTTTCCACCACCTGCCGGGTCATCGACCCTTCTTCGCGCATGACCATATCTTGGCCGTCCAAATCCGCGAGACGAATTGATTTCCGTGACGACCAGGAATGAACCGTTGAGACAAACACAACCACGCTTTGGCTGCCGAACCGGGTGATCAGAATATCTGGATTGGCTTTGATTTCAGAAACGATGCCGACATCGGTTCGTTGATCGCGCAATCCTTGAAGCACTTCCTCTGAATTCCCAAGATCGACAGAAACCGTGACATTGGCATGTTCTTTTCTGAATTGCTTGAGGAACTTCATCAACGGATATGGGCCGACGGCGCCGACGCGCAAATGACCGCGAACGAGGTCGTGGGCGGATTCCAAAAAGCCCATCGCCTCGCCCTCGACGTCGAAAAATCGTTGGGTGATAAAAAGCAGTTCCCGTCCCAACTCGGTGAGTTCCAACCGCCGGCCGGGGCGTCGAAACAATTCGAGCCTGTAGCGGGCTTCCAGCTCTTTAATTTGTGTCGTGATTGTCGGCTGAGAAACGTTCAGTACACGGGACGCTTTTGTCACGCTTCCTTCGCGGGCAACCGCATGAAATGAACGCAATTGGGTATACAGCATGATGTTCTACCGTGGCCCACCTACTAAAC
The DNA here is from genome assembly GCA_018665815.1 of Rhodospirillaceae bacterium. Taxonomy (GTDB): domain Bacteria; phylum Pseudomonadota; class Alphaproteobacteria; order Rhodospirillales; family Casp-alpha2; genus UBA3470. Next base: position 1,276 of record JABJBP010000014.1, read on the forward strand.
ATTATCTGTCTCATTCATAGGGCGCTGGCTAACAAATAGCAAAAACCGATATGGCTTATACGAAATCGGAAATTGCAGGCCTCGGAAATTTCGATCAAGATCATACTGCCCCGAAAAATGTAGTAAAAAGTCGGTATGGGGAACGATTTATTTGCTTTCTCCGGCCCAATCGGAGGACGCCAAACCGTTAGCGGGAGACTGAATTATGGGAAAATATAAAAATCCAAGCCGCCGCGATGTTCTGATCGGCGCCGGGGCCACGGCCGCCGCCTACAGCATGGGAGATTTGATTCTCCCTAATACAAGTTTGGCAGCGATGAAGCCTAAAAAGGGCGGCAAGCTGACCTACGCGATATTGACGCGCAATTCGAAACACAAGAGCCTGAAAACGGCCAAGCATCCCTATCAAGGCATCCATATCCGGACAAAAAACGTCTATAACGCGCTAACCTGGGTCGATCACGACATCCAGGCTCAGCCCGAAGTGGCGACCAAATGGGAAGCCGTGAAGGACGACCAGACGATTTGGGAAGTCGATATCCGCGAAGGAATCAAATTCCACGATGGTCGTGACCTCACTGTCGATGACGTGGTCTCGTCTTACAATTTCCATCGTGACAAGAAAAAAGGTACGTCGTTTGCCAAGAAAATGTTGGCGAAGGTCGAAAAGGCCGGCCCAAATAAGGCACGCTTCTTCATGAAGACGCCGAATGCTGAATTCGGCTGGTGGGCCGCAGAATATCGCCAGGTGATTATGCCGGCGGCGGATATCGACAAGATCGGATTGGACGGTATCGGTAGTGGTCCGTTTAAATTTGCCAATATCGACCCCAAACGCAGTGTCGTTTACGAAGCGAACCAGGACTATTGGGGAGAAGGTCCCTATTTGGACAACTTGGAGGTTGTTTACCAACAGTCCATGGGCTCGGCGATGAACGGGTTCCGCGCGAAGCAGTTCGACATGATCTTGGGCATCGATCCAGCCATGGTGCCGCAATTTGAGAAACTTGAGAATACGACCGTCGATATCGCCAAAGCCGGATCGCAAATGCTGGCCGTGATGCCAAAATACGAAGGCTCGCCCTTCATGGACAAGCGTGTCCGTCAGGCATTAACCTTGGCCGTAGACCGCCAGAAAATCATTGATATCGTATACGGTGGCTCGTCCGCATGGTTGACCAATGACACTCACATGGCGGATTTCAATGAAGATTTCTTGCCCAGAGGCGTTGTCCGCGATGTCGCAAAAGCCAAAAAACTTTTGGCCGAAGCCGGGCATCCCAACGGCATCACATTACCGACGCTTTATTATTCGTCCTATTACCCGGAAATCGATCGTGTCTTCCAGGTGATGGCGGAATCAGTCAAAGAAGCCGGAATCACCATGCCGATCGAGTTGAAGCAGAAAAGTGGCTACCGGAAGTGGCGGGTCGAAGATAAAAAGAAAACTCGCAAACACCGCTTTGCCATGGGCCCGGTAGGCCCTCGCAACCCGGCCGCCAATCTGTTTCGCATGGCGCGTCCGACCTACAATGAAAGCGGCTATTGGCATCCCAACCCCAAGGGTGATGAGTTCATCGCACTCTATAAGAAAGCGATGGCGACGGGAGACCAGAAGGAACGCCGCGCGGTCTACCATGAAATGCAACGCATTCTCCAAGAAGAGGTGCCGACGTTCTTCATTATTGGCCGGCGTTCGATTGACGTCTTCCGGTCCAACGTTCATGGATGGAAAGCGCATTCACAATCATGGTCGGGCAAGTTCGACACTGTTTGGAAGTCGTAACTTTCGAATTTCGGGAGAGGGAAAGCCCGTAGTCATCGGCTTTCCCTCTCTTCCCTAATGTTTATAAGACAATACTAAGGAGCTCCTATTGTGGCCGCTTCGTTCCCCCGAGTTGTGAGCACAATCTAATGCTCAGAGCCATGATACGCCGCACGCTTCTGTCGGTTCTCATTCTTTTCTTGGTTGCGATATTTGTCTTCCTGGCCACCGAGGTCCTGCCGGGTGATGCGCTCGACGTCTATTTGAGCGAAGACGACGTGGCGGTCATGACGGAAGAAGACATTGAAGAAATGCGCCATGACCTGGGCCTCGACATCCCTGCCCCCATAAGATTTTTCACATGGCTGTCGGGCGCCGTGGTTGGCGATTTCGGCGTTACGATCGTCGACCAAATCCCCATCGGAAACATTATCTTTCATCCACTTCTGAACTCTTTGCAGTTGGGCGCGATCATTACCTTGATCACGATGCCGGTAGCTTTTGCCATCGGGGCCACCGCAGGATACTGGCGTGGCCAACGCACGGACGCCGTCGTTTCAACAACCACAATCATTGGATATTCAATTCCCGACTTTGTCATTGGTACGGTTCTGATCATTATTTTTGCCGTATGGATTCCGTTGTTTCCCGCCGTCATCACGGCTTACAACAAAGCCCATCCGATGGAACTTCTGGCGGTTTCCCTGCTTCCGGCGATCACTGTGATCATTGGTCATGTCGCTCATTTGAGCCGCCTGTTGCGTGCCGGTTTCATTGAAACAATGAACAGCGATTTCGTTGAACGGGCCCGTCTTTCAGGGGTTCCGGAACGGCGAATCGTATGGCGGCACGTGCTGCCGGCGTCGGTCATCCCAACCCTCAATGCGATGGCCCTATACATGGCCGGCGTACTGTCTGGTTTGATCGTTGTCGAAAAGGTCTTCGGCTATCCGGGATTGGGGATTGAGCTGATCGAAGCCGTTGATACGCGCGAAGTCCATGTCGTCCAGGCCATCGCCTTTCTGGGTGCAGTTCTGGTCGTCGTGATGAACCTCCTGGCTGATTTCGCAATCATTGCTCTGGACCCGAGAGTGAGAAGCCATGTTAGTGAACGGTAAATCCCTGGGCGCAATCCTGACCCATAGCCCCGGCACTACCGTCGGCGTCATTTTGGTGTCATTGCATCTTTTGAACGCGTTATTCGCGCCCCTGCTGATCCCTTATGGCGAGACGCAATTGGTCGGGCAGCCGATGCTGGAACCCGGTCATGCGAACTTTCTTTTGGGCACGGATGTCATCGGCCGAGATTTCCTTTCGCGCCTGATGATGGGCGGGCGCACGTCGATCACAGTGGCGATGGTTGGTGTATTGGGTGCGGTTTTGATCGGCACCTTTTTCGCCGTCTCAGCGGCCTATATCGGCGGATTCTACGACGATGTGATTATGCGCATTGTCGATACCAAATTGTCTATTCCCGGTATTTTGTTTGTCGCCTTGTTCGTTGTCGGGTTCGGGCGTTCCGTAACGGTGCTGACGATTGTCATCGGGCTCAGCTATTTTCCGGGTGCCGTCAGAACGATCCGGTCGCAGGCCATGACCCAGGTGCCGTTGGCATATGTGAAAGCTGCCCGCTTGCGAGGCGAGTCGACGCTGTCGGTGATTTTCAGGGAACTCACGCCCAACGTTGTTGAGGTCGTCGTCGTTGAATTCGCCATTCGCACGTCGTCGGCCATATTGATCGTCAGTGCCTTGTCATTTCTTGGTCTGGGAATTTCCCCACCGACGCCGGACTGGGGGTTGATGGTCTCAGAGGGCGTCAATCAAATCTATCAAGCGCCATGGTTGATTTTGTTTCCCGCCGTCTTCATCTCCACGCTCGTCGTCGGGCTGAACTTTGCCAGTGACGGACTTGCCAATGCGCTCGGCCTTGATGCCGCGCGCGGCTTGCATGGAGGTTGATGATGCCCCTTCTTGAGGTCAAAGACCTCCGTATTGCTTATCAGAATCCGTCAACCGGTGAACAAATGTTGGCCGTCGACGGCGTCAGCTTCAAGGTTGAGCCGGGCGAGACCCTCGGTATCGTTGGTGAGAGCGGATGCGGTAAATCCACTTTGGCTCGTGCCCTCATGGCCTACTGCCGACCCGGCGGTGTAATCGTCGGTGGTGAGGTTCTGTTTGACGGCAACAACATCCTCGAATTCACCGACGAACAAATTCGCGAACTCCGGGGCCGCCGGATGGCCATGGTCCCCCAGGACCCGTTGACCTCGTTGACCTATCACATGAAAGTCGGTCCGCAGATCGACGAAATATTGAAAATTCACCAACAACTCGGTGCCCATGCTGCTCGACTTTCGACATTAAAGCTGTTTGAAGGCACGAATCTTCCAACGCCGGAAAAGAGTTATGGTCGCTATCCCCATGAAAATTCCGGCGGTCAACGCCAGCGCGTGGTGATTGCCGGCGCGCTGGCGTGCCAGCCGGATCTGCTGATCCTTGATGAACCGACAACGGCATTGGATACGACGACCGAGATGCAGGTCCTGAAACTTGTTAAGGAACTGCGGGACCGAATGGGCACCGCGCTGATTTATATCACCCATGACCTGACCTTGACCGACTACATCTGTGAAAATGTTCTGGTCATGCGGGAAGGCAAGGTCGTCGAGCGTGGCAAGGCGACCGAGATATTTTCAGCCCCCCAAACCGATTACGGAAAAATGCTTGTCGCGGCAATCCCGCGGGTCGATGCGGCATTCCCAGAACCCGCGCCAGCAATCGACAAGCAAGAAGCGAGTACAGCGACTCCTTTACTGAATGTCGAGAACCTGTCCTACCGTTATGCGCAGCGTTGGTCCATTGACGCGCTGTTCAATCCCCAGCAAGAAGAGCTGGCGGTTGATAACGTGTCGTTCGAACTGCGGCGCGGCGAAACCCTTGGGCTTGTCGGTGAATCGGGGAGCGGAAAATCAACAATCGCCAATATCGTGGTCGGCCTGATGGCGCCGACCTCTGGTGAGGTGGCATTCGACGGTGCTTCGATCAACATGATCGACAAGTTCCGTTCGGCCGAACTGCGCCGCCGAATACAGATCATATTCCAAGACCCGCTCTCGTCGCTGAACCCTCGGCGCCGGATTGAATCCATCCTCACCCGCCCGCTTAAAATTTTCTTTGGCATGAGCGGTGCTGCGGCCCGCGACCGAGCTGTCGAGTTGCTGGAAGATATGGAACTGTCAGCGGACCTTCTGAAACGCTTCCCCCGGCAGTTGTCTGGTGGACAACAGCAGCGTGTGGCCATCGCCCGCGCATTTACGGCGAAACCCGACCTTATCCTCTGCGATGAAGTAACATCGGCTCTCGATGTATCCGTGCAGGCCCACGTCCTGGAACTGTTGAAGGGAATTCAAAACAAGACAGGCGCCGCAAGCCTGTTCATCAGCCATGATCTTGGTGTTGTTAAACAGGTCGCGGACGACACGGTGGTCTTGCAAAAAGGACACATTGTCGACGCCGGGACCACAAGGTCAGTTTTCGGCGACCCGACACACACCTATACAAAATTGCTTCTAGCCGCTGCATCTCGCCGCGAGGATTACGCCGATCTGTCAACTGCGGCACCAACGACCGCTGGTGCGTTACGAGGCAGATGATATGAGTACGCACCCACTGTTTCTGATCGTCGTGTTTGACGGGCTCCGGGCTGACATGGTAACGCCGGAAACGATGCCTAATCTCTGCCGCTTCCAAGAAGACGGCACCAGCTTCCCCAACGCCCGCTCGGTCTATCCCACATCGACACGAACGAATGCAGCCGCATTAGCAACCGGCTCAACGCCGCGTCACAACGGGATCGTTCAGAACAAATACTTTGATCCGAACATATTTCACGATGACGTATTTCATCCGGGACAGTTCGCCGATATTGCAGCGGGCATGGCGGCCTACGGCGGAGATTTATTGACGACCCCATCATTGGGCGACATCGCCGCCCGCGGCGGCTACGCGATGGCGAGTTTTCTCACAGGCGGTACCGGCACATCACGGTTGGTCAATCCCCGCGCCGCCGAACACGGGCATATCAGCCTTGGTTTTAATGGCTGGGAAAACTCCTGCCCGACCGACATCGCTCAAGAATTGGTTGCCGCGCATGGCCCAATCCCTGAGTCCGTGCGGCCAAACATTGATGCGATCAATCTCCAGACAGACATGACGATCGAATCTCTCTATCCGAACCATCAGCCCGACATATTGGTGCTGTGGTATTCAGAACCCGATCAGACCCATCATTACCACGGGGTCGCTTCGGAAAAAATGGGACAGGCCATCAGTCTGGTCGATACGCAATTTGGACGCCTGCTTGATTGGTGGCGGGACTCTGGCCTCCAGGACCGCTTGCAGATCATCGCGGTTTCCGATCATGGCCAAATCACCGCGCGCAAACGGGTGGACGTCAACGCCGAGGCGGCGAAGGCGGGCTTTGCCATCGATGATCACTTCGACGGCGGTGCTGACTACGCCGGCTACACGTCTTACAGCGGATCAATGAAGGTTCGGGATGATGATCCGAACCGCATGGAGGCCATGGTCGAGTGGCTAACCGATCAACCCTGGTGCGGACTTATTTTCACGCCCGGCGGGAACGGTATCGAGGGGCAAGTGCCGGGGACCTTCGATCACGCGCTGGGCCTGATCGATCATCCACGCTCGCCGGACATTTATTATGTGATGCGTAATGATGATGCAGTTTTTGGCGATGGCATCGTCGGCAGTTGTTTCTACAACGGCGTTTATCCCGAAGGCGGCGGTACCCATGGCGGGCTACACCCCAAAGAATTGAACATTGTTCTGGCCGCCCAGGGAACCTTGTTTGAGGCGGGACTAACTCCGGCAACGCCGGCCGGTATCATCGATATTGCACCGACAATTTTGCATCTTCTTGGCCTTTCACAACCGACAACCATGGACGGGCGTATTTTGACCGAAGCCCTGGCGAGTTCAGACGAAGCGCCCGGCGAACCGGAGACTACCGTCCATTCAGTAGAGCGCGGAGGACTCGCTCAGTTTTTGAAATTCACTCAGGTCGGCCGGACATCGTATCTCGATGCTGGTTGGATCGAATAGATGGTTTGCCAACGTCGAACAACTCATCGGATGCAGCACGAACGCAGCCATCAACTCCAAAACTCAAACCATGAAGGCCACCTCGGGTTATGAAAATTATTCAAATTACAGATACCCACCTTGTCCTCGACAGAGGGGAAATGCACGGCGTCAATCCTTATGCGCGGCTGTACGCATGTGTCGAAGATATTGCTGTAAATCACGCCGATGCCGAGCTTTGCGTGATTACCGGCGATCTCGCACACAAAGGCGAATTGAGCGCCTACGGAGACCTTGCAAAAATTCTCGCTCGCCTTCCGATCCCGTACCAATTGATGGTCGGCAATCATGATCATCGTGAAAATCTGCTAACGACGTTTCCGGACACACCCACTGATGAGAACGGTTTCATTCAGTCCATCATCGACTTGGATGCAGGTCGCTTAATTTTTCTCGATACCGTCGTAAGCGGTGAAAAATTTGGCGGTTTCTGTCAACAACGCGCGGACTGGTTGACGGCGCAATTGAAAAGTAGTGATGGCCGCGCGGTTTATCTTTTCCTCCATCACCCGCCTTTTAAAATCGGCATGCCGAATGTCGATAACATGCGATTATTGCAAGGCGATGACCTGCTGGCCGACACCATTGCGCCGTTTTCAAATATCGAGCACATGTTTTTTGGCCACGTCCATCGGCCCACCGCGGGCAGCTGGCATGGCATTTCCTTTTCATCGTTCCGGGGCACCGCACATCAGTGCGCGTTGCGGCTGGAGAAAACGCCGCACCTGGTGCGCAGCCATGAGCCACCTGCTTATGGGGTGATCTTTCTCAATGCGCACTCGACCGTCGTTCATTATCACGACTTCTTGGATTACACTGCATTCGTCGCTGACAGTGTTGCCAGCTAGGCAGAGGATTTCAAAACCTTCCATTAGTGATTTTCAGAGCCTTGTTATAGCCGCCTTGACCAAGCGGCCCATCGGCAACAACATATTCAACGCAGAATTATCCTTTAACCAGCAAACCAAGGCAGGGGCAGGCGGTATAGCCGATCCTTGATTGCGATTGCAGGGTGCACAGTTTGTCTCAGTTGCAAGGAATCTTCCTCTGCGCAAATGCCATATTCTTCCACGTGCGCCAAGGGAGCGATAATTTTGACCACCTCGACTAGCCCGCCAGACACGGTCAGCGGCCTGCGCGCGACACTGAAGTATTCCGTGCCAAGCGACGAAAAACCCATTTACGTCGCCTCTATCGGCGGTGAAGAGGCCCGCCTCGATCTCGACGGGGAATTTCAGGAACGCGAGGTTGAAATTTCCGACGGCCGAGCCAGAATGGCGGCCGCCGGTAATGACGTATTTCACATCGACCGTGAAGGTTTTTCTCTAGTCTCGCATGAAAGTGCGATCGTGGATTTTTACGACCTGGTGGCGATTGAAAGCACTTATGAAATTGAAATCATGAAACTGGTCGCCGCCGCCACGGGTGCAAAGCGTACGGCGGTCTTCGATCATACCTGGCGTGCAGATTCCGTTGAGCAACGCGCTGCGAGGCAAATACGTGAGCCTTCGGCGGTCATTCACAATGATTACACCAATTGGTCAGGGCCACAGCGCGTTCGCGATATTTACCCCGCCGAAGCCGACGATCTGTTGAACCGTCGGTTTTCCATCGTCAATGTCTGGCGCGCCATCGGGCATCCGGCAGAGACCTCGATGCTGGCGCTTTGTGACGCGCGGTCTGTCACTGACGATGATCTGATCCGTTCGGAACGGCGTGCCAAGGATCGGATCGGTGAAATCTTGATGGCATCGTATAACCCGGCGCACAAATGGATTTACTTCCCGGCTATGTCGCCAGATGAAGCCTTGTTGTTGAAAACGTATGATTCGTCGCGCGATGGGCCGGCACGGTTTGCCATTCATACGGCTTTCGATCACCCGGCCCCGCCCGCCGGTGCAATGCCACGCGAAAGCATGGAAAGTCGGGTTTTCGCGTTCTTCTGATTTTCCTTAAGCCGCTTGAGTTGCCATGCGCCGTCGCCCCATGACCAGCCAAAAGGCAATGGAGACATTCAACAGGTTGAAGGCGATACCGTTGATAAATGCCGCCTTGTAAGACCCTGTGAGGTCATAAATCTCACCGGACATCCAGCCGCCAACGGCCATTCCGGCCACCGTCGCCATTAGCACTAAGCTGACTTTTGCACCGGCTTCGCGGGCTGGGAAATATTCACGCACAATCAAGGCGTAGCTCGGCACGATGCCACCCTGCGCCAACCCGAATAACCCCGAAACAATGTAGAGCGGCATCAAGCCGTCGAAGGGCAAATAGAATACCAAAGCCAGGCCCTGCAGGATGGACCCCAACATCAACGTGCCAAGACCGCCAATTTTGTCGGCAATGACACCGGATATCAGTCGGCTGATGACACCAAGTCCCAGCATCAGTGACAGCATCTCGGCGCCGCGCTGCGCGCCATAACCCAAATCACCACAATAGGCGACGATATGGACTTGCGGCATCGACATGGCGATACAACACGCCATCCCCGCCAACACCAGCACACTCATCAATTGGCGCGGCGACAACCGAGAGGTCGCGAGAACTTCCGCCGTGCCGTCTGCTGCCACCCCATCATCCGTGGGCGACGGTCGACGCAGCAACATTGCCAACGGGATCATCGTCACCACACAGACCAAACCGATCCCCATATGGGCCTGGCGCCAACCGATAGTCTCGATGGCGTGTTGCAAAATTGGCGGCCAGATTGTGCCTGATAGATAATTGCCGCTGGCAACGATAGCGACAGCGATGCCCCGCCGGCGACGGAACCACAATGAGACATCGGCAACCAAGGGCCCGAACGAAACGGAACTGCCTAAAAAGCCAATAGCGATCGTCTGGACGGCGATAAATTGCCAAAGCGCTGTGACCTGGGCAGCCGCAAAATACCCGATGCCCAACATAATCGCGCCGATGATCAGCGGAACACGGATACTAAACCGATCACTCAGCCGTCCCATCATCACTCCACCACAAGCGAATCCGATCATCGTGGCAAGGTACGGTAATGACGCACTGCCCCGATCAACGCCAAACTCGGCTTCGATAGCCGGCAGTGACACCACCACCGACCACAAGCCGATGCCACCAATGGTGCTGAGCGCCAATGAAACGGCCAGCCGGCGCCAAGCGTAGGCGCTATCGAGTCCCTCGGCAGGCGAGGAGGGCCGGGGTTCTGTCGCCGGTAGATTCATGGGTTGGGCTCACTTGAAATGCCGTCGGCAGTATCCACTCATACTCTTGAAGTCGGGGAACGGTAAACAACTCTTTCCGCCGGGCATTTCGGCATCTAAAATACGTCAGTTCTCGGGGCGGGGTGAAATTCCCCACCGGCGGTATGGGCGCAAGCGCCCGAGCCCGTGAGCGCTTGCCGGCAATGTCGGTAAGGACAGCAGATTCGGTGAGAATCCGAAGCCGACGGTGAAAGTCCGGATGAAAGAGAACGGCAAGTGCTAGGACATCGCCAAACTTATGGTGATCCCTACTCGACCCGGCGCCCTGATACGGAATTTGAATAGTAATTAAAGGGCATGGTCATGAATTCGGACAGTTCAAAATTCTCAAGCAATCCACAAGTCGCATTCATTCAATCGTGCTGGCATCGCGATATAGTTGATCAAAGCCGCGATGCGTTTTTGGTGGAACTCGCCCGGCTCGGAATTGGTGAAGGCAACGTCGAACTGTTTGAAGTTCCGGGCGCATTGGAAATTCCGCTACAAGCCAAATTGCTGGCGAAGACCGGGCGCTTCGCAGCCATCGTCACTGCCGGACTGGTCGTGGACGGCGGCATTTACCGTCATGAATTCGTCGCCGACGCGGTGATCAGAGGAATGATGGATATTCAATTGGAAACGGAAGTGCCGATCATCTCGGCCGTTCTGACACCGCATCATTTTCATGAACATGGCGATCATCATGAGTTTTTCTTCAATCATTTCAAAATTAAAGGCGGCGAAGCGGCACGCGCCTGCGCCGAGACCATCGCCAACCTTGAACGCCTTGCCGAAATGTCTAGGGTCGCCTGACGACCGCTTCAAATTTCTGTTCCGGGAAAGCCTATGAGCGAACCGTCCACAGCGCCGACCTTTGATTACATAGTCGTTGGTGCCGGGTCCGCGGGATGTGTCTTGGCCAACCGCCTGAGCGAAGACGGTAAGTCATCGGTGCTTTTGTTGGAAGCCGGTGGCGAAGATAAAAACATCTGGATTCATATCCCGGTCGGCTACATCAAGACGATGGTCGATCCCACCGTTAATTGGATGTTCGACACCGAACCTGAACCGCATCTTCACGGTCGCCAAATCCCCATCCCTCGGGGCAAAGTGCTGGGCGGTTCAAGTTCCATTAACGGGATGCTGTATGTGCGCGGCAACGCCCGCGACTATGATGGATGGGCGCAAATGGGGAACAGGGGCTGGTCTTACGATGATGTCCTGCCCTACTTCAAACGTGCCGAAAATTTTGAGCCGGGTGGTGATGAATGGCGCGGTTCCGGCGGGCCGTTGAATGTCGCCGAAGTCCGCACGACTTATCCGATTTTGGACACGGTCATCGATGCGGCGGAACAAGCCGGGTACCCCCGCAACGCCGATTACAACGGCAAGACCCAGGAAGGTTTTGGGTACTACCAGCTGACCCAGAAGAACGGCAAACGTTGGAGCGCCAAAATTGCCTATCTGGACCCGGTGCGAAACCGAGCCAACCTGGATGTCGAAAGTGGTGCCATGGCCTCGGGATTAGTCATCGACGGCACTCGTGTCACCGGCGTCAATTATAATATGAACGGCCGCGAAATGACGGCCATGGTGGGCCGCGAAGTCATTCTTTGCGCCGGCGCCGTGCAATCGCCGCAGTTGCTCGAATTATCGGGCATCGGCCGCCCCGACGTTCTTTCGTCGCATGGCATCGCGGTGCGCCATGAATTGGCCGGGGTTGGCGAGAATCTGCAGGATCATTACGTCAGCCGGTTTGTTTGGCGGCTCAAGAACACCTCGAGCCTGAACGAAGACACGCGCGGCCTCAGATTGGTAGGCGAAGCGCTGAAATTCGCGTTGGCGCGGCGCGGTGCGCTAACGATGCCGGCCGGCATTATCGGTGGGTTTGTCCGCAGTCGCCCGGAATTGGAGGTCCCCGACATACAATTCCACATGGCCAACGCCAGCTTCGGCGATGCCCAAAAACGAGTCCTCGACAAGTTCCCGGGGTTAACCGTCGGCCCATGCCAGCTCCGCCCGGAAAGCCGGGGATCTATCCATATCCAATCGGCCGACCCGGTGCAGCCGCCGGCAATTCGTCAGAATTTCCTGGCCGAAGATCTGGACAAACAAACTCATTTGGCCGGCATGCGCATCGCGCGCGACATAGTCAATGCCGACGCCATGGCGCCATACCGCGATAATGAAATGGTTCCCGGTAAGGACTGCCAAAGCGACGATGAATTATTGGATTACGCAGCCCGGACCGGTGCGACGCTTTATCACCCCGTCGGTACCTGCAAAATGGGCACCGATCCGAAGGCCGTGGTTGATGACCGGATGCGTGTTCATGGCTTAAGAGGTCTCCGGATCGTAGACGGCTCAGCCATGCCGCGCTTGGTATCGGGCAACACTAATGCGCCGATAATTATGATGGCCGAAAAAACATCCGATATGATCCGTGAAGATGCGGTTTAGCATTTGCCGCCGCAAATACGTCTTCGCGGCAGAAGGTACCCGTTCAGCGAGCGTTTAGAAAAACCCCAATGGGAAGACGTCGCGATCAGCCGCCGCGTGCGCCCACAACATGCCCATATAGAGCGCGACCGTGAGCAGGCTTTGCCACCAACGGACTTCACCCTTCTCGACCTTAGTGCGTCCAGCCAGAAGCGCCGCCAGGGGCCAGAACGAGGTCTCGGCTTCGTAATCCGACCAGGCTTGTTCGTATGTTTCACGCCGTTTGACATCGATATGTGCCGCGCCGACCAGAGCCAGGGCAGCCATGCCGCCAAACAAAGTCAGGGCGGCGGCGTGGCCATTGCCCAAAACATGTGACGTGCCCCAAAGAGCGACGCCCCACATCACTGGATGGCGGGTGATCTTGAGCACACCCTTGGCACCGGATTTTAAACCGGCGGCCTCCATGCCCATAATGCCGGGATTGGGAGTCGTGTAGCCACATACCAGAAAAAACGCTGCCAGTAGCATCATGGTCAATGACGCATGGCGCATGGCAGTGCCGGGCTCGAACAATTCGTTCTTTGGCGCCACGCCGTAAGCCATGATCACCCAGGCCAGCAGGGCCACCGATATGATCGAATAAACCGCCTTAAATCCCCATTCGCCGATGGCATTGACCAACGGCGCGCGGACGGGCGATATGGACATTACGATGTGGCTTGCGACGAATGCCCCCATCGCGACGGCCAAATGCAAAATACTTTCATTCATAGATGGCAATTTAACCGAGCTTGTCCGAACCGGCCACCTCTCTTAGGAAGGAACCCAGCGATTTCCATAAAAAGGAATGATCATGCCTTGGTTCCTCCTCGCTCTCGCCATCGTTGCCGAAGTGATCGGCACGGTCGCCCTGAAATTTTCTCTTGGCTTTACAGTGTTTATGCCCAGCCTTATCGTCGCCGCTGGATATGGTGTCAGCATTTGGTTTCTGGCATTGGCATTAAAGGTGATCAATCTAGGCACTGCCTATGCCATATGGGCTGGTGCGGGTACTGCGCTTGTGGCGTTGACCGGCGTGATTCTTTTCAAGGAACCCATGACCATATTGAAGGCGGCTTGTGTCGGTTTCATCATTTTAGGCGTGTTCGGCTTGCACTTCGCCGAGGCCAAAACCGGCTAGGTTGGACCGATTTTGTCACCCCCTACGACGCTGGAGGCGGCCTCTGTTGGCGGCGCACTGGCCCGCGTCATGACATAAATCGCCGCCGGCACCATCACCAGAGCTAATGCCGCAGGCAGCCGCCAATCGTCGGCAATAAAAACGGCGACATAAACGAAACTAAAGGTCATCATGACAGCGGCAAGTAATTTGGCCTTCAGCGGTATCACCTGATGTTGATGCCAGTCACGGATTGGCGGCCCCAAGCGAGGGTGGCTCCAAAGCCATATTTGAAACCGTTCGGAACTTTTGGAAAATGCCCAAAAGGCGATAAGCAGGAATACCGTTGTCGGTAGGCCGGGAATAAATATGCCGACAATACCCAAGCCCACATTGGCCCAACCAAAAGCTAACAATGACCAGCGCATCCAGCATCCAAGCGCTGGATTGGGTTCCGGCGGATTGAATATTTCGGTCGAATTCTGGCTTTCCTGACTACGTTTCATCTTGGTGCAATGCCTTTGAATCACCCAATATACAAGATCACCGCTTTCTCTAATTACTATGATAGCGTATTCGATTTAGGCGCCAAGGGCTTATGACGCAGATGCCACAAATGGATATACGGACCAATGAGTGCAGGTGAATTGAAATTCGGCGCAGTTGTTGGCAGCGACGGGGTGTGGTGCGAGCTCCTTAATCGCACCCAAGGCGCGGGGTTGCGCCCTGCGCTGTTCCTTGATCGGGACGGCGTCGTTGTCGAAGAAGTTCATTATTTGCACCGCGTCGAGGATACCCGACTTGTACCTGGCGCGTCGGATGTCATCGGCCATGCAAATCGTGCTGGCGTCCCTGTCGTTGTTGTCACCAATCAAAGCGGTATCGGGCGTGGGACATATGGCTGGCCGGAATTCGCGGCTGTCCAAGAAACCATGCTGGAAGCACTCAATGACGCAGGTGCGTTCGTCAATGCCGTCTATGCCTGTCCGTTCCATGAAGACGGCATCGCACCGTGGCGTGTTGCGGAGCATCCCGACCGCAAACCGTCACCCGGCATGTTGAACCGTGCGGCATCACGCCTGGCGTTGGACTTGAGTGCGTCGTGGATCATCGGAGATCGCGCCGGTGATGTCGGCGCGGGCTTGAACGCCGGACTTACTGGTGCAATGCATGTCGCGTCTGGGCATGGAAATGTTGAAGGCGAACGCGCGCAAGCCCTCGACCTGAGCAGCGAAAGCTTTCGCGTCCTAACGGGTAACAGTATTGCCGATGCTCGGGGCCAAATTCCCCTGCTGGCATAAATCCGAATTCGATTGACCTTCCGAGGTGCACCTCTACGCTAATTAAAACACCCAAGGATTATCTGCATGAAGTTCCTGCGCTATGGGTCACCCGGAGACGAAAAGCCGGGTTTTATTGACGAAAACGGTCGTATCCGTGACCTCTCTGACCAATTGACCGATCTCGAAGGGGTTAATTTGGAACCCGAACGTCTGGCGGCATTGGCAAAATTCGATCCCAGTACGCTACCTGTCGTCGAAGGAACAATGCGCATGGGGGTACCGGTGGCCGGTGTTGGTAAAATCGTTGCTGTCGGGCTGAATTATCGCGATCACGCCGAAGAAACCGGCATGGATTTACCTAATGAGCCGGTTTTATTCAGCAAAGCCATCACCGCGCTCAACGGGCCAAACGACCCTGTCATACTGCCCAAAGGATCGACCAAGGGCGATTGGGAGGTTGAATTGGGTATCGTCATCGGCCGCACCGCGCGCTACGTCAAGCGCGGAGAAGCCGCCGCCCACATCGCCGGATATACGGTTTTTAATGATGTTTCGGAACGCGCCATGCAATTGGAAGGCACCGGACAGTGGATGAAGGGGAAAAGCGCGGATACCTTCGCGCCCGTCGGACCATGGTTGGTGACGCCCGATGAAGTGCCGGATCCCCAAAACTTGAATATCTGGCTGGATGTCAACGGCCAACGCCAGCAAGTTGGCAATACCAAGACCATGGAGTTCGGCGTCCATCATTTGATCAGTTACATTAGCAATCACATGAAATTGATGCCTGGCGACATCATCGCCACGGGCACCCCGCCAGGCGTCGGTTTGGGGAAATCCCCGCCAATGTTCCTCAAGCCCGGCGATGAAATGCGTCTGGGAGTTGAGGGTTTGGGCGAGCAACGCCAGAAGGTCATTGCGTATCGGCCCGCCGGGTAGTTCGCCCCTCGCGTCATCGTGGCGGATGAGCCCTAAAAAATACTCTAATTAGGCCCCGAATGTCTCGACGGATTGGACGCCAGCATGGATGAACAAGGGTACTGCCAAACGTGTAGATTTTGGGACCCTTTGTGGAAGTTCAAACGCGAGCAACGTTTTCAGAAAGCGGACCCCCAGTTGGACATCAGCAATCCCCGCTCGACGAGCGGACTTCGCAAAGATTCGAACAAAGGCCTTTGCCGGCGATATGCCCCCCAGGCCAGTGCCTTAACCTCCGTATGGATGGAAACCAAAAACTCAGACTGGTGCGGTGATTATCAACCCGCACCGGAGGCCTGAGCCGGCAACTCTCAAATCTCAGGTTCCAAAACCGTGAGTGACCGCCCACGCGAGGCCGTCCTCAACCCGGCCCAACGGGGCATATTCACAACCAATCCAGCCTTTATAACCCGATTTGCCGATGAATTTGAGCGCCGGGTTGAAGTCAATATCACCGGTATCGGGTTCATGCCGGCCTGGCACCCCGGCGATTTGCATATGATCGATAAGCCCCAAATAAGCACCGACAGGGCCGATGATGTCTTCACCATTCATGCCAGCATGGTAGAGGTCATACTGCAAATAGACATTTGGATGCGAGATCGCCTCAATCAAACGAACCGCCTGGGCCGCCTGGGTCAAAAAATACCCCGGATTATCAATCGGATTTAACGGCTCAAGCAGGATTCGCACACCGTGACGTTGGCCTAACTCCGCCGCCCAGGCGATGTTGTCCTTAAAGATGGTTTCCGCACCGTTCAAATCCGTATCCTGGTTGGTTTGCCCGGCCATGACATGCAACCTTTGGCAATCGATCTCAGCTGCGTAAACGATGGCGCGTTCTGTTTCGCGCTGGAACTCGGATATCCGCCCGCTGAATATCCCCAAACCCTTGTCGCCATCGCCATCGCCTGCTGGCGCGTTGATCAGCACCATCTCCACGCCGGCATCAGCCAAAGAGCGGCGCATTTTGGCCGATGGAATATCATAAGGTCGCTGGCATTCGACAGCCTGGAAGCCAGCGCCTGCCGATGCCTGGATTCTTGAAACTAAATCAATATTATTGAATAGGTACTTAATATTAGATGCAAATTTTAACATTTTAAATTAACTCATAAGATGTGATTTTTGATGGCGTTGGCAACCTCATCGGCAGCATTCAATCGGCTATGGGTCCAAGGCGTAAAATCTTCACCAAACGGACGGGCATACCCGCCGGAAAATAGCAGTTCATGAAAGCGTGCATGCTTTGGCGTGATTAGCCCTTCCGGGGCGTAAATATACACCGGTACCGGCACCGCGCAGGCTTCCGAGCACATGGACACGGAATCGCCCGTGACGATGACCGCATCGGCCGATGCCAGATATCCAAGATAGGGATTTTCACCGCCCTGCCCCCAGCGGTAAACCGCCGACGGAACGGATATCGCGGATATTAATTTGTCCGCTGCGTCGCCAGAGCGGCGGCTGGTGGTGACCAGCAAAGAGCCGCCCATTGATGATGCCATTGATGATGCCCGACGCCCCAATTCCTCGCCCATGGCGTCGCCGAATTGGCGCCGGCGGGTCGAGCCTCCAACCATCACAGCGATGTGCGGCTTCGGAAGAGCCGACAGTCGTGGAAACCATTGGGACCGCGCAATCTCAAAGTCTTGTTCACCAAGACTGTGTGGTGCACCGGTCACACGAACTATATTGCTGCCCCCCACAGGTGGATCATGGCTTGGCACGGCAATAAGATTGAAATCAGAGATCGCCCCGCCAGGATACATAATCTGCACCAGACGTGCTTTTCCATCAGACAATTTCTTAATCCGCCGTGCGGCACCGGCGGTTCGGCGCCCCGCCGCAATCACCAAATCAGGCCAAGGTGGCTGAAGTTGGTCGCGACTTTCACCCGATAGCGCCGCAAATGATGGCGGCACCATAAAATTTGGAAGGTGCACCATAATGCCATACGTCAATTCCTTGATCACATATGGCAACTCCAAGGCATCAGCAACGCCGAGCGCTTGCGCGCGGTTGCCAGCACGATCATCGGCTAAAACCCAGATAACCTGCTCTTTGCCGGCCAAATGATCTCACTCCTGAAATTACCTACTAGTGCTAGCACCACGCATGGCCAAGGAAAATACCAACATGCGGAACGCTGTACTATTAATCCTTATCGACGGGCGATATCATGTTCCATCATCAATGGAAACGTCACAGCAATGCCGGTTAGCAAATCAGCGAATTTTTCGATCGGGCAACTCATTCAACACCGACTTTTTGAATACCGGGGGGCATCATTGATGTCGACCCGTATTTCAAGGGATCGGACAACTGGTATGACACAGTCGCCAGATCCCGTCCGCCGAAAGAAACACCGTGGTATCACGTTCTGGTCGATGGGCGCTGAAATGCGCACCTACGTCGCCGAGCGCAACCTCGAAGCCGACTTTTCCGGACAGCCCATTAGCCATGCAGACTTCAACGACTATTTCACAGGCCTGAGCGGGGATGGATACATATCGAAGCGGTGTAATTAGGGATGCAAAAGAATTTATAGCACCCAACACCGGGCAACTATCGAACGACGTCCTCAATGAGTGAAATTAGTGCGTCTTTTTTAAACGGCTTGGTGATCGTCGCGGCCGCACCAATTTTGTCAGCTGCGAGAAGCGCCTTTCCGCGGGTTTCTTCGTCGCCACCATAGCCCGCCGACATAGCGATAACTTTCACGCCCGGCCAGTTGTCGTGAACTTTTTCGATTACATCGATACCGCTTTCGCCGGGCATGAAGATATCAGTCACGATGACATCGACGCCGACGATTTGCGGGCTTGATGGCGCATCGTCAGCCGAAAGCGAAGACGAAACGACGAAACGATCGGTATTATCAAGTATCTGTTCGATGGCCTTACCGATGGTCCTGCTATCGTCGATGGCCAGGACGCGCAGACGGCCAACACCGGCGGAGGCACTGACCTGTTTAATCACCTCGAATAACTGATCCTTTTTGAAAGGTTTCCGAATAACGGCATCGGCGCCAGCCCGGCGCGCGCAGCGCAAAAGGTCATACGATGATCGGGAAGAATCACCGCTCGACATACCAATTATGCGGGCGTCGGGGTCCATCTCGCGCAGCGCCTGAATACCTTCAAGGCCATCCATTTCCGGCATGACGATATCGACAAGAATGACGTCAACCTGGTCACGCACATTGATATTCAACGCGGCGTCCATACTACGTGCAAGAAACGCCTGATACTCGCCATCATACAACATTTCACCGACGACTTTCAGAATCGTATCTGAATCGTCAATAACGAGGACAGCAATATGGCGCCGACTGTTTTCCAATGCGGCCCCCCCGACCAATCAAATGGCATGCCCGCCGTCTTACCCCGTAAAGACGGATTTGCATTTCGCAAAATCTAATGTTTTTAGAATAATTACAAACGTCAAATTTTGATTTGTGTCACAAATTTCATTCCAGCGCCTTGCGCAGGGCAGCCATATGTCCGCCGTAACTGGCGGCGCGGGCAATCGACCGGGTATGAATGGGCTTGCGAACAGACCAATTCGAGGCCGTCAGAACGGTCCGGCGTGTCTCATGAAAATTTAGACACTCATCGTGCCACGGCAGGCCAAGATGGTTGATCAACCGCCGGCTTTCCGCCTCCTGGTTCTCGACTAAGGTTTCATAGCGAACGTCCAATATGGCGTCTTCAAACAATGTCCGCCAATGATCCATCAGCCGCGAATAGGCCTGTAGGTATACGCCGATATGCCCGAGGTCCGCAGACCAAGGGTAGTCCGCTACGAAATTTTGAAAATAACACGACAATCCGATATCCAATGGGTCGCGGACGCAGTGAATTATTCGCGCATTCGGGAATAGAATGCGAATAAGGCCCAAATGTTGAAATTGGAACGGTGCCTTGTCGATGACCCGTGCCGCCTCGCCGGCGCCCACGAATAAGTTTTCCGCTGCATTTCTTGCCATTGCTGATACTTGGGAAACATCCAAATCGGTAATGCTATCAGGGAAATTTGGCACTGTTGCGGATATGCAGCCGATCTCGCCAGCACCATTTACATCAGGGTGTGAGGCCAAAATCTGCTCGACCAACGTGGTGCCTGAACGCGGCATACCGATGATGAACACGGGCCTTTCGGTCAAATCACCGATACCGGCAAAACGCTCAATGAACGACGGATTGAAAATCGACTGAACGGCTTCCGTGTCGCCGACAATGGCCGCCGGATCAAAAATTTTGCCGAGTTTATCCAATTCGGCTTTCCTGGCGTCATTGCCGGCCCGGTAGTGGACGAATGCGGCTTCAAATTCACCGCGACGGTCACAAACCTCTCCGAGCGCAAATCGAATGGCGACACGTTGATCAGTGCTTAGCAGCATATTGTCGGCAAAATCAGTCATTTGGGCGATATCGGCATCCGGCATATCGGACCCGAGCGCCGACGACAGGTTCATCCAGGCCTCGCCCTCACGTGGGTCCAGATCAACGGCATCACGAAAGGCTTGTGTTGCCGCATCTAAGCGCCCGGAAGCCAACATAACCACCCCCAGACCAGTCTGGGCCGGTGCCGCGGCCGGATGCTGTTCAATGATTTCGCAGTAAACCGCTTCCGAGGCCTCAAAATCACCAGCTTTGAAGTGCGCTGCGGCAAGGTTGAGCTGGGCCGCGGCAAATCCGGGGCGTAGTTTGAGTGCTTCGCGAAATGCCTTGATGGCGGCGGCAAAATCTTCCTTTGCTGCCAATACCATCCCTAATCCGGCATGGGCTTCCGGGTAATCGGGGCGCAATTCTATGCTTAACCGGCATTGCTCTTCGGCCGCATCAAGCTCGCCAACCATGCGAAGTGCAATGCCCAGGTTAACCCGGGCCAGAGGGTTCTCAGGGGCAACTTGGATGGCTGCCGCAAAAGCTTCAATAGCCGCGATGGTGTCATCCATTTTGACCAGCAAATTGGCTTTATTGACGAGGGCATCGGTGTAATCGGGGCGCCGCGCAAGCGCCGCCTCGCAAATTTCCAATGCTTCGTCGCGCTTGCCCTGCATCGACAAGGCCACCGACAGATTATTGTAGGCCTCAACATGGTCAGGATCTTGATCAATAACGTGACGGCATGCGGCCTCGGCCTCGGCCGGGCGACCAAGCATGTTCATAATGGCCCCGCAATCGGCGTGGATCGCGACATCATCGTCATCGCGCATGGCCGCTTCGACGATATGGTTGCCCGCCTCTTCCAACCGCCCGGCACGGTAAGTCATCATTGCCAGCATGTGATGGGGCTCGGCTTCGCCGGGCTGCATCGCAGCCGCTTCCTTGAACGCCAACTCGGCCTCGCGCACCCGGTCATTGTCCAGATGCGCCATCGCCGTTTTCATTTGTTCGCGAAATTCTTGGTTTTGTAGGCGCTTGTCACGCCGCCGGTCCTGTCGATTGGCCAAAATGCCCTCCCTCGCTCTGCGATATGTGGGCACCATGCGCCGGTCGTCAACCAGCTTTCACGCGCGCTTTGAGAATTCAGTCGATCATCTTGGCGTCCAAATACAATTCCTTAGCCGGTTCAGGGCAATCGGGGTAAAGCTCCATCACGGCGCCGCGCTGTTGGACTAGGCGGTGTGGATAGTCTGGTAATTCGGGAATTGAATGCACCAACCCAACGTTCTAAGACAAAGTAGTGCGAACGCGTATCACTCCGGTTCAATAGAATTGAGAATCCACGATGACCAATGAGATGAGCACTGACCAGACCCACACGGCGGAGAGTCTGGAGACAGCGAAGTGGCTGCTCGACATTAAGGCCGTTAATTTTCGCCCCGAGGAACCTTATAAACTAACCGCCGGCTGGGCCAGTCCGGTTTACATCGATTGCCGATGGGTTATTTCGTTTCCCGAAGCGCGGCGCCGGATCGTAAAGATGGGCATCGAAATACTTCAGCGTGAAACCGATTTGCCGGGCACCGACTACATTGCTGGTGGTGAAACGGCTGGCATCCCCTACGCGGCATGGATAGCCGCCGGCACCGACAAGCCGATGCTCTACGTCCGTAAAAAGCCGAAAGGGTTTGGCCGCGACGCACAGATCGAGGGATCTCTTGAGGAAGGCAAGAAAGCTCTATTGGTCGAGGATTTGGCAACGGACGGCGGCTCGAAGATCAATTTCGTCGATGCATTGCGGCATGCAGGTGCCGAGGTCAGTGATATTTTCGTAGTATTCTTTTACGGCGCGTTTCCCAATGCCCTGGGCGCCCTGGAAGAAACCGGCGTTCGCCTGCACTATCTTTGCACTTGGGCCGACGTCTTGAAGGTCGCCGAAGACGGCAATTATTTCGGCGACGAAGCCATTGCGGGCGTCCGCGACTTCCTTTCCGATCCGGTGGCTTGGTCCGTGGCTCACGGCGGCAAGGGCGCCGATTGATTTCGGTTCGACCGATATCAGGAGATAATTAGATGCGCGCACTCCTATTGATTGCTCTGCTGTTCTTCGCGCCGGTGGTTGGGGCTACAGATGGCGTGACGCCCCTAGTCGGCGTTGAATGGGTCAAGTCGCACATTGGCAAAGACCGTGTCTGATTTTTGGACGTCCGTTCTCGAAGCGCCTATTTGCGTGGTCATGTTCCGGGCGCGGTCAACACGCGCTATGGGCGTGACGGCTGGCGTATCAAACGCCAAGGTGTTTCAGGTATGCTGCCGCCTATGGCGGCGCTGGAGAAATTAGTCGGCAATCTCGGAATCGACAACACCACCCATGTCGTCATCTTGCCTGGCGGATACAGCGCTGGCGAAATGGGCGTAGCGACCCGCATATACTGGAGTTTAAAGGTTGTCGGACACGACGACGTATCGATCCTCGACGGCGGCATGAGCGCATATGCCACGGACAAATCCGCCCCCTTGAAGCCAGGTATGGTCACGCCGGCCAGGAAAATATTTAAGGCCAAATTTCAGGCACAGCACATAGCCACAGCGGCCGATGTCAAGGCAGGTATCAAAGGTGATACCCGAATGGTCGACAGCCGGCCCAACGATCAATACCTGGGAATCAATAAATCCAGCAGCGTCGCGCGGCGCGGCACATTGCCCGGCGCCGTCAATCTTCCCGGGAAATGGGTCACTGAAGACGACGGCGGCAAATTTCGCAGTGCCGATGTGTTGAAAAAGCTGTTTGATACGGTCGGCGGCGTGCCGAAGGGTGACACGATCATGTTCTGTAACACCGGCCATTGGGCATCTTTGGGATGGTTCGTACAGCGGGAAATCCTCGGTAATAAGAAGGCACGCATGTACGATGGATCCATGGCCGACTGGTCCGTCGGTATTCGCACCGACATTACGGATCGCAAAAACTACGAAACAGAATTGGCGCGCCACCGCGATAAATTGCAAGACATGGTGGATGATCAGACACAAGATTTGATCGCGGCACGCGATGAGTCTGAACGCGCCAACGCTGCGAAGTCAGAATTTCTGTCTTCCATGAGCCATGAACTTCGCACCCCGTTGAATGCAATCCTTGGATTTAGCCAACTTCTTAAAGTCAATACCAGCGAGCCTCTTAGCGCAAAGCAACAAAAGAGTGTCAGCCAAATTCTCACCAACGGTGAATTATTATTGGGATTGATTGAAGAGATTCTCGACCTCTCAAAAATTGAAACCGGCCAGCTTGAGCTTTCGCTAATGCCCGTTCAGCCGGACGTAATATTGAATGAATGCGTCTCCATGGCCCAAGCCATGGCCGGCGGGCGAGATGTAGTCGTTTCTGAATTCGCAATGGAGCCGTCACGTCCACAAATTCTCATTGATCCGACCCGTTTCAAACAAGTCATCTTGAACCTGTTGTCGAATGCCGTGAAATATAACCGCGCTGGCGGCACCGTCGATCTGAACTGCGAAATACGTGATGATGCGTTACGCATCAAGGTCGTCGACACGGGCCCCGGTATTCCCGAAGATCGCCAACAAGAACTGTTTCAACCTTTTCAACGATTGGGTCGCGAATCTTCCGATATTGAGGGGACTGGTATTGGCTTGACCATAACCAAGCATCTTGTCGAATTGGGCTTTATCACGGAACCTGGTGCCGGTAGTACATTCTGGGTCGAATTCCCCGTCGCCGGTGCACATCTCTCTGACATTTCCGATACCGCCAAAGCAAACGCTGTTAAAGTCTCTGCATCCGACCAAGGAATTGCCGATCCCAATTCTCAACCAAATTTTGATACCAATTCGAAGGCACCATTCAGTATTTTATATATCGAAGACAACGCGGCCAATTTGGCGTTAATGTCCGCGATGCTCGACGAATACGGCAAGATTGATCTGTCGCACGCGCATACTGGTGAAATCGGGGTTGAAAATGCAATCGCAACGCCGCCGGACCTCATCTTGATGGATATTAACCTACCGGGCATCAGTGGCATTGAAGCGCTGCATCGACTTCGGGAAAATGATGCAACGGCTGACGTGCCCGTTATTGCGGTCAGCGCCGACGCCATACCCGATCATGTCGACGCGGCGATGAAAATGGGGTTTTATGGTTATCTGATAAAACCATTTGATGTCCGAGTAGCCATTGATTTGATTTTCGAAGCATTGAATTCACCCAAAGCTCCCGCCGCAAGAGGTCAGACCCCATGAAAAATGATATCCTGGACACCCAATGGGTCGTATCGCCCCCCGCCTATTTAAAAGAACGGCCGGCGGAATATGACGGCGAACGTATCATTTCACGCTATGTGACAGTCCGCGACGGCACCAAATTGGCCGTCGATATCCATCTGCCAGGCACCGATACGTCGGATGGCTCATTTCCGGCTATCCTTATTTTGACGCCCTACTACCGCCGGTTCGCGTTGCGTGCGGGTTGCCGGAACGACATCGACGACGCGCCAACGATCGCATTTTACCGCGATATGTTTGTCCCCAGGGGATATGCGCTTGTCGTTGTTGATGTTAGGGGTTCGGGAGCGAGCTTTGGCTGCCGGGATGGGTTCCGTTCGCCCGCCGAACGCCTTGACCATTACGATGTCGCTGATTGGGTCGCTGGGCAGGACTGGTGCGATGGCAATATCGGCGCAACCGGCATCTCGTATCCAGGCGCCGCGTCGGACTTCCTGGCGTCGACCAATCATCCCGCCGTCAAAGCCGTGGCCCCCTTGTTCGCGGTTTGGGATACCTGGATGAACCATCTCTATCCCGGCGGCGTGTTGTTGACCTGCGTCACCAAAAATTACGGGCAATTGGCGGTCTCGCTGGATCAGGACAGGCGCGACTTGATCCCGGCCTACGCCTATTTCAAGGATGAAGATCTCACCGGCCCTGCCCCGGTCGATGATGATGCAGATGGCAGCCAATTGGCCGGTGCACTACATCAGCACCGCGCTAATTTCGACATGCAGGACTTCGCCCAGCAAATGCGATTCCGCGACGCCGGATTGAGCGACGATCCCGATTACACCGGCGCCAAGATAAGCCCGTATCACTATGCCAGTCGGGACGCCGACGCCTCGACCGCATATTTTTCAGTATCTGGCTGGATGGACGGTGGTGGCTATTCGACCGGTACCATCCAACGCCACCGCTGGCTCAAAAACCCCGACAATCATTTGATGCTCGGTCCGTGGGATCACGGCGCACGCGGGCACGTCAGCCCTTGGCGCGCAAGCAATGAGGCCCAACAACCTTACGTCGGCGCGGCTGTTCTCAGGTTCTTTGACAAGCACCTGATGGCGCGGAAAACCGCGATTGAGAATGAAAAGGCAGTTCACTACTACACCATGGGCGCGGAAACCTGGAAGTCGGTAGATTCCTGGCCGCCTGCGGCAGATGAATTATCCCTTTATGCGGCCCCCGACCATAATTTGTCGGACGGCGCGCCAAACGACGATAACGCCAGTGATGTCTATCAAGCCGATTTTGCCTGCGGGACCGGCGAACACACACGCTACGACCGGCTCTACATCCAGAACGTCGAGACCTATTATGACGACTGGGACGGGCGTGAAGATTTAATGCTGAGTTATACCGGTGCGCCGCTTGATTCCGATACGGAAGTTACCGGGCATCCTTGGGCGGAATTGCATTTTGCAAGCTCGGAAAAAGACTGCACGTTCTTCGTCTATGTTTCCGACATAACGCCCGAAGGGAAATCGCTTTACGTCACCGAAGGGGTGTTTCGCGCCCTACATCGAAAACCGGGACCCAATCCCACAGATATTCCCGCGACCGGTCCGACGCACACATTCAACAAGGCCGATGCGGAATTGCTAGTGCCAGGTGAACCTGCCCAAGCGGCATTTGAATTGCTGCCAACATCATACCTGTTCCGCGCCGGTCATCGCATCCGCGTCTCCATCGCCATGGCTGATACAGATCATTTCACCCGCATTCCCGATGGGCGCCCCCCTGAGGTCACCTTGTTTCGCCAGGCGGACCGCGCTTCTCGGGTCATGTTGCCCATCGTCCGTGGAAACTAAACCGGCAATGACTTGGATGGCAAATTTCGGGTTAACGGGCGATTTTTCAAGGAATTCTTGAGCCAACGCGGGTCAGCAATCCCGTTAGCCCATTGCCAAATTAGGGGGCCTTAAGGCAACCTTCCGAAATGTTAGGCTTTTTGTTAAACCGGGTTGCCCAATCCGCCGTCGTGCTTTTGGTGATGTCTTTTGTCATCTACGCATTAATTGGCTTGATGCCAGGTGATCCGGTCGATTTGATGATCACCGCCGATCCGAAAATCACCGCGGCCGATGTGGCCCATCTTCGCGAACTGTACGGCGTCGATAAGCCGATCATCGAACGGTACGGCAACTGGCTGTCGGCAGCCCTATCCGGCGATTTCGGATTTTCAAGATTGCACGCCAAACCCGTTCTCGATGTGTTGCTTCCAGCCCTTGGACATACGGTCACCTTGCTTGGCTTGAGTTTGGCCCTGGCGTTGGCCATTGCCTGTAATGTAAGCGTTTCAGCGAGACATCTGATTGGTCGATAATAGTCGTTCACGGAGTGCTTCGTAAGGTGTTTTTCCGTTGAAGGCCCCATGAGGTCTGGCGAAGTTGTAGAAGTTTTCCCATTCCATCAATTTAGCCTCCAAATCGACGTCATCCTTGTAGCTGAGAAGCTGGTAGAATTCCTGTTGGTCAGACCGATGTGACCGTTCCACTTTGCCATTAAGCTGCGGCGAGCTCGGTTTGATATAGGCGTGTCGGATTCCTTTGTCTTCGACGTGCCAGTGGAATTTGGCCTGGAACTCATGGCCATTATCGGTCCTGATTTCCCTGATCCTGAATGGGAATTTTTCGATGATGTGGTCGACAAAGTCGATGGCATTGGCCTGAGTGTGACGTTTGTAGACTTTCAAAGCCCGTACCCGGGTAGCATCATCAATGGCCGTATATTGAAAACGGCGAACCTTCTGGCCACGATCACCTATGAATGTCAGGAACTTGACGTCCATCTGGATATGGTGGCCAGGGACCTGTTTATTGTAACGTTTGGTGTGGACCTTGCGTACACGAGTGCCGCCAGGGAGCCGGTTGAGACCGTTTCGTTTGAGAATCCGGTAGATCCCTGCATCCGATAACTTAATGCCGTGATAACGCTCCAGGTACCACATGATCCTGATTGGTCCGAGATGATATTTGCGCCGGAGATGAAGGACCTTTTCGACGACTTCCGGCGGTGTTTTGTTGGGATGATTATGCGGCACGGATCTGGCGTTAGTTAATCCTGCTTCGCCATTGTCCTGATAGGCATGTCGCCAGCGATAGAAGCTGGCTCGGCCAATGCCGAAATACCGACAGGTTTTACTGACATCTCCGATCCTGTCTGCATGATCAAGTATACGAAGTTTGCGGCGAATCTCACGTTGGTCATCGTTCATTGGAAACATCCTCCCTCTCCATTCAGGAGATTAAAGAAGATGTCTCGCAGGTACGTACATATCTACAAGGTGCAAAAGCTCCATAGAGGCTTCCATGTCACGCAATGTGCAGGTTATCTAAACCAAACAGCTTCAACAGAGGTATTGGATGCTGTCGAGAATTGGGAAAGTTCCTTCCCAACGAGTCCAGAACCGACTTGGGAAGAAATATATACAAGCGATAACTGGGAGCTTGAGATAGTGCC
>JABJBP010000139.1 GCA_018665815.1 Rhodospirillaceae bacterium
GGACTGGCAGAATTATCTGAAAATGAGTGCCGAAAACGGGTATTTAGAGAGCCAAGTAAATAAGATTCTCGTCGCCGCGCCCTTCTTCGAAGGGTAGTTTTTTAGCTGTTTTAGTTTAGCCCCTTGGGCGCCGGGCGGTTGCTCCGCAACCTTGGCTAACACGCTGACGCGCGGCGGGCCTAATGGCCCGTTAGCCAAGCGAACGGAGTGAGCGCCCGGCGCCTGGGGGGCATTAAAAGAGCCAGCTAAAAATTTACCCCTCTCGCGGGCGCGGCCGGCTTTTGATTTCCTGCAATAATCCGCCCACGCCCATGGCCATGATATCGGCCGCGTCCACACTGAGCCCGGCGAACAGGCGCCCGAGCACCAAATCGAATCCGTTGAATTTGGGCGAGCGCGCGCAGCCGGGCAGTCCGACGACTGGCCGGCCATCGGCCAAGTAGGCTAACAGCAACAAGTTGCCAGGATCGACGGGCATGCCAAAATGCGCGATCCGCCCGCCCGCCATCTCGATTCCGGCGGGCACCGTATCGCGGCGGTCGGCGATGGCCGACGCGCCGGCGACGACAATCAGATCGGCCTCGCGGCGCTTGAAACCACTGATCGCATCGGCGATGGCACCGCGCTCGTGCGCCATGCGCACCTCACGAACGATGCGGCCACCCAAGAACGTGACACGCTCGGCGGTGACGCGCGCGGTCTTCGTCAGCATTTTTTCCGACGTCTTGGCGACAGTCGTCTGGATCAATCCGACCTTCAATGCACGCAGCGGCGCAACCGAGAGCAATGGCGCTTTAGCGCCCGCCGCCTTCTGGCATTTCGAAACAATTTTCTCAGGCACGCCATAGGGTATGATTTTCACGGTCGCCACCATCCGCCCGGCCTCAACCAACACCCCCGGCCCCAAACCGGCACAGGTGACGGCCTCATGAACCCGATTGAGCCGGTCAAGACACGCCCGGTCATAGATCAACACGCCGCGTTTGCCGGCGTTCAGATTGACCCGGCCCGTCTCCGCCCTATCGCGCGAAATGTGTTTCCCCGCACATGCCGCAGCGATACGTTTCGCCGCCGCGTCTTCGCCGACATCATTGATGCCGAGCCGGGCTGCAGTCACTTCATCGATGCCGGCGGCACGCAGAGCATTGATATCGGCACGGTTCAACTTCCGGCCTTTGGCCAGCGCCAAGTCACCGAACCTCATTGAGTGCGCCAGGATCGCGCCCTGGGCTTCCTTAAGTGGGGTTTTGCCGAATTTCATTACCCGTTGTCCGTATCTCAATTCCAACAATTCGCCAATACCGAAATGGCAAGGTCCATCTGCAGTTTCAAAATTCTAGCCCAATAACAGAAATATTAGGTGAACGTGATGAAGTGCATGGTGTAGCGTCCTCCCATGGGATGGAGAAGGCACCTGGTTCGACTGGGGTCCGCCGCATGCGCGGCGGTTTTCGGCTTTGCGTTGCCGCCATCGGCATTGGCCGGTGGCGACTTGATCATCGGGATCAGTCAGTTCCCAGGTAACTTCAACCCCAACATCAACGCCATGGCGGCGAAGACCTATATCCTGCACATGGCGCGCCGGCCAATCACTGTCTTCGATGCGGATTGGCGCCTGATCTGTATGTTATGCACCGAATTGCCAAGCTTGGAGAACGGCCGGGCCCGCGAAGAAACGACGTCCGAAGGCAAATCTGGCATGGCGGTCCGTTACACCCTGAAACCGGGCCTCAAGTGGGGGGACGGGCAACCGATCACGACCGAAGACGTGGCCTTTACCTGGAAGGTCGGCCGCGAGCCGCTTTCCGGTGTCACCGTGTTGGATTTCTACAAACGCATTCTCAGCGTTGAGGTCCACGACAAACGCAACTTCACCCTGCATCTGGATCGCCGAACCTGCGATTTTGCCGAAATCAACGAGTTCGAGCTACTGCCGAAACACTTGGAAGCCGAGGCCTTTGCCAAACCCGCCGAATACCGCCACCGCAGCCTCTATGAAACCGACACCGCCAACCCCGGGCTCTGGTATGGGCCTTACCGTGTCACCGACGTGGTTTCTGGGTCGCGCGTCGTGCTCGAGCCCAATTCGCTTTGGACCGGCACGCCGCCGCATTTCAAACGGGTCATTGTAACAACCATTTCGAACACCGCCTCGATGACATCCAATTTATTGGCCGGCGGCATCGACTATGTCGCCGGGGAAATCGGGCTGACCCTGGATCAGGCGGCGGCATTCCGCAGCCGATACCCGAACCGCTTCAAATACGTGTTCAAGAAAAGCCTTGTTTACGAACACATTGATCTAAATTTGGAAAACCCCATCCTCAAGGACCCGCGCGT
Source organism: Rhodospirillaceae bacterium (assembly GCA_018665815.1). Classification (GTDB taxonomy): domain Bacteria; phylum Pseudomonadota; class Alphaproteobacteria; order Rhodospirillales; family Casp-alpha2; genus UBA3470. The sequence goes on from JABJBP010000139.1 coordinate 2,341, forward strand.
GCGGCGCGCCCTGTTGATGGCCGTCGACCGCAAAGCGATCTCAAAGCAATTGTTTGATGGCTACCAGCCGGTGGCCAACTCCGTCGTCAACCCCCTCGACACCGTCTATGACCCCGACGTCCGGAAAGTCACCTACGATCCATCGGCGGCGGGGAAACTGCTCGATACCGCCGGATGGAAGACATCAGAGAGCGGAATTCGCCGCAACGCCGGCGGCAAGCCGTTGCGCCTGCAACTCATGACGACGGCCGGTAACCGGACCCGTGAACTCGTAGAACAAGTGCTTCAAAGCCAGTGGCGCGATGCCGGCTTCGACATCCGCATCAGGAACGAACCGGCCCGGGTATTCTTCGGTGAAACCGTCACCAAACGTAAGTTCCCGGCCATGGCCATGTATGCTTGGCTCACGTCGCCAGCCAAAGTGCCGCGCGGCCAGTTACATTCCTCAATGATCCCGACGGCGAAAAATGGGTGGTCCGGGCAAAATTACCCCGGCATCAAAAATACCCAACTGGACGAGACCTTGGACAGCATCGAGACCGAATGCGCGCCAGCGGCGAACAAAATGCTCTGGCACCGGTTACAAGACCTCTATGCCACCCACCTGCCCGCTCTGCCACTGTACTTCCGCGCCGAGCCGCACATCATGCCGAAATGGCTGAAAGGCGTCCGCCCGACCGGACACCAGTACGCCAGTACACTTTGGATCGAGCACTGGCGCGGCAACAAAGGGGGCGGCGTGAAATGATCCGGTTTTTGATCAACCGCCTGGGTGGCAGCCTTGTCGTTCTACTGATCATGTCGTTCATCATATATGGCTTGATCGGCCTGATGCCGGGCGACCCGATTGATGAAATGATCGCCGCTAATCCTGATCTGACGTCCGAAGACGTGGCGCATCTGAAATCCCTGCATGGCCTGGATAAACCGATCATGGAGCGCTATGGAAATTGGTTGAGCGCGGCGCTGGGCGGCGATTTTGGCTATTCCCGCATCCATGCCCGCCCGGCATTGGAGATTCTGATGCCGCACCTTTGGAACACCACCGTATTGATGAGCATCGTCATGGCCCTGTCTTTGGCTATCGCCATTCCCCTAGGCGTTGCCGCCGCCTACAAACCGAATTCCTTCCTTGATTACGGTGCCAACTTAATCAGTTTCGCGGGCATTTCAGTGCCGCCGTTTTGGCTGGCGCTATTGGCGATCATTATTTTTTCCGTGACCTTGGGCTGGTTTCCTGCCGGCGGCATGGAAACCGTCGGTGACGGCGGTCTCGGGGACCGGGCTCGGCATATGGTCCTGCCGGTGATGGTGCTGACGCTGCACACGGTCGGTGGCTACACGCGCTTCATCCGCGCCTCGATGATCCAGACCCTACGCCAAGATTTCATTCGCACCGCGCGCGCCAAGGGCATGAGCGATATCCGCCTATTGATCCATCACGCGTTGCGCAACGCGATCCTGCCATTGGTCACCGTCGTGGCACTTGGTTTTGGGTCACTGTTTTCCGGGGCGCTGATTACCGAGACCATGTTCTCCTGGCTAGGTGTCGGCAAACTGATATTTGATTCGATCCTTGGCAACGATTTCAATCTCGCCTTGGTCGGCTTGTTGTTCGCCACTCTAATGACATTGATCGGCAATATTATAGCCGACATCGCCTATACCTGGGTCGACCCGCGTATCGATTTGGCGGCGGGGGCCGGGCGCGCATGACCATTCAATCCGGTGCCGTCGCTTTGGGATCACAGAGAAAACGCATGTGGTCGCGCTTTCAACGCCATCGTATGGCGATGATCAGTGGCGCGCTATTGCTCGGATTGGCTCTGCTGGCCGTCGCCGCGCCGGGGTTGGAAATTCTGCTTGGTGTCGATGGCGGGCGGGTTGATCTCTATCAACGCTTTCAATTGCCGTCGCTGGCGCATCCCCTGGGCACCGATGAGTTGGGCCGTGATCTTTTGGTCCGGCTGGCTTATGGCGGACAGGTGTCATTATCGGTGGCCTTGGTGGCGGCCGCGTTCTCAGCCGTGCTCGGCACATTGGTCGGCCTGCCGGCGGGGTATTTCGGTGGCCGCTTCGACGACATTTTAATGCGCTTCACTGATGGGGTTATCTCGCTGCCGTTACTGCCGCTGTTGATCGTTTTGGTCGCTGTTGATTTGGAAAAACTAGGTGTGCCCGCGGATATCGCGCAATCGCCCAATGCCGGGCTCTATCGGATTATCTTTATCATCGCGTTGTTCGGCTGGACCACCGTGGCGCGCCTTGTCAGGGCCGAGACGCTGGCGCTGAAGACCCGCGGGTTCGTACGCGCCGCGCATGCCATGGGCGCCAATGAAGCGACGGTAATATTTCGCCATATTCTACCCAATGTCGTCTCGCCGACCATCGTGGCGACGACTTTGTCGGTGGGCAATATCATATTGCTGGAATCCGTGCTCAGCTTCCTTGGCATGGGCATCCAGCCGCCAATGGCCAGCTGGGGCAATATGCTGACAAATGCCCAGGACTTAATGTGGTCGGCGCCGCAACTCGCGGTCTGGCCGGGGCTGTTTATTTTCTTTACGGTAATCTCCTTCAACTTCCTTGGGGACGGGTTGCAAGATGCCCTCGATCCCCGGGCGTTGAATTGATCGGGGTGTTCATGAGGATTAATTTGAAGAATTTGCGCCCCGGCGCCATCATCGCGGCACTCCTGGTGACGCTCACCGGGTGTGCCTCCACCGATGACGGCCCGGCCGAGCCGGAAGGCCCGACCGGTGTCAGTTCGGCGCAAATGCGGGTCGCATCCGAAGTGATGATTTCCGCCGCCAATTCCTACGCCGCGCAAACTGGGTCGGACATCCTCAGGGCCGGTGGCGCGGCCATCGATGCCGCCATCACGGCCCAAATGGTTCTTACCCTGGTCGAGCCGCAAAGTTCAGGCATCGGTGGCGGCGCTTACATGATGCATTGGGATGCCAAAAACAAACGTGCGCTGGCCTATGACGGCCGCGAAACGGCACCATCCGCGGCCAGCAGGGAATACTTCCATTTGCCCGGCGGCGTCCCGATGTCGCGGCGCGACGCCGGCATCAGCGGGCGTTCGGTGGGCGTGCCGGGAATACTCAGAATGCTGGAAGAGGCGCATCACGCCATTGCCGATTACAATGGACAACGTCGGCGCATGCACCGGATCACCATTGCCGGCGACACGCCTTACTGAACGAGGAAATTATGACAGACAAAATCGCCATCGTCGGCGCGGGCGCGCTGGGCGGCCATGTCGGCGCCTATCTCACCAAAGCCGGGCACGACATCACCTTGATCGACCCCTGGCCCGAACACGTCAACCACATGAAAGCCCACGGCCTGACCTTGGAGGGTGCGACTGAGCCCGAATGTTTCACGGTCCCGGTCAAGGCGATCCATATCACCGAGCTTCAACGCGCCGCCATGGACGGTCTGTTCGATTTTGCCTTCGTGGCAATGAAATCCTACGACACGGTCTGGGCGACGCAGATGATCGCGCAATATCTAAAGCCCGAGGGTTTTTGCATTTCGCTGCAAAACGGCATTAACGAGGAACGCATGGCGTCGGTCGTCGGTTGGGGCAAGACGGTCGGCTGTATCGCCGCAAAAATCGCGGTGGAGATATTTGAGCCGGGCCTGGTGCGGCGTAATGTTCAGTTGGGCGGTGCCGCGCATACGGTATTCAGGATTGGCGAGCCGCATGGCCGAACGACGGCCAGGGCGGAGAAAATTGCCGAAATGATTTCGTGTGCCGATAGCGCCAAGGTGACCAACAATCTCTGGGGCGAGCGTTGGTCGAAGCTTGTGGTTAACTGCATGCGAAACCCCGTGTCAGCAGCATCGGGACTGGGCGGTAATGCTAACGATACGGACCCCAATATCCGACGCCTGGCAATCCGCCTTGCTGGCGAAGCTGTCGAGGTCGGGTTAGCGCTGGGTTATGAGTTGGAAGAAACCTACAAAATGGACCCCATGGACCTGATGAATGCCATGAGGGGCGATGCGGATGCGATGGCGAAATGTGAGCAAACGATCTTGGACAACACGTCGACCCGCAACAATGACCAACGTCCCTCCATGGGCCAAGACATGATCAAGGGCCGGCGCACAGAAATCGATTATCTGAATGGCCTGATTGCCGACAAAGCCCGGGAATTAGGGATCGCCGTGCCGGCCAACGATGGCATCGTCACTGCCGTCCGACGCATCGAGCGCGGCGAGATCGAACCCAGCCCGGAAGCTCTGGCCGGATTTTGATGCGCGCCCAGCTATTGAGCCTGAAAATTCCTAGTCGGTGATGGCGGGATCGGGCATAACACGGATCACACTCAGATAAACGGAACCAACAGATGCTTCAAACGACACGCGCCTATCGCGGCATGGTCACCGCGCCCCATCATTTAGCCGCCCGCGCCGGGCTCAGGGTTCTGGAGGACGGTGGCAACGCCATTGAGGCCATGGTCGCTGCAGCGGCGACGATCACAGTCGTCTATCCCCATATGAACGCCATGGGCGGTGACAATTTCTGGCTGATCCATACGCCGGGCCGAGAGGTCACCGCGATTGATGCCTGCGGCGGCGCGGCGGCAAAAGCTGATATCACCTTCTATAAGGACCAGGGGCTCGATGCGATCCCCGCGCGCGGCAACTTGGCCGCGCTGACCGTCGCCGGCGCGGTTTCCGGCTGGCAGAAAGCTCTAAAGTTCAGCAACGAGGCCTGGGGTGGCAAGCTGCCCGTGGCGCGGCTTTTGGAAGACGCCATCCACTACGCCGAGACCGGCGTCGCGATCACTCGGACCTTGGCCGAGAACACGGCGGCGAAACTTGAAGAAATGGATGATGCGCCGGGGTTTAATGAAAACTTCCTCATAGATGGCGCGCTCCCCACTGAAGGCATGACACACCGCCAACCGCGCATCGCCGAAACCATGCGGCGTCTGGCTAACGCCGGCTTGGATGATTTTTACCGGGGCAATCTAGCCCGCGCCATCGCCGCGGATCTGGAACGCGCCGGCACACCGTTGTGTCTGGCTGATCTGGAACGTCATCAGGCGCTAAGCGTCACGCCGCTGTCGCTAGATGTCGCCGGGCATAAAATCTTCAATCTGCCGCCGCCGACCCAGGGCTTGGCGTCATTATTATTGCTGGGCGTGTATGACCGCCTGAAGGTTCAAGAGCCCGAGACCTATGAGTATGTCCATGGCCTCGTCGAGGCCGCCAAGCGAGCCTTCCGGGTCCGCGACAAATACGTCACCGACCCCGATTACATGGATGTTGATCCCACCGACTTCCTGAAATCCACGGTGCTTGATGGCATGGCTGGCGATATCGACCCGAACCGCGTCCTAGAATGGCCGGAAGCCGAAACCGGCGGCGACACAGTGTGGCTGGGTGCCGTCGATAACGAAGGCCGGGCCGTCAGTTTCATTCAAAGCATCTATTGGGAATTCGGCTCCGGCACGGTCTTGGACGAAACCGGCATTACCTGGCAAAACCGCGGCACCAGTTTTTCACTGGACCCCACGCATCACAACTGCCTGCAGCCGCACCGCCGCCCCTTCCACACCATCCAGCCGGCGCTCGCTCATTTATCCGACGGTCGGGTCATGCCCTACGGGACCATGGGCGGCGAAGGCCAGCCGCAGACCCAGGCCATGGTGTTCTCGCGCCACGTCATGCACGGCCAGGAATTGCAAGAAGCCGTCACCGCGCCGCGTTGGCTGCTGGGCCGAACCTGGGGCGCGGAAACCACCAGTTTACGGATCGAGAACCGGTTTGATCCCTCGGTGATCGCCGCCCTGAAGGCCGCCGGCCACCCCATTGAGGACGTCGGCGCCTTTGACGAGGTCATGGGCCACGCCGGCGCCCTGGTGCACCACCCGGGCGGCCTGATCGAAGGCGCCGCCGACCCTCGTGGCGACGGGCAAGCCGCCGGCTTTTAGATTCTCGAGATTTACCCATGCGCACAGCAATTTGGGTATTATTTTCAATAACCGAAAGCGACCGGACGAGGCGTTGGTCTCGAAATGGGTGCGGACGATTATCTCACAAAACCCTTCAATCCTCGTGAACTGCTGGTGCGGGTCAAGGCTGTGTTGCGGCGTGTTGAAAGTTTACCGCCCGACCGCCGCCCGTCCGATGGTTCGCGTATTCGATTCGCGCGATGGGTTTTCGACAAGGCGCGACGGGAGCTCGTTGATCCAAACGGCGTGGTGGTGTCACTGAGCACAGGCGAATTTGATCTGTTGGGGACGTTTCTCGCGCATCCGGGTATGGTGTTGACCCGCGATCAGCTCCTCGATCACACGCGAGGCCGTGATGCGGTGATGTTTGACCGCAGTATCGACAATCAGATTAGCCGGTTGCGCAAAAAAAATCGAAGGCGATCCGAAAAATCCGAAAATCATCAAAACTGTCTGGGGTGGTGGGTATAGTTTTAACGCCGACATAGAACTTGTCGGGGAAGACCGGTAAACAAACTTTGGCCAAAATCGTTAGCGGGTCAAATGATTGCGGGCAATTTGGTTGCGCTCACTGTTGCTCAGATCATCACATTTGCGGTTTTCATAGATGAGCGACGGCTTGCCGTTCGTGCGGCGGCCCGTACTCAGGTTCTGCAACGCACGGCGTCCGTAGTGCGGTTGCTGGAAAATACACCACGCGCAATCGCCGAAAAAATTGCCACGCAGTCCAGTGACCCCTGGATACGATTTTCCGTCTCGGATAAAAGCGCGGCCGGTGCCGCAGGGGATCGCCCTCAAGATTGGGCCCTCAGGCGTAATTTTCGGAGATATTTGAACCAAGACGATGTTGAGGTGCGCATGGATGTGCATGCCGCCGAGGGTTTCCCGCCGCTGGCATTTTCCCGCCGTCATATGAGCCGGTGGTTTGGTAACCATGATGATGATCGTGACGATGATGATCACGACGGGGACCGGCGACATGGTCATCGAGGGGGGTATGGTTTTCACGCGCCGCTCGGCCTTACATTGTCGGTGCGGCTAAATGATCGCCGCTGGTTGAATGTCGAGACGTTGGTTGCACCACCACCACCGACATGGGCCTTGCCAACAATTAGTATGGCCGGCGGGACTGCGGTGGCGCTGATCATCATCGTCATTGTACTGGTCCGCCGGGCCGCGCAGCCCTTACAGAATTTGGCGGTGGCCGCCGATCGCCTGGGCCGTGGTGAGGATGTTAAGAGCTTGCCCGTATCAGGGCCCAGCGAGGTGCGTCAAACAACCGAGGCGTTCAACGAAATGCGTGAACGCTTACAACGATTCGTCAAAGATCGTACACAGATGCTTGCCGCAATTTCCCATGATCTGCGGACCCCGATTACGGCCCTCCGATTGCGCGCCGAGTTTATTGATGACAAGGAACTGCAGGCAAAAATTCTTCGCACGCTGGCTGAAATGCAGGCCATCACAGAAGCGACCTTGGCGTTCGCTCGTGAGTATGCTGAAACAGAGGCCAGTCGACGCGTCGATTTGGCATCGCTGATCGAAAGTTTATGCGCAGATCTGGCGGAGACCGGGCTCGAGCTGTCGTGCTCAAGCGCGAATAATGCCCTCGTCGATGGAAGGCCCGCTGCGTTACGTCGGGCATTCGGTAATCTGATCGAGAACGCCGTGACTTATGGCCAACGTGCGCGGATCGAAAACTTCGCATCGGATAATTATGCCGTTGTTACTATTGAAGACGATGGCGCGGGAATTCCCGCCGCCGACCGCGAACGTATTTTTGAACCTTTTGTCAGGTTGGAAGAATCACGCAGCCGGGAAACCGGCGGTATCGGCCTCGGGCTCGCTATAGCCCGTACATTGATACGCGCCCATGGTGGCGACATAGAATTGTCGGATGCATCCAGTGGTGGGTTGCGTGTTACGGTGACGATGCCTCTGTCAATCAGGTCGAATTAGGTGCCGAGCCTAGGATTTTGATTGTATGTGCCGCACATTGAGCCTTCAGCCAATACATGGCCTTTCATGGCGGCCTGAGCCTCTGGTCCGCCAAATTGGCCGTCCAATCCCAGGGTTTTGATATCCAGCGCATAGATGTGAAAATGATAGTGATGAATGATGCTGTCGTTCCACGGCGAGCACGGTCCGTCATATCCGCCGTAGTCACCACCCATGTCCGCGTCGCCGGCGAACCAGTCGGTGAAGTTGTTGAGGCCCCGCACGCCGACACTGGTTTGCCCCAAGGCCTTGCCGCCGGCGGTAATGGAATCCGAATCCGCGCCCTCAGCAATGCCAGTGGCATCGCCCGCGATATCCACCAAGACCCAGTGGAAGAAATCGATCCGTGGCAGGTCAACCGGAACTTCCCGGTCTTCTTGGTTTACGTCATCGGGTGCCGACGGCACATCGACATCGATGCACAAGATAGCAAAACTTCGGGTGCCATCAGGTGCACCGGCCCAATTTAGGGCGGGCGAGATATTCGTGCTCATAGTCACGTGGGATTCGGGCGCCGGTGCGCAAAAAGCGAATTTTGCTGGGATTGGTTCACCATCATTCCAGCTATCGGCGCTCACTTGAAGTGTTCCAGCCATGATTTTCTCCTCTGATCCGGTGGTCTTTTGTTTGCCCTGATAGCATAACTGTGGTGCTGAACTTGTTCCAGGGGGTGCCCAAAACCTCATCCAGTAGATTTGCTCATCGGATTTAAGGACGCTACCACGTTCAAATGAAGAAATTGAAAACACCGAAAATCTCGTGGCGCGACGCCAAGGTACCGGTCTCTGTGGATTTCGATGACCCGTATTTTTCTTCGGAAGGCGGTTTGGCGGAGGCCCGCCATGTCTTTTTGAAAGGCATTGGGATACCTGATGTTTGGATCGGTCGGGAACAATTTGCAATTGGGGAGCTTGGGTTTGGGACAGGGCTTAATTTTCTGGTGACTTTGCAGGCTTGGCGTGAAACGGCGCCCTCCAGCGCGCGTCTTGATTATGTCGCCATTGAAGGTTTCCCCATTTCGGTATCAGATCGCCGCCGTGCCTTGGGGCAGTTTCCGGAAATCGCGCCGCTTGCAGACTCTCTGGCCGACGCAATCCCTGATCCCGAACCAGGGTTCCATTTGATAACTTTTGACGGCGGACGGGTCTGGTTGCTGTTGATCTATTCTGACGTTGCGAAAGCGCTTGATGACCTTTGCGGTTCGATGGACGCATGGTACTTGGATGGGTTCTCGCCATCCCGAAATCCGGAAATGTGGCGCCCTTCAGTATTCTCTGCACTTGCCCGTTTGAGTCGGATCGGCACTCGCCTCGCGACCTTTAGCGCTGCTGGGCATGTCCGGCGCGGTTTGCAGGAGGTGGGCTTTGACGTTGAGAAGCGGTCTGGGTTCGGCCGCAAGCGGGAATGCCTCAATGCAATGTTTGGTGACGACAATAACGAGCCAGCATCTGCCCCCTGGTTTCGCCGTCCGACGGCGATTTGTGGCAACGGACCTGTGGCCGTGATTGGCGCTGGCATTGGAGGAGCTTCGGTAGCGCGCGCACTCGCCACGCGTGGCATTGACGTGCGTATCTTTGATGCTGGTGACGGACCGGCCGCCGGCGCATCGGGGACACCAGCGGGTTTGGTGCAGCCACGTGCACTCACCGATGAATCATCCACAGCGAAGTTCCTTTCCCAGGCTTATGGGCATGCGGTACGGACGTACGATGCTCTGGATACGACCGGAGGCAGCGCATGGTCGTCTCGGGGATTGCTGGTTATGGGCCGCGACGCATCGGATCGCGCGCGATATGCGAAACTGAACGGTTCCCAACTGTTATCTGAGGCAGAAGTCAGGGAGACAGTCGGCGTAGCGGTTGGGGACAGCGGCGTATGGTTTGATAATGCGGGGACACTCAACACGCAAATTGTTTGCGACGGATTGTTGGAAGGGATCGACGCGAAATACAATTGCACGGTTTCGGGTCTTGATGCTGTTTCCAGCGGTTGGCGTCTGGCAGATGAAAATGGAGAGACTGTCGGGGAATCAACCGCTGTGGTCATTGCCTGTGGTATGGCCTCGAGAACGCTCGCTAACTTTCCTGACTTGGGTTTGGTTGCTAACCGGGGCCAGGTGACATTCCTAAAACCAAATCCCGACTTGCGTGCGCCGTTGACTTTCGGAGGATATTTGACGCCGCTTGTAGAAGGCCCGCAGGGGGACATGCATGTATTGGGGGCGACTGTGGATCGTGGCGAAGATATCGATGCGGAACGCCGCGCCGCCGATGATGATCGGAATCTCGAACTTCTCGCCAGGCGGGGACCGGATATGATGCGGTCACCGATTGTGATCGGCAGTTGGGCTGGCATCCGTGCTGAAACCCGAGACCGATTGCCTGTGGCCGGCGCGGTTCCCGACGGCGCAAGTTACCTAAAGGATTATCAAAACCTTCATCATGGACGGCCAACCGAGAGCTATCCGCCGGCCACGTATCAGTCCGGATTGTATGTGTTAAGTGGCTTAGGTTCGCGGGGCTTTATGACTGCACCTCTGGTCGGCGAAATGCTGGCCGCCTTGATTACAGGGATGCCGGTGCCGGTGCCGCTGGAAGTTATGCAGGCATTGCATCCGGCGCGATTTTTAATTCGGAATCTGCGGCGCGGTGGCACCCATACGTAGTTGCGGGCGCGGCGTCAGGGACGCAATATAACGTTGTGGATAAAAGGAGAGATCATGCGCCTGCAACTCGCTAGTTGGCTGGAAGTCGAGACGTATTTGAAAGCATCGAGCGGGATCATCATCCCCATTGGATCAACCGAGCAGCATGGCCCGACGGGGTTTGTTGGCACCGACGCGTTGGCTGCCGAAGGCGTTGCCTGGAAGGTCGGTGAGCGCATTGGGGCCATGGTCGCGCCGACCATCAGCGTCGGTATGGCGCAGCATCATTTGGGCTTTCCGGGATCGATGACGCTGCGGCCATCGACATTGATTGCGGTGGTCCGTGATACGGTGGAAAGTCTGGCCAGGGCGGGGTTTGACAGGTTCTTTTTCCTCAACGGCCACGGCGGAAATATTCACACGGTCAACGCTGCCTTCAACGAAATTTACGCGGAGAAAAGCCTGAGCCCGGCATCGAACCGGCCGGCAGTTAGATGCACCATGATGAACTGGTTCATGTGCAACGGGGTCCGCGAACTCGCATTGGAACTCTATGGGGACGCCGAGGGCAGCCATGCGACGGCATCGGAAGTGTCGTTGACCTATCATCTGTTCCCCGGCGCCGCGGCGCGGATCAAGGATGCGCCGCTGACGCCGGAGATTGCGCCGGAAGGCAAAATTTATGACGCCGATGATTTTCGCAGAAGTTTCCCCGACGGCCGTATGGGCTCGAACCCGAAATTGTCGACGGCCGAGCATGGGGCCCGGTTTTTGGAAATTGCGACCGACGAGTTGGCGGAATCCTACCAGGCCTTCGTCACCAATCGTTAGACCTCAGCCGCCTTGAATGGCCGGCAACAGGACGACCTCATCGCCGTCACCGAGCGTATGGGCGGCCCGGTCCTCGGCCTGCACGGCCTGGCCACTGACCAGGGATGTATAGGATTCCTCTTTCGGCAGGCTGATCTTGTCCATCAGATCGGCGATGGAGGTGCTGGCGGGCATATCAAGTTCACACTCACCGAACTCATCAAATACTTTGGGCACGGCGCCGCCGGCGGCCAACAGCTTGACCTTTATTTTCATCAGAGCCCGACCCGGTCCAGGGTTTCGTTGGTCGGCACGCCGTCCGGTGTCCAGCCGCGAATCTCATAATATTCCGGCAGCATTTTATCCAATTCCGTGACCCGGCCGGCGGCGACGCCGGTTTTCGCCGCTTCCTTGAGGAAGCGTTCGGGCAGGGTGTCGTCGGCCTTGGTCATGCCGGCGCGCATATTGAACTGGCGCTCCAGTGTCCAGATGCGCTCGCCGGTTTTGGTCAGGCGCTCGCCGTCCCATCCGCCACCGCAAGCCGCGTCAATTTGCGCCGCGTAGTCGTTCAAATCCCAGGCATTGCCGGCAAACGCACAAAGCCCGGTGGCGTCCTTGCCGGCGTTCGCATCCTGGGTGTCTTTGACAATCTGCGCCTTGCCGTCGGGCCTAACGTGGGTGAAATCATCGGCGAAGGGGCTGGCCCGCATATGACACGCACCCCGGTTCGACGTCGCGTAAGCCAGGCCCATGCCCTGCATGGCGCGCGGGTCATAACCTGGAAATTCCAAGCCTTTGACGGAGACCGAGAGCTCGGGCCGCGCGTATTTCTCACAAAGCCGTTTTGATCCCAACCCGACCTCGGCACCGAACCCTTCGCCGCGCGCCGCCTGTTCGGTCACCTGGCACATGGCTTCGGCATTGCCGAAGTTCAATTTGATGCCGCCGGTCTCTTTGTCGGTAATGACGCCTTCTTCGTAAAGTTCCATCGCCGCCGAGATTGAGCCGCCCAGCGATATGGGGTCCATGCCGTCTTCGTTACACAGCGCATTCACGTAGGTCGCCGCCGAGAGGTCATTGCAGCCGACCATCGGCGCCAGCGCGAAGATGCTTTCGTATTCCAGCCCGCCGATGGCGTTGCCGTACTTTTGTTTGTTGTCATCGCTGGACACCGTGAAGTGATCAGGATCGATTTTGGCGATCCGCCCACATCCAATGGAACAGCTGAAACACGCCTTCGCCGCGATCACGTTGGCCTTGCCGTCATTGCGGCGCTTGGTGTGCGCCGTCTTCACCTTGACCGCATCGTGGCCTTCGAACTGGACGTCGCGGCCATTGCGGGTGGGCAGCGACCCATAGGCATTGGTGTTGTCCATCATGGCATGCGTGCCGACCGCATTGAGACGGTTCCTGGCCGCATGCGTATCGAGCTTTTGGCGCATCTCGCTAACGATTTTCATAAACGCCGCCGGGTCATGCACGCGGACGCCGACCGTGCCGCGTACGCCGACGGCTTTTAAATTCTTCGAGCCCATGACCGCGCCAACGCCCGATCGCCCGGCGGCCCGGTCCTTGTCGTTCATGACACACGCAAAGCGCACCATCGCTTCACCGGCCCGGCCGATGGTCGCGACACGAATAAGTGGGTCTTGGTGGCGTGTGCGAATGCGGTCCTCTGCTTCCCACGCCGTCTCGCCCCAGATGAAATCGCGGGCATCCAAAATCTGCACATCGTCATCGCGGATCATCACATACACCGGATGCGGCGATTTGCCTTCGAAGATCACCATGTCCCAGCCGGACAACTTCAACTCACCGCCGAAATAGCCGCCGGAATTCGAACACGCAATGGCGTCCGTCAGCGCGCCCTTGGTAACCACCGACCAGCGTCCGCCGGTCGACGCCATCGTCCCGGTCAGGGGGCCGGTGGCGAAAATCATTTTGTTGTCGGGCGAAAGAGAATCGACCGCCGGGTCCATTTCCTCATAGAGATATTTGGTGGCAAGGCCGCGCTGGCCCAGGTACTGGTCCGCCCATTCCTGGTTCAGGGGCTCTTCCTTCGATGTTCCGGCGCCGAGATCGATGCGCAGAACCTTGCCTTGCCAACCACCCATGTCGTCACTCCCTTATGGAAACTCTGGTAAACCCCCGGCGTGGCGCCGGATCATCGAGATGCGTCGCTCATTTTCGTCATTCGCACGGCCACGTAAAGCCCCCATCCGAAGCGCCATCGCGACGTTGTGCATATGTTGACACGGTGTCATCATAATTTTGATTATGTCGTCATTTTCAACTCGATAATAAGTCAATTTTCGCATCATATTCTGTCTAACCATTTGATACTAAATATAAAATGTAACATCATGGGTTTGTTTCGTCTTCAAATGTCAACAAATGTAAACATTTCAACAATTTTTCTTTTTATTCAGTGTCTTAACATAATGCATGAATTGCGATAGCCTATTAATTCTTTTCAATAGGAAAAAAAGAGGTGAAGGCGGATGTTCAAGAGGGGGAGAGGTAATTTTTATGTGGAACAGCACGGCCTGGAAATTATTGGAATAATCCGTGGGTGTCGGTTCTCACAATAAGTGAGAATTTTCTCAGACAGGTGAGAAACGACGAGCCGCCTCGGCGGTCCTGCCCACAGCAGTCATTTTAAGGATTCCTGACTTCCTAGCGTCTAGGTCGCCTACGCGGCGCGTGCATTCCTCTGCCTGGAGCAAAAGTACACTCCAGGGTTCCTTGCATTCGGTCGGGCATGTTAATTGATTTTCTAACACCCCGTTCGTATTCTAAATGCGTGGCAACCAAACTATCGCACTGATTTCGATTATAATTTCGTGGGTCCTTGCGGCACAGTGTAACCTTGATGCCGTCGTCGGAATAGAAGGCCCAGATGGAAGCTCGCCGAAGTCCATTCTTTGTTTCGAAAAAAATCTCGCTCATTCTGCGAGAATGACTGTTTCCACGGGCAAATGACTCACTCATTCTGAAATCCCACAGTGGGGGCCCCCAGGGGGACATAGGTGGGACACGGAGGGACAGGGGGGCTCAACTA
>JABJBP010000140.1 GCA_018665815.1 Rhodospirillaceae bacterium
ACCTTTCTGGCCGGCATGTGGCCGAAGCGCCAGCGGGTCGAGCACTGCGCCGAATTGGGCCGCGTGTTGGCGCGCATGCACATGGCGGCGGAAAGTTTCCCCCGTGCGCGGCCCAACGATCTGTCGATTGAGGGCTGGCGGCCGTTGTTGGCGAAGGCAGCCGACCGCGCCGACGAGGTCCGCCCTGGGCTGGCCGACATCTTGTCCCATGAGCTTGATGCCCTGGAAGCTGCGTGGCCGGATGATTTGCCGAAAGGTGTCATTCATGCCGATCTGTTTCCCGACAATGTATTTTTTCGCGGCGATGAGATTTCCGGCGTCATCGATTTCTATTTCGCCTGCACCGATGCTTTCGCCTATGACGTTGCCATCTGCATGAACGCCTGGTGTTTTGAGCCTGACGGCAGCTTCAACGTGACCAAGGCAAAGCGCCTGCTGACGGCCTACAAGGGGGTGCGCGGGTTTTCAGGCACCGAACTGGCAGCGCTGCCCATATTGGCGCGCGGCGCGGCACTGCGCTTTGTGCTGACTCGGCTTTATGATTGGTTGAACACGCCGGGCGATGCGTTAGTCACCAAGAAAGACCCGTTGGAATATCTGGACAAGCTGCGCTTTCACCAGGGCGTCAAAGGCCCTGGCGAATATGGTTTAGCCTGAGGCCCCATATGAACGACAAACCCGATACCATCGAAATTTTCACCGACGGCGCATGCCTCGGCAATCCTGGCCCGGGCGGCTGGGGCGTCTTGCTGCGTTGGCGCAATGAGGAACGCGAACTGTCCGGTGGTGAACCCGATACCACCAACAACCGCATGGAACTGATGGCGGCGATCCAGGGCCTGGAATCCCTGAAGCGCGCGAGCACCGTGACGCTGACCACCGACAGCACTTATGTGAAAGATGGCATCACCAAGTGGATCCATGGCTGGAAGAAAAAGGGCTGGAAGACGGCAGCAAAAAAGCCGGTCAAAAACGTCGATCTCTGGCAACGCCTGGACGCCGCCACCGCCGATCACACGGTGGATTGGCGATGGGTAAAAGGCCATTCCGGGCACGCCGAGAACGAACGCGTCGATGAATTGGCGAGCGCGGCTGCGGCAATGATCGCCGCTGACGGCGGTGAGTAATGATGAACACGCTCAATTAGACAGTGGTCAGTACGCTGGAGCGGCTCCTGGCGCCTATTTGGCTTTCGGGCACCCCGGAATAGGGGTCTTATAGTCGTATTCAACGCCGGCGAATTTGACAAAAAACCCGCCATTCCCACAGCTGGAAATCGGCTTCCCATCATAAACATACCATTTGGTTCCTTGGCCCATGGGCCCGAGCGTCTTGGTAAAAATCTGTTGGAAAACTGTGACCACGCCCTGCGCGGCCGGCGAGATGGATTCAGACGTCAGCTGTTTAATTTGTCTTCCGGCCAAAGTTTTGAGACTGGGCGCATTCGCCTTTTCGAAATTGGTCCGGCCTTGAGTATCGAATTTTGCATGGACAACGCCGACAAGGGCGTGATCGGTCAAAATTTGTTTGGCTTTCTCGGCGCTGGGTTGTTTACCGACCAGTTGCGGCGTAATCCAGAATACCATCACGACTTCATGTGGACTTCTCTGATCTTGAATGATGACGTAATCCTGGGCGAGTATCGCGAGTGTAGTGCGCAATTGCCGTGCATCCGTCGAACGCGGAAGAGTTAAAATGCAAATGCCTAGAACGAAAGCTATCAACGAACGTCTCATGTCCCGACTACCTATAATTGGTTTTCTCTCTTAATAATTCACCTTTTGCAGATCATGAAGGCAATGCTATGGCCCTGCAACCTACCAATGTTTTCGCCACCTGATTTGAATTCAAATTGAATTGTAGTGATTCTCACAGGCTGGTCCTTACGACCTTGATGGCAGCGATGACTTCAGGGCTGGTGCCATCGGTAGGCACCGCGTGTGACCTTAACGAATTGTGTTTCGTCACCTGTCTGGTTGCATCTTGACTCAATCCAAAATCACCGGCGAGTGCTTTTCAAGGGCGATCCGTGCGTAGTAATGGAACGTCGTGGCCATGGCGCCCGGGGCATGGCGCCAATCATGGGCTTGCTTGCCCAGGTCCGGCTCGATGTCTTTAATTTTTCCGGCGGCCATGGCTAGCAGTTGCATGCGTGCCGCATGTTCAAAAAATACCGCCATGACGCCCGCCGCTTCGATGGTCGGCCCGGCGGTCATCATGCCGTGGTGGGCCAACAAGATGGCGTTCTTGTCGCCGATGGCTTCGGAGATAATCTCACCCTCTTCGTCGCCGAAGGGCACGCCCGGCCAATGGGGCAGGAAGGCCACGTCGTCGTAGAGCATGGCGGTGTCCATGTGCGATACGTGCAGCGGCTCGCCGATCATCGATAGGGCTGAGCTGTGGACCGGATGAGTATGAACAATCGCTTGGATGTCGCTCCGCGCCCGGTAGACGTGGAGGTGGAAGCGGTTCGCCATATTCGGCTTTGCGCCGCCTTTAAGAACGTTCAAGTCGTCATCGACCAACAAGTAGTCCGACGCTTTGACCTCTTCGAAGCCCATTCCATAGGGCAGCGTCCACATGGTGCCGGGCTCTTCGCCGCGCGCCGTGTATTGGCCGGCTAGACCGCTGCCATGTCCGTTGTCGGCCAAGATGCGACAGCCGATGGCAAGGCGTTGGCGCAAGGTCCAGTCGGGGTATTCCCGGGCTGCGAGGGCATCGACCATTTCTTCAATGGCGTCTTGTGTGGATTTAGCCATGAGTCACCTTGTAGTTATCTGAGATTGAAATTTTGACTTTTAGGATTGAAAATTTTGGTGCGAAACCGCCCATTCAGCCAGCGCTGCCGGGTCGGGATCGATGCCGATGCCGGAGGTGTCGGGCAACACGGCGGCGCCGTCTTCCAACGTGATGGCACCGTCCAGCGTGGCGTCGCGAATGGGGTTCTCGTTGACGTCCATTTCCAGCACACCGGGTCCGCCGGCGGCGGCCAGAAGGTTGGCGGAATGCATCAGTCCGACGGCGCCGCTGAGCCAGTGCGGGCAGTACGTGCGCCCGGCGTTCAGTGCCTGGACGGCGATGGCATGGCACCCCGAGATGCCGCCCAATTTGCCGGCGTCCGGTTGTACGAAGTCGAGCCATTCCAGCGCTTCGGTAAAGGCCGTGCCACCGCGCAGGTTTTCACCGCCGGCAAGGGGCATGGTTGCCGCCGTGCGCACAGTGCGCCATGCCTCAGCTGGTTGATCGGCACGGATGGGTTCCTCCACCCAGCCCAGATTGAATTTCTCTAAGGTCGGCAACTTCGCCGCCGCGTCTTCGGGCGACCAGCGCTGATTGGCGTCGGCGTATAGGGTCTCGCCCGTGCCCAGGCCATCGGTGATGCGTTCCAGATTGGGCGTGTCGATATCATCGCCGAAGCCGATCTTTAATTTGAATCCGCGAAAACCGCGCTGGCGGGACTGTTCGGCAACCTCGACGGCGTCCTGCGGATTGAGGCCCGAGGCATAAGCGGGCACACGATTAGAAGCCTCGCTGTTCAACAATGTGCGTAGCGGTAGGCCGGCCTTTCGCGCGGCCAAATCCCACAATGCCTGATCGAGGCCTGCCGCGATCCCGGCAATTGGCCCAGGCTCATCGCTTTGGACTTCCAGAACTTTGAGGGCTTCAACAACGCCGGCCATGAATTTCGATACGGCGGAAATGGTCTGTCCGAGTACCAATTCAGGCAGCGCCCAGGCGGCCAAATTAGCGCGGTATTCAGATGTGATCGTTGGAAAGTTTCCCCAAATTTCCCCCCAACCCGTGGCGCCGTCATTGTCCGTGAGGCGCAACAGCACCGAAGAACGGCTGGGGATCGTGCCGAAGGATGTTACGACGGGCTTCAAAACTGTGGCGCGGAAGACGTATATGTCTAGCCGCGCCACGGTCTGGGAGTTTGGGAGGTTTTCGGGGAGAGAGACTTGTGTAGATGCCACGGGTTACCTCGATTGTGATGTCAGCGGACCGGTTTCGAATTGAACCGGAAATCGCCGATTACATCAAACCGAGGCTCCAGCGCAGCGTATTGACGTCACCGCCGATGGCCTGGGCTGCCGGGCGGAATTCACGACCCGTGACATCGGCATTCACTTGGGTTCCCCAGCGGTCTTTGATGGCTTGGGCGCCGGGGTACCATGACGGGCTGCGGTCGTTCTTTTTCGTATTAAACATTTTATCACCTCATGGGTTGGCGGTTTCAATCTCTGTGTTGCAGAGTATATACGCCTGTTTTATGCGGTTTCCTAAATATGCTTTCTCATGTTAAACATGAATGATTATTCATGTGTGGATTGAGCTCATGAAGTATCACACAGCGCCAGCAGCGGCCCTGAAGGCTCTGGAAGCGTCGGCCCGGCACCTGAGTTTTACACGCGCCGCCGGTGAGTTGAACGTCACCCAGAGCGCCATCAGCCATCAGATCAAGCACCTGGAAGAATTGTGGGACGCGAAATTATTCGAGCGCCGCAAGAAAGGACTGGAATTGACGCCGGCGGGCCGCGCATTGGCGGCGGTCGTCCGCGATTTCTTTACGCGGTTGGAGGATACGTTGGAAACCATCCATCATACCCCGGATGACACGGTGCTCAGGGTGGAAGCCTTGCCGTCATTCGCGGTCAAATGGCTGGTGCCGCGCCTGCAACGGTTTCGTGAAGCGCACGGTGACGCCGATGTCTGGCTGTCGACCAGTATGCATGAGACCGTTTCATTCGATGGCAGTGACGCCGATATTGCCGTGCATATGAGCCGTGGTGAGTATCCGGGTTATGACGTTGAATTCATCATGAACGAATCGATCTTTCCCGTCTGCCGCCCACGGTTTTTGGAAACTCACGGCGCGCCGGAAAGTCCTGCCGATCTGGTCAACTATCCGCTGTTGTTGCGCCACCACGAAATTCTGACACCGACCTGGGAATATTGGTTTGATACGGCG
This sequence comes from Rhodospirillaceae bacterium, assembly GCA_018665815.1. Taxonomy (GTDB): domain Bacteria; phylum Pseudomonadota; class Alphaproteobacteria; order Rhodospirillales; family Casp-alpha2; genus UBA3470. Next base: position 4,970 of record JABJBP010000140.1, read on the forward strand.
GGGGTACCGGAAGACGTGTATGTGAAGGCGCTCAGTGAAGAGAGTCACTTCCCTGATTCGAATATGGCGCTGCAGGCGGCCTTTGACGGACAAGGCGTCGCTTTGGCGCGTGGTGCGCATGCCTGGGATGATGTTGGTTCGGGGCGCCTCGTACGGTTATTTCCGGATTTCGAATGTCCGTTCAATTTATCGTATTTTGCCATCAGCCCGCCAGGGCGCGCTGAAAAACCGCTGGTAAAGGCGTTCCGCGAATGGTTGGTCGCTGAAGGGCGGCGGTTTTGTGAAGAATACGAGGGCTGCGGCACTTAAACACAAAAGGGGCCAGCGTCGCCGCCGGCCCCCATGCGAATACTATTTCGTGTCAGGTGATTAAAGATCACTCAGCATCTGTTCGGCGCTGGTCTTCTCAAACGTGCCTTCGTCGACATTGACGCTTTTGACCACGCCATCGTCAACCAACATGGAAAACCGCTGGCTGCGGATGCCCATGCCGCGGGCGGTCAGATCGAGCACTAGGTCTGTGGCTTCGGCGAAGTCGGCGCTGCCGTCGGCAAGCATCATCACGTTGTCGCCGACGTTCTGGTCTTTGCCCCAGGCGCCCATGACGAACGCGTCATTCACCGAGATGCACGCAATGGTGTCGACGCCCTTTGCATTGATGGCGTCGGCGTGTTCGACGAAGCCTGGCAGGTGCTTGGCCGAACATGTCGGTGTGAAGGCGCCGGGCAGGCCGAAGATCACGACTTTCTTGCCTGAGAAAATGTCGTCGGTGGAGATGCCCTCCGGTCCCTCGGCACCCATGGTCGCCAAGCCTACGGACGGGATTTTGTCGCCTACATTGATGGTCATGCTGTCTTCCTCTGGGATGGTTTGATTCATTAAATTTCGGCCCGCGTCGAGCCCTGCCATAGATTTAGTCTTTTTGTCGGCAATTTTCACCCCCTTTGTTGCGGGCACGTGGATTGAAGCGTTCCATCCGGTGAAAACCTTCAGTGAAACCCTTTGACACACAAGAGGCCTATCCGTGAAAACTACCCTTGAGAGCGAGCGGTTCCAGCCCGCGCGGGAGGACATGACGTGCAATTGACATATGACGAAGACCAAATCGCATTTCGCGACGAGGTCCGGGCTTTCATGGCGGACAAAGCCCAATTGGCGCTGGGCGAGGACGCGCGCCATGGCATGCACCTGACCAAGGACGAAGTGATTGCCTGGCATAAGGCCTTGGCCGAGCGCGGCTGGATTGCGCCGAAGTGGCCGGTGGAACATGGCGGTGCGGGTTGGGACCCGATCCAGGTTCATATTTTTGATGAGGAAGCCTTCGCCGCAGGCATGCCCCGGTTGCCGAATTTCGGTCTTAACTATGTCGGCCCGGTGGTCATCCATTTCGGCGACGACTGGCAGAAGGAACGGTTTTTGGGCCCGATCCTGAGCGGTGACGAATTTTGGTGCCAGGGCTTTTCCGAGCCCGGCGCCGGATCGGACCTGGCCGCTGTGGGTACACGCGCCCAACGCGACGGTGATAATTACATCGTCAGCGGCCAGAAAACCTGGACCACCCAGGCGCATTGGGCGGATTGGATGTTTACTCTGGTCCGCACCGATCGCGAGGTGAAAAAACAAGAAGGGATATCATTTCTGCTGATCGACATGAAGTCGCCGGGGATTACGGTGCGCCCGATCATGACGTTGGACGGCGAGCATCAGGTCAATGAAGTGTTCATCGACGATGTTGTCGTGCCGGCGAAGAATTTGGTCGGCGAGGAAAATAAGGGTTGGGACTACGCGAAATTCCTGTTGTCCAATGAACGCACCGGCATTGCCGGTGTTGGACAGTCAAAATCCGAGTTCGCGCGCTTGAAAATGATCGCCAAGACCGAGAAGCGACGCGGAAAGCCGTTGAGCGAGGACCCCTTGTTTCAAGCCAAAATGGCGGAGCTAGAGCTTGAATTGAAAGCCTTGGAGATCACCAACCTTCGGATGCTGATCGAGGAAAAGGACAAGGGCGCGCCGGGGCCGATTTCATCGATCCTCAAAATCAAAGGTTCGGAAATCCAGCAAACGCTGGCGACCCTGACCATGGAAGCCGCCGGCACCTATGCCGCACCGTTTATTCCCGATGCCCTGGACGCCAGTTGGAATGGCGAGCCAGCCGGGCCGGCCTTCGCCGCCGCTGCGACGCCGTATTATTTCTACCGGCGCAAGGCGTCGATCTATGGCGGGTCCAATGAAATTCAGCGCAACATCATCGCCAAGCAGTTGCTTGGTCTGTAGGGGGCGAGGTCATGGATTTTACCCTCACCGAAGAACAGGTTCTGATCCGCGAAAGCTTGTCGAAAGCCTTCCAGACCGATTACGATTTCGACAAGCGCCGCGCCGTTTTGGAAGATGCCGCAACGTTCCATAGTCCGGCCATGTGGTCCACCATCGCAGAATCGGGATTTACGGGCTTGTTGGCGCCGGAAGATTCTGACGGGTTTGGTGGTGGCGCTGCGGAGTTGATGGTCGTCGCCGAGGAATTGGCCCGGCATCTGTCTCTTGAGCCGTTTTTGTCGAGCGCCGTCATGGCGGTCCGCCTGCTTGATCTTGCCAGTGACGCCACCGAGCGCACTTTGCGCATGCCGGGTCTGTTGTCCGGTGAACAGCCCGGTGCCGTCGCCTTGTATGAGCCGGGTGAGCGTTATGCGATGGAAAACGTTGCGACGACGGCGGTGGAAACCGGCGAAGGATGGCGATTGAATGGTGCCAAGGCCGTCGTCATTGGCGCCGACGCGGCGGCCTGGATCGCGGTTTCCGCGAAGCTTGAAGGCGACGATGTGGACATATTCGTGGTGGAAACCGATGCCAATGGCGTCAAACGGAACCCATACCGCCTTGTTGATGGGCGCGGTGCCGCTGATCTTGAATTGAAGGACGTGGTGGTGCCGTTGAGCGCGCGGCTGACCAGTGGCGGTGATGCCGTGGCCATCTTGTCCGAGGTCGAAGACTGGGCAGTTCTGACGATGGCGGCGGAAAGTCTGGGCGCCATGGAATGCGCCAAGGATTTGACCTTGGAGTATCTCAAAACTCGCCAGCAGTTCGGCCAGCCGATCGGCAGTTTTCAGGTCTTGCAGCACGACATGGCGAATATCTTGAGCGAGGTCGAATACGCGCGCTCCATGGTCTACTGGGCGGCTGCCGCGATGGCGGGTGATGATCCGATCACGCGCCGCCACACGATATCGGGCGCCAAAGCCTATATCGACAAAGCAGCACGCTTCGTCGCCGAAAAAACCGTCCAGATGCACGGCGGTGTCGGCGTCACGGATGAATATGCCTTGTCACACTACGTCAAACGTCTGACGCTGACCCAAATCCTGTTTGGGGACCGCGACGAGCACCTCACGCGGTTTTTAGAAACCGCGTGAGGTTTTATTTATAGCCCCTCAGGCGCCGGGTGCTCACTCCGTTCGCTTGGCTTACGGGCCATTAGGCCCGGCGCGCGTTGCGCTTGCCTCCGGGCTTCCGCCCGTCGGTAACACAGATTTCCAACCAATTAGAGACCCGGCAGCCCCACCATCCCAGTTTGGCTATGGAACCGACGAGCTTTGCGAGGAGGCAAGCGC